>NZ_PJBT01000046.1:0-10719 GCF_002836035.1 Halomonas sp. MES3-P3E | reverse complement strand
ATGTCCAACGGCCACTGGCAACGGTTGTGGTTGGCGGTCTGATCACTTCAACGCTGCTGACGCTGGTGGTGTTGCCCAGTGTGTACCAGTGGTTTGCATCTGAACGTCGTGACGTTTCAGTCTGATAGTCAGGAGACGGTTTATGTATGAAATAAAAGCGTATGTCAGAGAAGTGATGGCAGAGCATGTGGTTGATGCTCTGGCCAAAGTTAAGGGGGTGGCAAGTATTGCTGTCGTGTCTCTCGGCGAATTTGGTCATCTGGTCGGCGATGAGTCGCCTCTGGAGAAAGTGAAGATGGTCAAGCTGGAAATAGACGTAGCGACCGATGATGTCGCTGGTGAAGTTGTGGAACTCATTGTCAGAACGGGCAGAACCCAGGAAGGGCACCCGGGTGACGGCAAGGTGCTTGTATCCCGCCTGGTTCGGGCTGTTCGTATCGACGATGGTGCGACCGACGAGAGCGCACTTCAACCGGCATCAAACCAGCGCTTTTCCTAGATTGGATGGCGGCATCGTGGCCATGAGTCGCGTTGCCGCTTCTCCCCGCCCTTATTGAGGAGCACTTTCAAGTTCCCTGAGCTAATGCCTTCCAAATTCAAGTTCATTTCAACCTTTTCACTTACTATCTCCACCTCTACCTACTTTGTCATGGACGCCTCGCGCCCATGAATTGTGGCTATTTACCCCTTCGGGAGAAAGTCGATGAAGGCAAGCAAGCACTCGCCCAGGGCGTTGCTGTGTTCAGTACTATTGTCTATTCCTCTGTTCGGTCAAGCGGAGACTGTGAATTGGACAAATTGGCTCACTGGCCAGATAAGCAAGCATCCGGATGTCATGGCGGCGACAGAGCAGGCGGCAGCCCGGGATGCGGATGCTGAGGCAAGCGAACAACCGCTGTATAACCCGGAGCTGTCTGTTGGAACAGACAGAACGGGCAGTGAAAACAACTTTGAGGCAGGGCTATCACAAACGATCGATTGGTCTGATCAACAGGGTGCGCTAAAGGACAAGGCAAAGCTGATCAGGCTTTCCGCTGAAGCTGATTTGAACGAGGCGGTTTTGGCACAAACGTCCGAGTCGCTGTTTGCGCTTGTCGAGTGGCGCGCGGCGACGCGTGCCGAAGAAATTGCGGAATCCCAACAGCAGCGCCTGGATGCCTTGCTGGACCAGGTTGAACAGCGCCAGCAGGCAGGTGATCTGGGGCGTGCCGACGCAGAGCTTCTGTTTTTAAATCTATCCCGTCAGTTGAGCGAAGTCGCCCAGGCAAAGGCCGCAGTTGATCGAGCAGAAACTCAAGTTAGAGAACGTCTGCCGGACTGGAGGCCTCAGGATGGGGGAATCCCCGGGCACATTTGGCCGGCTCTTGCTTCCAGGGTCGATAACGACAATTTGCTGGATCATCCGTCAATTGCTGCTGCCCGCGCGAGGTGGCAGGTGCTGCGGAGCGAAGCCGAGGTGGTCAGTCGCAGAGCGACGGCATCTCCCACGGTCGGGCTGAGCGGAGGGCGTGATGGCGGTGAGAACCTGGTTGGCCTGACGTTCTCGATCCCTCTGAACGTCCGTAATAACTACAGCGCTGAAACCCGGGCTGCGAATCGACGGGCTCTGGAGGCGGAAGCGCGGTTTCAGGCGCTCTACCGGAAACGACAATATGACCTGGCAGGCGCTCGCGCTTCCTGGAAGCGATACGACAAGCAACTCCGTCGATGGAAAGAACTATCCCAGGGGCGTGTACAGCGAAGTGCCGATTTGCTTGAGAAGCAGTGGCAGGTCGGCGACCTCTCCACCTCTGAGTATCTCCAGGCGCTGGGCCAGCGCGCGGAGAGCCTGAAAACCGGTATTGAACTGGAAAAGCAGGCGCAGCTGGGTCTGATTGAGCTCTTGAGTCAGTCTGGCGAACTGATCACCCCCTTCCAACAATAGTCTGGAAACTGGATATTCATTATGAAAAAAGCTCTGATTTCAGTATTCGCATTGACGTTGCTTACAGCCCCACTTTCTTTTGTACAGGCAGAGGAAGATGCTCATCAGGAAGCCGGTCATGATCATGCTGCCAGTGGCGACGATCATCAGGAAGTCACCGGTGAGAAGGGCGAGCATAAGGAAGATCATGGTGAAGAAGGTGAGCATGAAGAGGAAAAAGCAACTACCGCAAGCATCAATGCCAAACAGAAAGAGCTCGCCGGCATTGAAGTAGCAACCCTCGAAAGCAAGCGCGTTGACTATGAAATTTACGCGCCCGGTGAGCTGCTGACCAACGGCTATACCAGCTATCACGTGTCCCCCCGGGTTGCCTCAGTGGTGCTGCGGCGTCACGTGGAACTGGGTGAGCACGTAACCAAGGGCCAGCCGCTGGTAACCCTGTTCAGTGAGACGGTGGCACAGGCGCAGGCGGATTACAGGAAAGCTTTTCCTGAATGGAAGCGAATCAGCGGGCTGGGTCGTTCCGTGGTTGGCGATCAGCGGTTCAATACAGCGAAAGCCAACATTGAAGCAGCAAGGGCGACTCTGCTTGCTTACGGGCTGAACGATGATGACATTGGTGCGTTGAAGGCCAGCGGGGTGGATAGTCTCGGTGAATACATGCTCAGGGCTCGCGTGGATGGTGCAGTACTGACCGATGAGTTTGAGCAAGGACAAAGAGTTGAGGCTGGCCAGCCGCTGGTGACTCTTGCTGATGAGAGTGAACTTTGGGTAGAAGCCCATCTGCCAGCAAGCTCCGACATTGTTCTAGAGAAGGGCGCGGAAGCCGAAGTCAGGGCAGCGGGTCGTGTGGGCGTGGCAACGGTGTCCCAGGAAGCCCACACCATTGATCCTGTGACCCGCACGCGGATTGTCAGGCTGGAGCTGGACAATCCTGAAGATCGTTTTCATCCAGGAATGTTCGCAGATGTGTATTTTCGTTTTAAGACCAGCGAGCCGGTGCTTGCCGTGCCGGAGACTGCATTGATGCGTGGCGCGGACGGCGACTGGACGGTCTATGTGGAAGAGGCCGAAGGCGAGTATGAACCCGTGGAAGTGGAACTGGGCCGCTCAATTGGCGGGCTCCGTGAGGTTTCCGGCCTGGCTGCGGGCCAACGAGTCGTTTTGCGGGGCGCATTTTTTGTGGCCTCTGAAATTGCCAAAGGCGGCTTTGATCCGCACAACCACTGATTCCGGGAGTCATTATGTTCAACCGAGTTGTCGACTGGGCGGTTCAGAACCGCCTGTTGGTTCTTATTGCGCTTGCAGTGCTTATCGCCACGGCCGCGTTTCAGATACCAAAACTGAATCTTGATGCTTTCCCCGACGTTACAAACGTCCAGGTCGCTGTTAATACAGAGGCGCCCGGACTTGCGGCTGAGGAAGTCGAGCAGCTGATCACCTATCCCATTGAAGCGGTGATGTATGCGTTGCCGGATGTTGAGGAGGTTCGGTCCATCTCCAAAACCGGGTTGTCTGGTGTCACCGTGGTCTTTAAAGAGGGCACGGATATCTATTTCGCGCGCCAACTGGTTTTCGAGCGGTTGCAGGCCGCGCGGGAGCTGATTCCGGACGGGGTCGGGGTGCCTGAAATGGGGCCGAATACGTCCGGTCTTGGCCAGGTCTACCAGTACTTGCTGATAGCGGACCCGGATTCGGGGTACGACGCAATGGAATTGCGCAGCTTGCACGACTGGCTGGTCAAACTGTTGCTGATACCGGCTGAAGGGGTTACGGAAATCCTGTCGTTTGGCGGAGAGGTCCGCCAGTACCAGGTTAACCTGAACCCGGCGCGAATGCTGTCCTATGACTTATCACAGAACGATGTCATGGAAGCCCTGGAGAACAACAACTCCAATGTTGGGGGCTGGTATATGGGCCGCGGGCAGGAGCAGTTGGTTATTCGCGGTATGGGCTGGCTGGGTAATGGCGAGCAGGGGCTCGAGCAGATCCGTCAGGTGCCCGTTAAAACCAGTGATGGCATTACAGTGACAGTGAACGATGTCGCCGAGGTAGCGCTGGGCACTGAAATTCGCCAGGGTGCGGTAACCATGACCCGGAAGGATGAAGCCGGTCAGGTTGAACAACTGGGTGAAGTGGTTTCTGGCATTGTACTCAAACGAATGGGGGCCAACACAAAAGCCACCATCGACGGCATCGAGGCCCGCATTGATCGCATAAATCAGGCGCTTCCGAGTGGGGTTCGTTTTGAGCCCTATTACAACCAGGCGGATCTGGTGACCAAGGCCGTAGAGACGGTGACCAATGCACTTCTGTTGGCTTTTGTGTTTATTGCGATCGTGCTTGCCCTGTTCCTGATGAATCTTCGGGCAGCAACGCTCGTGCTGCTTTCTATACCGATTTCTATCGGTATTGCGCTGATGATCATGGCCTGGTTCGGTCTCTCGGCCAACCTGATGTCTCTGGGCGGCATTGCTGTGGCAATTGGCATGCTGGTGGACGGCTCTGTTGTTATGGTCGAGAACATGTTCAAACATCTGACGCATCCGGATGCTGAGCATGACGCCCGTCGGGATGAATTGGTGAAAAACGACCCTGACCCATTGGACGCGTCACACGATGACCATGGCATTGCGCTTCGACTGCAGGAGGCAGGCCGGGAAGTGGCGCGACCAATTTTTTTCGCGACGGCGATTATCCTGGTCGTTTTCATGCCTTTATTCAGCTTTGAAGGTGTGGAAGCCAAGCTTTTCCAGCCAATGGCGATCAGCATCATGCTGGCCATTGTGTCCGCTGTGATCGTCGCTCTGGTGGTTGTACCCGCGCTGGCGTCATACATGTTCCGTAAGGGTATCCGGGAGCGGGAAAGCTTCATTCTAAAACCCCTGGAAAAGCTCTATCGCATGGGGCTTGCCTGGTCACTGAAGCATAGCCGCGTGGTTGTTGGCGCGGCGGCTGTTCTTGTTGTGCTGGCGGCGCTGGTTGTGCCACGACTCGGCACGGAGTTCGTGCCTGAACTGGAAGAGGGCACGATTAACCTCCGGGTGACCCTGGCCCCTTCATCAAGCCTTGATACGGCGCTTGAAGTGGCGCCAAAACTGGAAGCCATGCTGATGGAATTTCCAGAAGTGACCTACGCGCTGTCCCGGGCGGGGCGGGCGGAAATAGGCGGCGATCCGGAGCCCGTCAACAACATCGAAATCTACATTGGCCTCAAGCCAACAGCCGAGTGGACCAGCGCCAGTAATCGCTATGAATTGCAGGCCCTGTTTGAGGCGAAGCTCGAACAGCACCCGGGGCTACTGTTTAACTTTTCTCAGCCTATTGCAACTCGGGTTGACGAATTGTTGTCTGGTGTCCGCGCGCAGTTGGCCATCAAACTCTTTGGCCCGGATCTCAAGGTGCTGGCCGAGAAAGGCCAACAGATCGAAGCGGCGGTCCGAACTGTTCAGGGGACCCGGGACGTGGCCATGGAGCAGATTGCCGGTGAAGCGCAGTTGGTGGTTCAGCCAGACCGTCAGGCACTCTCCCGGTACGGACTCGCCGTGTCTGATGTGATGAGTGTCGTCCGGGACGGACTGGGTGGTGCCGCTGCGGGCCAGATCATCAACGGCAACGAGCGGTATGATATCTATGTGCGTCTGGCCAAACGTTTCCGGGAAGACCGGGATGCCATTGCCGATCTCAGGTTACAGGCGCCGTCCGGAGCCTGGGTGAGACTTGGTGATGTTGCCGATATCTCTATTCAGTCCGGTCCGCCTCAGGTGCGCCGCGATGACGTTCAGCGCCGTGTGGTCATTCAGTCTAATGTGCAGGGTCGTGACATGGGCAGTGTGGTTGCCGATATTCAGGATGTTATCGCGTCAGAAGTGAACCTTCCCCCCGGCTATTCGGTGGATATTGGTGGTCAGTTTGAAAACCAGCAGCGAGCTCAGAAACGATTGACCATTGTGGTCCCTGTATCTCTGGGCCTGATTGCGCTGTTGCTGTACTTTGCTTTCAGTTCGGTTGGTCAGGCACTGTTAATCCTTGTCAACGTGCCGCTTGCTGTCATTGGTGGCGTCTTTTCGCTCTGGATTTCCGGCCAGTACCTTTCAGTCCCCAGTTCCGTTGGATTTATCACACTGTTTGGTGTGGCGGTGCTTAACGGGGTCGTCATGGTCGAAAGCATCAATCAGCGAATACAGGATGGGTTGAGCATGGATGCCGCGGTGTTTGAAGGTGCCGTCTCCCGTTTACGTCCTGTCTTGATGACAGCAATAACCTCGGCACTCGGTTTGATACCGATGCTGTTGTCGACGGGCGTGGGTGCTGAAATCCAGAAGCCACTGGCCAGCGTGATTGTTGGCGGCCTTATCACCGCAACTTTCCTGACGCTGTTTGTTTTGCCGGTTCTGTTCGGTCGCTTTTCGAGAGCCAAGGTGAGTGATATCCAACGGTAAAAAATGGGAGAAGCCGCGCTGCGTCATCGACGGTTGCCTTTCTGGAGGTTTTCTAATCCGGAAGTGGCAGTAGAATGACAATGCTGGCTCCTCCGTTTTTTGAGGTACCCATGTTCATCTGTCCGAGGTTGTCTTCGACAATCTCGGACACGATGGACAATCCGAGCCCGAAACCGGCGACCGTTTCATCCAGCCTGGTACCCCTGTTCATGACAGTGGCTGCCGCCTCGGGAGAAATTCCGGGGCCATCGTCCGCTACTTCTATGGAGAGTCCTGATGACGTGCGGGCGATTGTAACGTCGACGGTTGTCTGGCACCACTTCCCGCCATTTTCGAGTAAATTGCCAAGTAGCTCTGAAAGATCCTGTCGCTCCATTGGCCAGCTGAAGTTTTCAGGTAAGTTGGTGTGGAGGCGAAAAACCGTGTCAGGGAAGATTTTTTCCATAACGGTGATGACACTTGCCGTGATTTCAACCGGCATGCACGTCCGTCCCATCTGTCTGCCTGATATGTCTGCTTTGCTCATCCGGTATTTCAGGGATTTGTCAAGCTCCCGCAAGTTAGAGGCCATAAACACAACATCCTCCCGGGACGGAGGCAAGGTATCGATATCCGACAAAATGGCAAGATTGGCAGAAATAGAGGTTTTGACCAGGTGAGAGAGATCGGAATTCAGGCGGCGGTGGCGGTCCAGCCGCCGGTTTGACAGCTCGAGCAAATCATTGAGCTGCCGGATCAGCGGACGAAACTCTTCCGGCACGTGAGGGTTCAGACGACTTTGTTTCCCGGATTGGAGCCGTCTCAGGTCCTCTTTTATCCTACTGATGGGCTTTAACGTCAGATGTGTGGTGGTTCCAATCAGTGCCAGCAGTATCGCCAGAAGAACGGCCGAGGCACCGAGCAATGTCAGGTGGGCCTTCAGCGGTCGTTCAGAGAGCGCCCCCTCGGTTTCAAGAACGGTGATTGAGGCCAGTTTTTCACTGGCGGAGAAAATGCGTTTGAGCCCGAAAAGCGTGTTCGCACCCTGCGCTATGTGGATGAAACCCTCGGGCTTCTCTGCAGCGCCCTGCAGTTGGCTCTGGTCAAAGTTCGGGCTCGCCAGGACGCTTCCGCTAGCCGTTTCGATGACGATGGCATGCCCCAGAAGCATTTCAAACTGATTGATCATGTTGCTGAGGTCGTCGGTTGTGGGGGATTCAGCCTCAATGATTGCCTGAAAGTTTCCCAGCTCTTTGTTCAGGTGTTGCTTCCTGGACTCGTCCGATAGTTGCTTTATCACGTAGGTGTGTGAAAAGAATATCAGAGTAAAATATACGAGGCTGAAAACAGCCCCATACTGAATGGCTGTTCTGCGGATACTTTTCGGAGCAGACATATTTTAACCTGGTTGGTTCACTCGGGCGTTCAGCGGTTAGGATCTTTTTCGAAGAAGTAGCCCTGGCCACGCAAAGTCTTGATTTTATTGCCCCCTATTATTTTTCTGAGCCTGGCTATATAGACCTGAACAACATTTCTGGTGGGGCATCTTTCTATGTTGTAGAGGGTTTCAACCAGGTCGTCCTGGGAAAACACCCGGTCCGGTGAACGGAGGAAACACTGCAAAAGGCGGAATTCCGTAGCTGTCAGTCTGAACTCTTTCTGGTCGGGCGTGGTAAGCGTTCGGTAGGTGGCGTTGAGATGAAATCCGTCGACGCTGATCTGGTCTGTCGTTCTGCCGTCCTTTCTGCGGATAATCGCACTGAGCCGGGCTTTCAGTTCATCAAACTCAAACGGTTTGGGAAGGTAATCGTCGGCACCCGCGTTCAACCCTTCTACTCTCTCAGTCCAGTTGGAGCGTGCGGTCAGAATAAGGATGGCCTCTTTTTTCCCGTTTTTTCTCCATCTTTGCATTAAAGACAGTCCATTTTCATCGGGCAGTCCGATATCGAGAATAACGGCCTGGTAGGAGCTTGTTTCAATCAACGAGTCCGCTTCTTTGCCGGTTTTGGCGATATCGACTGTGTAGTGCGCCTGCGCAAGCCAGTCCGATATTCTTTTGGCAAGTACCGCATTGTCCTCAACAATCAGAATTTTCATTTGTAAGCGCCGTTTTTCGAGGTGGGAAAGTTTCGCCAGTCTGCCATGGATTGTACCAGTAACGGCAACTCCCCAGAAAAACAGCAACCCGTTAAAAATGGGGGGTTACCGGTCGACTTTTCAGTTTGATTTCAGTTGCACCGGGTAGCGTCAACAATCGAGCCACGAACGCGAGAAGCTGTATATACATGGTTTTAGGAGCAACCTATGAGCGATAGACATTTCTATGCAGGTGTGTCCAGGCGCCGCCTTATACAAGGAGCTGCCACAATGGGACTTCTTGCCGGTTTCGACAGTTTGTTACCGGCCTATGCTAGGAGTCTGCGCGGCAGGAGCCACCTTCTGGCATAATACGTAAAAATTCTTCAGCACCGGAGAATCCGATGGGAACCACCTTCCGCCCCTATTCACCTGATCAGGAACTGCTTCTTCCCCCGAGCCTGAACGAGTGGCTGCCCGAAGGGCATCTGGCCTATTTCATCAGTGACGTGGTCGAGGAACTGGATCTGAGTGCCTTCTACGCCCGGTATGAAGGGAGCGGTCGGCGCAACTCGCCTTTCGATCCGCGGATGATGTTGAAGGTGTTGATCTATGCGTACGCGACCGGCGTGTTTTCATCACGAAAGATCGCCCGGAAGTTGGAAGAAGATGTCGCCCTTCGGGTCCTGGCGGCTGGCAATTTCCCCAGACACCGCACTATCTGCGATTTTCGCAAGCAACACCTGGCTGCGTTCAAGGCCGTATTTATTCAGGTGGTCCGGATCGCCCAGGAAGCGGAATTGGTTACTCTCGGTACGCTGGCGATTGATGGCACCAAGGTCCGGGCCAACGCCAGTAAGCACAAGGCCATGAGCTATGACCGCATGCGGGAGGAAGAAGCCCGTCTGTCAAAAGAGGTTGATGAGCTTTGTGGCCAGGCTCGCCGTGTGGATGAATCGGAAGACCAACAGTTTGGCCCGGATCAGCGGGGCGACGAGTTACCCGAAGAGCTTCAGCACCGTCAGGGGCGGCTGGACAAGATCCGGGCAGCGAAGGAGAAACTGGAAGCGGATCAAAAAACGCAAGATGAGGCCAAAGGCCGGCATCCAGACGATGATCGCCGCTCACCCAAGGGTGGCCGGAACTTCAAGAGAGATTATGGAGTTCCGGAGGACAAGGCTCAGAGTAACTTTACCGACCCCCAAAGCCGGATCATGAAAACGAATGATGGGTTCCAGCAATGCTATAACGGCCAACTGGCCGTGGATGGCGAGTTCCAGATCATCGTGGGCAACCGCCAGGGTAACAACCCCAGTGATAACGGCTGTCTGGTGCCGCTGCTGGGCGAGGTAAAAGAAACTCTGGGAAGTTACCCAGGCCAATGTCTGGCTGATGCGGGTTATCGCAAAGAGGAAGACTTGCAGGCATTGGAGACAAAAGGCATAGATGGCTACGTCTCGCTGCGCCGGGAAGGCAAAAAAACCGGAGATATAAACGCGAGCCGGTACCCGGCGACGGCCCGCATGGAGGAGAAGCTTACCACGGCGGAGGGGCGAGCAGTCTACGCTCAGCACAAGCACATGGTTGAGGCGGTGAATGGCTGGATCAAGAATGTCCTGGGCTTCCGGCAGTTCGGCTTGCGGGGCCTTCAGGCGGTGCAGGGTGAATGGGATCTTGTCTGTCTGTCGCTCAATCTCAGGCGCATGAGTTCACTGATGAGGTTGGCATAAGTCGCTGAGGCAGCCTTTGGCTCACGGTAGGTACAGCTGGGGCCCTGCGATGCCCCTTTTAACCGGTTAACTGGCTGGATCGAAAGCGATGATGGAGCCGATCCGATATCGCGAACACTCCTTCCGGCCAGACAATGATCCGGTCTGGCGGAAACGAGGGCTCAAAACGTTTCTGCCGCGCAGACTCCTAGCCCGGATTTCTCATAGGTCCCCGGCAAGTCTCGCAGACTGTGCAGGTTACCGCCACTACCGCTCATTTGCGGCCGCGATTGATTAATAACTGATCAATTTCTGTTGTCCGGACACACGGCCCCCTTTCCCCCATTGAGTCGGGCCGGGGGAGCCCAGGCTTCTATTCCGGAACCAGTTGACGCACCAGGTCAGAGAGTTCGTCTTTGTAAGGATAGGCATCGCTCATCAACACCCGTATGCGTCGAGTGTTGCGAATGATGACCGCGCCCACCTTGATCAGCTTCAGCCGCAGGTTACTGGCGCTCATTCTCTCGAAGGGGGTCTTCTTCAAGTGGGCCCGTAATCGCTCGAACAACGTGTAGGCAAAGCCCGATAA
>NZ_PJBT01000045.1:0-11108 GCF_002836035.1 Halomonas sp. MES3-P3E | reverse complement strand
GGATAATGCGCCAATGGAGCGTTTCTTCAGGAGCTTAAAGGTTGAATGGGTGCCAACGTATGGCTATCGCTCATTCTTGCAGGGGCAGCATCATATCGTGAACTATTTAATCGGGTATTACAGCCAGCTTAGGCCTCACCAGCATAACGGTGGTATGAGTCCGAACCAGGCAGAGGAAAAGTACTGGGTTAACTATAAAGCGGTGGCCAGTTTTACTTGACCACTACATATGGCGGACGCGTGAGAAGCGCCGCTTCGTTTTCGCGCTATATCAGTGTCGACTAAAAGACCGCTCCTGGCCGGTAACAACAGTCCCGCCTAGACCGTCGTTTGAGCACATCCAACTTCCGTTTGCTCTTCCATTTCCAAAGCATTATCTACCTCTAACCCAAGATATCTGACGGTACTTTCCAGCTTCGTGTGTTCCAGGAAACATTGCACCGCTCTCAAGTTTTTAGTGCGGCGATATATCAACGATGCTTTGGTGTGACGCATCGTGTGCGTGCCATAGATGGATGCATCTAGATCAATTTCGCTTACCTAAGCTTTAACGGTACGGGACGTACCAAGCGCTTGTAGATGTGAATCCACGGCTTCAGGAAATAGAGGTAATCCGGTTTCATCATTTTGGTAAAAAGCTCGCCATGGCCGAACCTTGAGAGGCCTACCTACCTATACTGCATTGATCACATTTCAATATCTCGATTCGCAAACTTCATAATGCGAGGCTTTACATGAAATCTCAGCTTTCCATTATTGCCTCTATATTCGGATTCATCTTCCTGTCCCTCTCATCACCGGCGGCTGCCCAGTCGACGCTGCATGTTTGTCATAGCGGTGGGCCCAGGGTGTTGGCCGTGGTTTACGAGACATACAACGGCCTAATGCAGAACTACTCGGTAAGCGGGTGGCACATATTGGAGAATCACGGCTGTTATCGAGAATGGCTTATGGGTCGAGATATTCGCTCCTTTGCCTTTGCTGCACTCAACGAGAACCGACAATTGGTCGCTCTCCCATTCGATTTCAATTTAGCCAGATCAAGCTTCCCGGGTAGCGTGAAAGCTATCTGCATCCCGGTAACAGAAGACTTTGAGCCCTTCGAAGAGACATCATCGCTTATATACCACCTAACACCGCCATGCCGCGATGGCCATGTACCGCTCACCACTTCGTTCAGTATTCGCGGTGGCACGGATGAGTCAACGATGCGCATGAATGTGCCCGGCGTGGCGAATCTTCCCTCACCGGATCAGGGGTATGCTCGCGTTTGGGAAGAAAAATTCGGGCAAGGATTGGCAGAAAGGCGGGAAGAAGAACAGCGGAAACAGCAAGAGCAACAACTCAAACACGCAGAAGAACAGCGGAATCAGGCAGAACGAGCGGCATCACAGGCGAGGGAGGCTGAACGGCGCCAGAAAAAAATGCGCTTCGAGGCTCATGCCAAGAGATTGGGGGTGCTTGCGGATGAACGACAAGTGCCCGTTGAGGAAACGATCAAGCTCTTTTCGGACCCTGAGTACGGGTGCGAAGGACTTGGAGATGAAGAGCAAGTAGTAAATGAATTTTCCGAGGCGGAGATATCTCAATTCTGCTCAGCACTCGATAAAGGCTTAACAGACGCTGAGTCACAGCCATTGTCGGAACTTGAAAAGAGTAAAGCAGACGCCTGGGATGTAAGCGGATTTTTATGGCCGGGTCTCTCAATGTGCAGCTATCTCATTATTCATGAATCTATCACCGCTGTACTGGATAAAAGAAAAGACGATCCTGGGTATGGTGAGTGCAACGATGACAGTTTGGAGAAAATGCGATCGTTAGCTGCGGAAATCGTCGGATTTCCCGAGTCGACTACCTTGCCATGAGGAAATTGCCCAAGAAGCTGCAAAAAAACTCCACAAGTTTCTGGAGTAATGAAACCTCTGTTTAGTTGGGTCGCAGTGCTCAAGGCGCCGCCAGTATCCAACTAAGACCTGAGCCAGACAATGCCCGTTCACTGGAATTAAATAGGATCTAGGAAATAGGTGTCTACAGCACAGGGCAACATAGAGACACGCACAATGGCTATAAGCTGCCGCTTTACCCACATATGGTCTTGGCTAGCTCAGTGGTATTGATATGGAGCAGTAAAAAGGGGTTAGACATATATGCGCGAGTACTGAAAGACCGCTTTTGGCCGAAAACTGAAGTAAGCAGGAATAGGTGTGAGCTCTTCGTAACGTTTAGCATCATTTTATGTAACAGCAGTGCTTACAAATAGACTTTATTTAAATCGAAAACCTGGAACTTTCCAAGCGTCCTGATAAACATGCAACAAGGGGGGAGCGGTTATCCCACTGAATGCAGGAATCAAAGGCTGTTCCACCGTCGATATGGTACAACCCGATAAAAAATTCGCTCAGTGATTCCTAATTCCATCCATGCTGCTGTTGATCATGTAGCCCTTGAAGCAGCCCTCGACCTCATTCATACGATCTCCTTAGTTATTCCTACCCAGTGCAGGTCTCATCAATGGTAGGACGCAGAGTGACACTTGGAGTGAGGAAGTGCTGGATGGCCGCAACCAGTCGATAGGCTACAGTATAACTCATGGGCAATACGCACTGTTTACGCTGCCGTGCGGTCGAGCATTGACCGAACGTGTGGATTCGCATCCCTGCCATCCTCCTCGACCCCTTGAGCAGGCCGATTGATTGAGGCGCCAGCCCAGAGATCCACTACAGCACACTGGCTCACACCGACAGTGCAGTGAACGACAATTTTTACTGATCGTCGATCGCTGGTCCACTGCCGAATCCAGCCTGAAATCCTCCAAGCATCCTCAAGCGTCATGGGCTCTTCGCAGCCGAAGCCCTCACCGGGAACAACATCATCGAACTGCATTAAGAGGACATCAGCCTCCCCCTTTGCCAAGCGAGTTGAACGCTCATCAACCCCACGAATGGACAGGACTACAGTATCGGCGCTCGATGTCACGTCGACTTGTATATTCGATGCTAGTGATCATTGGATTTCTCATTCTGCTTGGTGCTTGCTGGCGAAATCGTCCCTCGAGGTGAATCCTCATCGAGTACTCAGAGGCCGCGGAGCGGGATCGCTTTCATGAAGTCTGGCGATTGATATGCTGCTGAGTATCGATCACTAAAGCCTGAGCTGCAGCGACATATCACAGAAGGGTTTCTCGCTCGGGGTACTTAGGGTGCGCGTTATTCCATGGCAGGCGAACGCACGCCTCATAAATCACGGACGACCGAGTAAAGGGGGGTATCTAGGTAGTTTGTCACCAGCGCCTCGCCGGCCTGGACCACCACTTTGCTGCAAGTGATTCCCCCCTGTTGTCCCCTGCTCATGAATGGCTGGTTCAAAGGAGATAGGGCCGGTTATGACACAGAATGAGAAAGCCCCAAATAGCGAACTAGAAGGGGCTTGAAGGTAAAACGTGAATCTGATCAGCCGAAGGCTGCAGATTTGCTGTGCATGACAGCTTCACCTGGAGCAAAAAGCCACAGGGATGCCTCGAGGAGGTGATCAGGTCTGCTGACGTAAGCGCCCTCGCGTGATAGCCGAAAAGCCCGCGGGCCTTGTCGAAACAACCTGACAACCAACCTAAGAGGTTACCGTGATTAGCAATTTCCGTTTCCCATACCGTTCAATGAACGGCCTCGCCAATAAGATAGGGGCATAGGTGACATCTGGAAAGTTAATATCGGAAAAAATAATACCCAAACGACAATCTCGGTCAGTTGAGGGGAGGTAGGATCCGCAGGATATGGCTGCCTTGATCTTGTGTCGAGCTATCGTTAGCAGGATCAATTACACAGGCGTTGAGAGCCCCCAGGGCGAGCGCCCGAAGGTATCGCTTCAATGTCTCGCGATCGGTAATCGCAAGGTTCAGCCATGGCTCGGTCCCTGCGGCGCCCGCCTGAGTACAATGTCTATTTCAACACTTCTCTTTTATATATCTTGGCTAGGCTGCATTACTGATAAGCTAGATAGCTTGGGGGTTGGTTGAAATCGATTGTGACATCCCAGTCCGGTAGATCCTCGCACTGACCGACAAGCTGGCGACCGCTTTCTCCCGGTAAGTCGATGCGAACGTCAATGTGTCCTAACTGTCTTCTGCATCGCATCTGCTCATGAACGATCGAGAAGGGGGCCACCCATTGGCCATGAGGGTCTGGACGAAGTTTCATCCAATAATATTCGATAGGCTTCATCCTGACGCCTTGCGGTACTGAGTTAACCCCAAAGCACGATAATCTATTCAAGAGAAAATTCACGTTGTCGAGACGACGGCGATTCAGCCCGTTGCTGATGATTCCTTCCCCAACGAGTTGTGACAACGCGATTAAGGCTCTAAGCGTAGCTTCATCTAGCGGTGGAAGTGGCATACCGTCTCTACCATGGCCCGATAAGGTGAGGGGGATTTCCACAAACTGAGCTTGTCGATGAATCAGGCTATGGCGATACTCTATTGTAGACACGTAACAAGTCAGAATTCCCACCCAGGTGCAGGTTTCCTCGGTTAGGATCGCGCCATTCAGCGTCTCGCTCATTGCGATACGAGCCTTTTCCTTAATTGGCCAGAGCTTGGCTTCCCGCTGGGGTTTTATACCTTGTTTCGCCAGCGCAAGCTCGATCGTAAGATCGAGCACCTTCCAGGCTGCTCCAAACGCCAATGGCAAGAAAGCTGCACGTAGGTTGTCCTCCCGATTGGCTTGAATGTGGCTCGCCCCGTTCTGTATAACGTTTTTTCCTCCGTCAATGAGGGGACGTATATCGATGTAGCTTCCTGATGCCTGGGCTGTCAGGGGTAAATACCGGTCAAGGGCAAAACGTTCAAAGGCAGTCTCTGCCTCATACTCATTAATGTTAGTGACCATTGGTAGAGCCTATTACAAGCAACTGTTTAAACTTAATCAGTTGGATGTGGCACCTAACTCACTTAGATAGGCAACCGTTTGGCGATTCAGCCTTACCCAACTATCCTCGATTTCATCAGGGACTTCGATCCAAGTGAGGCGCAAACGATCGGCTACTTTCGCCAAGGCCTCGTATTCTGCAACTCCCAGGCAGCGTAACATCGTACCTTTCCCTGGATAATAAGATGTTTCAGGATACTCTCTGAAAATTAGCTTCGGGTTGTATTCAGTTCCAGAACGGTCGTGTTTCCCACTGAAAGGGAATCCCTATTGACTGAGGTGTGATGCCGGCTTTTGAGAGCGTCGCAACTGGCAATGTTCTCATAACTGTCTTGAAGCGATCCTGCCAAGTTGTTGATGGATCGATCGCTTTCAAAAGTGCTTGGAGCGCGACGGTCCGGGAAAAGAAAAATCCTTGATCAGGGTTGCCTGGAAACTCGGAGTGGATAGCATTCGCGCTTTGAGGGCTGTCAGCGCCGACATTATTATTCCAGACCCTGCTATGGTGGGCACAATTATTACGCAGCATGGTTGTGCTTTTGAGCCACGACACAATGACCTTTTCATCGTAGCCAAACTGTGTAGCCACTCGCCTCCGATGTTCGCGATCAAGACTGGCAAGCAACCGCGACATTTGGCCAATGCTTAACTCCTCCAAGATTGTCCAGATCGGCGGATAAGGCGGCGTATGGTAAGTGTGGTAATAGTGCTTAATGGGGTTGGTAAGTCTCAATCCCAAGACGTTCTTCATGAAATTGCGGTGCGCTTCCATGTCCTTGAAATGTTTGGTTTTGAGATAGAAGTGGGGGCCGCAGTCTTTGTCATTGGCCATAGCGTTAACTATGGCGGATCTAAACGCGACTTCTACTTGTTCAATAGCGTCAAGGAGCACTAGCCGAAGACTACGATCGAACTCGTAAAGCGCAAGAATATCGTCAAACCTTACACCCGGATAAAAACGTTTTTGATCATCCTGCAGCGGCCGCGTATAAATGAGCAGCCGGTAATACCCGACAAACTGAAGGGCATTAAGTGCTTGTGATTGCTGACCTTTGGTGATGAGACCCTTGGCGCGAAGGTGGCGAAGATGGGCGTGAGAGGATTTTGCGGGTTTTGTGAAGTTTAGTTGTGGTTGCAGTTGTAGCCCCATACATTCTTTTACCACTAAAAAAACTAACCCCCTGGTGCGCAGTCAGAACGAATCCTGTGAGGCGTGGGGGTTATTCTTGTCTTAAATAATAGGCTTCTACTGTACTCGTGTCAATCTAGGCTGTTTCCTATGCCGAATGGGCACCCGGAATAGGGAGAACCTTGGTCGGTACAAGTCCACTTGCAGTAGTAGACCTTTACTGTGCCCGTGCCAACCAAAGCTGTTTCTTATCTGTAATGGGTACTCGGCCGAAGGTGAACCTTGGCCAGGACAAGTCTAATTGATGTAGTACGCTTTGACTGGGTAGTAAAAGGCAGCTATAGGGGGAATGTTGCACCGGAATCCAACGTATAGCCTGTTTATAATTCACCGAATTTCACATGTATGGTTGGCAGTACTTTAACTACCCACCAAGATGAATATAGAAAAACCACTTGAAATTATCTTAATAAACTTAATAAGCGCCCACAGGGGGAAGCATGATTCTCGACGCTATCGATGGCTGGGACGATTACCCACGCCGCATTTTTGACCGTGAAACTACTATACGAGGTATTGCCGAGTGGATTGATGCCGAAAGCAGTGTCATGCCTTACTCGGTCTTGCATTGTGATGGCGTTCGTTTTCGCGTGGCTGTGCGCGATTATAAAGAGCAAGACTTGATCTTGGCGGCCGATGAGTACGGGCATCGTTCAGCAGCAGGGGCTTTGGGCGCTTTCGGCGAGCTGATTGACACGGCAAAACGTCGAATGGAAGGAAAAGAGTCCTGGCCAGAAGGCCCGGCGCTAGATGAAATTAGGCTCTACCAGAAAGAGCGTGAAGACGAAAAGCTCAACACTATGGCCACGTTATTTATCCAGCGCGAACCCCATATCGTCAATGAAATAGAATACGGCGCTCAGCCGGGCCAACTCGATCTGGACGCTGCATCGCTGCCAGAATGCTTGTGGGATGAATTTGAAGCAGAAGGAGAGGCGTTTAAGCTCGTCTTAGAGGAAGAAATTTACCACCGCGTGAATAAGAAGTAACACGCTGCGAAGAATTGCCAGCCGGGTTTCTCTACATCCAGATGGCATGACACAACATCAAACACCAAAAGTCCGGCCCTATACGACGTTTTTTTAACCTGTTAAAAGAATATAGATAACACCTATGTCGACGGGTGTCGAAATGCAGGCCTAGTGTTTTAATAGGAGTAGGGCTTTTAGCGAAGCTGCTGGTTAATCCTAGTCAGACAAAAAACCGATGAGGTAGCACCGTGATTGAGTGCGAAGGCATGAAGGATGATGAGACGCCATGTGCGCGAGAAGCAGTTCACAATATAACAGCTGTGGTGTTCGGCCAGGAACGCCAATTATTCCTTTGTCATGACTGCGTGCCCAAATATGTAGAGGAAGAAGACGACCTCTAATTAGGTGCTATTACCTGCTACGTTCGCATGAATGGGTAAGCAGATTTTTCATAATGGCCAATATTTAAACCTTGATACCCGGCAATAAGCCGGGTTTTTGCGTCTCAATTAGCGAGGCTAATTGGATACAAAAAACCCAACGTCGCGGTACGTTGGGTTTTTCCGAATTAATATCTTACTAATTCAAACAGCTGCAAATCTTTCAATATGGTTCTGTTCTTTATGCTCGGCGTGCCATAGCTCATAGTTTGCCTGCATCGTTAGCCAGTGCTTGGCATTGCCAATTCCGCCATGCTCTAACTTAACGGCCAAATCGGGGGAAATAGCGGCATGCTCATGTAATACGCGTGAAACTGCTGCACGAGACATGCCTAACTTTTTGGAAAATTCAGTGACGTTCAGCCCCAGCGCTGGCACGATCCGACGGCGCAATAAGCTACCTGGGTGCGGCGGGTTCATCATGGTCATGTTTCAGTTCTCTCTCTCTACACAAATTGTGTATCGCATATTTGAGGTGTTGCATTCATGGCTACGTCTGCGAGGCCATCTTTCTCGGTGGCCCTTGATAACCGTACCGAGCCGGTTATCAAGGAACGCCGGGGTTAGTGGTAGTCTAAATAGTCAACAAGGTGTACATCTTCCCCATCAAACGTAAATATCACTACCCAATTACCGTTTACATGCACCGAAAAAAAGCCTTTTCTATCACCCTTCAAACTATGAAAATCAAATCCTGGCAAATTCATATCGTTTGGCTTAGTGGCTGCGTCCAGTGCAGCAAGTATGCCTCTTAAATCGTCTACATGGTTTGGTTGTACTCCTTGGGATTCTCCCTTCTCATAAAGACGTTTAAGCCCTTTGTGTTTGATCTTCTGTATCATCGCATTGCTTTGCTCCCTTGTTGTGAAACGCCCTCGAAGTGTAGCGCGTAACGCTACACGCGTCAATGACAGCTGAGGTAGAAACTGCTTAAAGGTGGCATGGCTGACAGTACAGGAGCAGTTGTTCCGCCAACTAGATTGGCCCCGATTGAGGTGAAAAAACGGGTGTGCTCATTAACGTGCTTCTCTCTCACTCCTACAGTAAAACAGGTTTTAAGAGGGGGGTGGTGCTGTAAAGGGTCGATCTCAAGGCGATCTCCAGCGGCTATACATGCTCATTGAAGTAGCCGGCATTTACCTCCAGGGCCATCCAGAAGCTCGTGCCAGCTGGATAACGCGGACAGGCTCCTTTTTCGGTCGTGCAGGGGTCCATGCTGGTGATTGATTGGATCTCTCCGACATGGTCGAGGAAGGCAATATCAAGCGGTATACGAGTTTGGTACATCCAGAAAGCATGATCGGCTGTCTGCTCCTCATCATAGACGAAGAGCATGCCAGCATCGGGAGCCAGTGAGTCACGCTCCATTAGGCCGTTGCGACGCTGGCGCGAGGTAGATACCACCTCAAGCACGAGCGAATACCGGCCTTCCTTAGCGTGCAAGACACCAGAGGAAAATGCAGTGGCCTGTCGAAGAATCATCCCGGTGATTAGTGCAGTGCCAATCAAGAAAAGGGCCAAAATGCCGATAATTTGCGGGGTAGTGGGCCGATCGAATCTCACAAGCCTTTGTTGACGCCGTGACATTATCACCTGGGCTCCAGAATAAAATCAGAATATCACTCCAAGATAGAGCCGAGGGTGACCGTAACGTTTAGGCTTTGGGGGGACATATTATGCTGGCAACCACATTACTGATCCGCTGGCTGCGCCATGCTTGCTGGGCCAGCCCAGCAGTCGTGCAGCACGCTATTGAATTTTCGCACTTAGCAGCCCAGGTAACGCTCCCAGCCGCTAGCACCAGCGAACTCGGCATCATCCAATGGCACCGATGGCCGCTTTGCTTAGGGGGTGATATTGCCTACTGGCGACCAGGGCGAACGGGGCTGCAATGTCAGCGCCTGCCTTATCCAGCGGCCGCTGGACTCACATCGACCACCTACGATGACAACTTCAGCTGCTCGATCAGAGACATCATCTCCCTGGCGTCTGGGAAAGTCGATCTCGTCGGCTACGCCACTCTCGACTCCTATGCTATCGGCGAATGTCGCGAATTGGTTCACAACAACCGTGCCAGCATCGAACCTTTGCTCAACTGGCATGAACTCCGCTTCCATGGCGGTTCTGGCGCTGAAGAGTCAGTAGAAGGTTTCAGTTGGCGGCCATCTAAACAACCAGGGTGGCGCCCATCACTTCGCTGCAGCTTGTCTGATTGCTGGCTTCTTCGATCCTGAGCTGCGCATAAAAGCTCCCTTGACCAGGCATGAACTGAACACCGAGGTCGCCCAAGTTATTCTCAGCGCCTTCGACATCTTTTGCGAGCCAGAGCACCACACAATGAACGAAGCGTTTATGAAGCGGATGGAGGCTGCGCAGATCCCATTCGCCATCTGTTCAGCACCCCCGCCGCGGCAGGATGGCCATCACCTTTTACTGTTGTCCTGTGAGAACAGCAAATCCATGGGCGTAGCCGATATATTCCGAGCTTACGGCTGGCTCGATGTCGGCGACCTCTTACGCAAGCAGGCGAAACAACAATAGAAAAAAACTGGGCACATCCATTGGACAGGGCTGACATCAGCTGGTGTTATTGCGGCAGCGCGTAGAACCACCAGGCTGTTAGAGGGCTTTGAAAGTACATTGATAAGCAACGCATAAGGAGAATGAACTTGGCAAAGATTAAACACGACGCAGAGGCGTTTCACGCCGAGATAGCTATGCGCGTTTACGATGAATCTGTGACCGACGCTATTGACGTTATCACTCGTGATGGTGAGCCAGAAACCCTGCTGGCAGTGGTGCGAAGCCTTGTTGATTTTAACGTGTATTACAGCAATCAGAAAAACTATAAGACGTACCAACACGCCTATGCTGCTATCGGTGCTGCAATTGATAAGGCGAACCCAGAGCATCAGCCACTAAACAAACACTGGAATAAATGAATCTTAATAGGGAAATAATATTTATCACTTTGCCTAGGTATAGAAAAAGCCCCTGCCAGCCAGTGGAAGGGGCTTAGAATAGATCCTCTTCGTCACACTTCAGTGCTACCGAAAGTGGATGCTACCAACGTTGTGATGATCGCATTAGCTCTTTCTACGCTAGTGATGGAAGAGCTCAATCAACAACACACGACGAATATTAAGGGTTTGACGGTAGCCAAGCCGTTGTTCTCCAAAGGGCTGAAAAAACGCTCTGCCTTGTCTTTATCGACATTCACGACGAATGAAGTGTCAGTTCTTCATAAACACTGTTGATATTGTCGTCTTCTTTATTACTCGGTTCCGGCTTCGGATACAGAGGTTCGATAAGCCCGTTGGATAATGCTAGTAAATCGCTAAGCTGTTCGTAATCGAAGCTAACGCCATCTACATTGCGTTGCTCAAGGCGTGAAATGGCATCTGATATAGCGGTCATGGTGTGATCCTCCACCCCTAAAGGAGGTAATGCCTGTACCAGCGGCTGTCCGTTGTCCCAACCGATTTTAATAGGTTGGTTGATGATATTGACCTGGGTGCCCGCCGGTATGCGGTCAAAAATTGATTCAATATCGTCAGGCAACATGCGTATACAGCCACGGCTTGCA
>NZ_PJBT01000044.1:0-11388 GCF_002836035.1 Halomonas sp. MES3-P3E | reverse complement strand
CGCAAGCCGAGGTTGTATCCGCATGTTACCCAAAGACATCGAATCTATATTTGACCGCATTCCACCCGGCACCCAAGTCAACATCATCAATCAGCCGATCAAGATAGGTTGGGAAGGCGGTCAGCCGCTGATTCAAGCCTTTCCGCCGCTTGGAGAAGAAGAGCACAGTATGACCGCACTCACAGAGACCATGACACGCCTTAACCAATACAATGTCGATAACGTAAACCTCGATTACGAGCAGCTCAGCGATGTCCTGTCACTCTCTAACGGGCTTATAACCCCACTACATCCAAAGCAGGAACAGGAGCCACAGCGCCACAGCCCAGAAGAGAAGGCTATCAAGGGCATTTATGAAGACCTGGTTTTGACGTCATCTCAACGGTCATGACACGCCTTTTGGCACCCCCTTGAGCCCTGGCATATAGGTAGAGAGCCATAGCCCCGTCCAAACGGCGGGGCGACATTCGCCTACAGAGTCGCGGGGCCCTCCAAGTGACTGCACGCTATCAGTGTCTTAGCACTCAATATCCAGAGGCAGCCAGTAGGTAACGCCACCCACTACCACCTGTATCCCGTCTGTCGTCCGCTCTACGGTCTGTTGTCGAAGCATTTTCTGCGTTACTTTTGTGTCATGGAAATACTCCATGGCAGCAACGATCCATGCCTCTCTCCAGGCCTCTCCTTGATCAGCACACCGGGCCATCGTCATCAGAGTGCGGGCTAGTGTTTCTTTTCGCCGCTTTCTTGCCCGTTTTACATCCACCCGAGGAGCCAACGTGGTGGCATGTTGGCGATTTAAGAAATTAGTAAACCCCGTCACCGAGGCTGCTTGTCCAGGCACCGCCTGCAAATAGTTGTCCACATCGCCCTGTTGTGGAAGTCGCTGCCCCTCCCGGTCAGTAGCGAGTAGCAATGCGGCTGCCGCTCTTAGTGCAAGTCGTGCGGAGGTGTGGGACGTTTTGCCCGCCTCTATACGGGTTTCTAATTGCTGCCAATAAGCATGCAGCGCTTTTTCTGATAAAGAAGCGGACGGCATAGACCTGAGACACGCTTTGATACGTCGTTTCTCTGAGTCGATCTTCTTTGCTTGGAGATCCGGCTCTACCCCTTGCTCTTCATGCAGCCATCGCATAGGAAGTCTTACACGCCGCAACCCCTCCGCCCCGAAGTGATGAAGCAGCTCCGAATAGCTCGGTATCCGTGACCATGCCTGGTCGACCTCAAGGAAGAACGAGAAGAAATGATTGATCTTGAGAGCAGCCTTATGCGGCCCTGTGGTACGAATCAGCCATTCACCAAATTCCCCAAAGGCCTCACGTAACGCTTTGGTGGTGATACCGGCTTGGCCAATGATGATCCGCTTACGACATGTACGCGTCCAATAGCAGGGCTCACAGGCATCGCCTCGACCCGCTGGCATGGGATTACCACACGATGGGCAGGCAATTTCCCCTCGCTCATTACAGGCTTTGCACAACACATCCCCGTTGGGTGCCACCACCAATAAGCGATGTCGACGACACGCAGAACAGGTACCGTGATCAGCCGTCGCACAGCGTGGACACAAGCGATGAGCATGCCCCATACGCGTCACTCGGGTAAGACGTTGAGAGGATTCCCCACACTCCTCGCAGGACTCTGGCTCTCTGAAATAGGGAGCGCAGGCGATACAGACAGGGCCGTAGGGAGTGACCTTGCCGATGTTGTAGTCTGAACTGGCTTTTCCACATCGTGCACACGGTTTGTCGACGTCGCACTGACGACAGACGGCGTCTGGGTCATTCTTAGGCAAACGAGCTAACTCACCACATCGTGGGCATATCCGCCGCTTAAACTCACGAGCATAGCAAGTTGAGCAGTAACCATGCCCCTAATGGCGTCGCCACAATTTGGAGACTTCTCGACCACACTCATCGCAGTCTACCGTTTTGTGTTGCTTCAAGAGGTTGGCTCCGCTTTCATTCTGCGCTTTAAACGCGCCCAAGAGGCTCTAACAGCACGTTCCGATGCAGGGCGATGATCCGGTTGAACACGGCGGCGATGTGGCCCATGAGGATGATGAGATAATCGTGATAGCATCGGTAACAGTGCAACGGGAGGTGACTTTCGAGGATCAAATAGCGCGCTCGTTTTCACATTGAACGCGACAAACGTCCTGAACGCCTCCTCAACACCTATGCTCATTAACCGCTCAACCGCCGTCAATAAAGCACTCCGCTCGCTAATAGGCAACAGCTCAAACGCCAATCCAGATATAGGCATTCGGTTATTCACGACGGGAATACCTAACGACAGAAGCGCTCCCGCGAGGGGTGACGTAGGCCGCCGACTGGCGCGCCGCATAACGCCAACCAAGAAGCTCGCCATAGAAAACCAATCCGCGAGTGTGATAGAGGTGTTCCCAAATGCCGCCCTATCCCCTTGTCAAACACGATCAGCCAGCACTTGGAAACTGAACGCTTCAGGTAAAGGTGACGTGCATACTGCCTTTCTAAAATTCTCATGGCACCGGCTGCATTGAGCTAAATGTTGATCTTCCGCTGACAGGCGATGAGGCTCTATAGGAGCCTTGCATACCGGGCACTCATCTATCAGTTGCACCCCATGAAAGCGGCACCCAGTGTGCCAAGCGAATCGCCAGTGTCGGCGCAAGTAGGGGGCTGAGTCCTCTGCCAAACACAATGCACAAATCTGTTGTCCTCCATGGCGAGTTCGATTTCGGCATGCCCACATACAAAGGAACCTGTAGGAACTCCCAGGGGAGGTTCAGCAGAAAGGCAAATAACGCTACATGAAGCTCCCTAGCCGAGCGGACCACGCGTAGTTTCCTGCAGCGCTTACCCTGAGGCTAGCCTTGCGTATAGATGTGACTACCATTCAATGGCAGCTCCAAGGCTCCTTCTTGGCGTTGTCCTTCACATTCTGATCGACAAATCGATAATGCTCCTCCTTGAAGCGGTTCCACCAACCACGACTGATTTCGACCGCATATTTGTCGAGAATATCTTCGACGCAGTCGAGGCAGAGACGTGAGGCATCATAGGCCAGGTGAAGCTTTAGTTTCTTCTCATCGAACGAAACACTGTCTAGCCCGTATAGCTCATCAATATCTGCAACAGCCGCTTTCACCGCATCCAGATCGCTGGAATCAAGCTTTAAGTGTCGGTTCACCAAGGTCGTTTCAGAAACTCCCAACCGATGCTCTCTGTGTGCCATGAGAATTCTCCTCGTACTGTAATATCGTTAACGTTCTTCCAATATTATCGACATACCTCATATCACTTGTCTTGCTTATCGGTCCGATGTAGCAACCATGGTTCGCTGACTACGACATGCAGTGGTGACCAGGAACGCACCTGCTGCCAACATTGGTACCGTCAACAACTGTCCCATAGTGAGCCAATCAAAGGCGATGAAGCCCAATTGAGGATCGGGTAAGCGCACAAACTCCACGATGAAACGGAAGGTGCCATACAGAAGCAGGAATAGACCCGAGATAAGCCCTTGAGTTTGCGGTTTCCGTGACACCCACCACAACACGACAAACAGCACCACACCCTCCAGGACAAACTCGTAGAGTGCTGATGGATGTCGGGGTTCAGGCCCCAAGCCCAGCATGGGAGGGAAGATCATCGCCCAGGGCACTTCGCTGGCCCTCCCCGGCAACTCGTGATTGATGAAGTTGCCCAGACGCCCTGCCCCCAGACCGATCGGCACCAGCGGGGCGATGAAATCGGTCAGCTGAAGGTAGGCCAGGCGGTGACGGCGAGCGAACAGCCAGGCGGCTACCAGCACGCCGGCAAGACCTCCATGGAAACTCATGCCCCCTTCCCAAATCTTGAAAAGCCATAGGGGGTTGGCTATCAGCTGGTCGAGCCCGTAGAACAGCACATAGCCCAAGCGCCCTCCAATGATGACGCCCAGAGCGCCATAGAAGATCAGGTCGCCGATATCATCATGGGTCAGGCCGAGGCGGTGCGCTCGCCGCCGCCCCAGCCACCATGCGGCCGTCAGCCCCACCACGTACATTAGGCCATACCAATGTAGCTGTACCGGTCCGAGGGAAAATGCCACTGGATCGATCTGTGGGTACGCAATCATGGCAATTTCCTCGCGCCCTTCAGGCTTCTATGAATCGCTCGACGCTACGCCAGCGGGTTAGCAAATAGCCAAGCGTGCTTTCTTATCTACCAGCATAGCCTAATGGCCTGAATACAAACTGAATCTTGACTCACGAAGTGCAAATTCAACCTAATTCCAGGGGGCATCGCTGGTGTACCTCACATCGAGTACCACTGACGATTCGTGTTAGGCTGGGAGCCCTCGAGATACGGCATTCGCGTATCTAGAATGTGCCACCCAGCCTTGTCGATCCTGACGTTATGCATGATTCACATGGCGGCATTTCCACAGGTAGTAGACACAGGGCAACACCAGAAGCGTCAGTATCACTGCGCTCAACATCCCCCCCACCATCGGGGCCGCAATGCGGCTGACCACCTCGGAACCCGTGCCGGAGCTGTACATCAGTGGCAGAAGACCGGCAATGGTCGAGACCGATGTCATCATTACCGGTCTCACCCTGAGAGCAGCACCGTGCAGCACGGCGTGGCGAAGAGTCTCCCGACGGGGTTGTACTCCCTTGTGTTGGCAGCGCTCGAGCATCTGCTGATAGGCCTGGTTGAGATATACGAGCATGATCACTCCGATCTCGACTGCCACCCCGGCCAGAGCGATAAACCCCACTCCCACGGCCACGGAGAAGTTATAGCCCAGCAGGTACATCAACCAGATAGCCCCTACCATGGCCAGCGGCAGCGTGCCCATGATGATGGCTACCTCACTGAAGCGTTTGAAACTCATGTAGAGCAGGATCACTATGATTGCCAATGTGAGAGGCACCACATAGCTCAACTTCTCTTTGGCACGCAACATGTATTCATACTGCCCGGACCACGTCACCGAATAACCGGCGGGCAAATCGAGCTCGTCCGCCACGACGTCCATGGCGCGCTGCACATAGGTACCGACATCCACGCCTTCGATATCCACGAAGGTCCAACCGTTGGGACGTGCGTTCTCGCTCTTGATCGCCGGTGGTCCGTCCTCCACGTAGATGTCCGCCACGTCGGCTAGAGCGATGCGCTGCCCATTGGCGGTCACGATCGGCAGCTCGGCCAGCCGCTCGGGGGAGTCCCGGTAATCCTGTGGGTAGCGCAGGTTGACCGGGTAGCGCTCCAAGCCCTCGATGGTCTGAGTGATGTTCTGACCACCGATAGCGGTTGCCACCACTTGTTGCACGTCGGCAATGTTAAGGCCATAGCGCGCAGCCTGAGCGCGGTTGATATCGACTTTGATATAGCGCCCTCCGGCCACCCGCTCGGAATAGACCGACGCAGTACCGGGAACATCGGCAAGGATCGTCTCCAGCTGCTGTCCGATGGACTGAATCTGATTGAGATCTTCTCCGCCCACCTTGATGCCCACCGGCGTCTTGATCCCGGTCGCCAGCATATCGATGCGCGTCGAAATCGGCATCACCCAGGCATTGGATACCCCCGGTATCCGCACCAGGCTGTCGAGTTCCTTCTTGAGCTTGTCGGTGGTCATCCCCTCTCGCCACTCTTCCCGCGGTTTGAGCTGAATGAATGTTTCGATCATGGTCAGCGGCGCAGGGTCGGTAGCCGTGTCGGCCCGTCCGATCTTGCCAAACACCGTGTCCACCTCCGGCACGCTGGCAATCAGTTTATCGGTCTGCTGAAGGAGCTCCCGCGCCTTGCCGATCGACAGCCCTGGATAAGTGGTCGGCATGTACATCAAGTCGCCTTCATCCAGGGGTGGAATAAACTCGCTGCCAATCTTGCTGACCGGCCAGAAACCCACCAGGGTTATCGCCAGCACCAAGGCGATCGTCGTCTTCGGGAAACTCAATACTGCCTTGAGTACTGGCATATAGACCCCGACCAGCAATCGATTGACCGGATTCTTGTGCTCAGGAAGTACGCGGCCGCGGATGAAATAGCCCATCAGCACCGGAACCAAGGTGACCGCCAGCCCGGCACTGGCTGCCATGGCATAGGTCTTGGTGAAGGCCAAGGGTGAAAACATTCGCCCCTCTTGGGCCTCGAGGGTAAAGACAGGAACAAAGCTGACAGTGATGATCAGCAAGCTGAAGAAAAGCGCCGGCCCCACCTCCACCGCCGAATCGGCCACCACCTTCCATCGGTTTTCGGACGTCAGTGGCGTACGCTCCATGTGCTTGTGCAAATTCTCGATTAACACGACGGCGCCATCGATCATGGCACCGATTGCAATGGCGATACCCGCAAGCGACATGATGTTGGCGTTCATACCTTGCCAGTTCATGATGATGAAGGCAGTGAGGATGCCCATCGGCAGGCTGATCATCGCTACCAACGCAGAGCGCAGGTGGAACAGGAAGAGCACGCACACCAAGGCTACGATGGCCAACTCCTCGAGCAAGCCACGCAACAGGTTGTCTACCGCCTTCTCGATCAAGCCTGAACGGTCGTAGACCGTCACGACCTCCACCCCCTCCGGAAGGCCGGACTGGAGCTGCTCAAGCTTGGCCTTGACGCCATCGATCGTCTTCTGGGCATTCTCTCCTGTGCGCATGACCACGATACCGCCGACGGTCTCACCCTCCCCGTTCAGTTCGGCAATGCCACGACGCATCTGGGGCCCAATCCCGATGTCGGCGACATCCTTGAGCAATAGAGGCGTTCCGTTGTCATCCACACCCAATGGGATACTGGCAAGATCCTCACGACTCTGGATATAACCTGTGGCGCGCACCATGTACTCGGCTTCGGCCATCTCGACGACCGAGGCGCCCACTTCCTGGTTGCCCCGCTGTATGGCGGTCTGGATGTGAGCCAGGGGAATGTCGAAGGCACGAAGTTTCTCCGGATCTACCACAACCTGGTATTGCTTGACCATGCCGCCAAGCGCCGCGACTTCAGAGACGCCCGACACGGTCTGAAGCTCATACTTCAGGAACCAGTCTTGCAGGCTGCGCAGCTCGCTGAGGTCATGTTGGCCAGTTCTGTCGATGAGGGCGTAGAGGTAGACCCACCCCACGCCAGTGGCATCAGGGCCAAGCTGTGGGCGCGCACTGTCCGGCAGCGTAGGCGCTACCTGAGAAAGGTACTCCAGTACACGAGAGCGCGCCCAGTATGGATCGGTGTCCTCGTCGAAGATCACATAGACGTAGGAGTCGCCGAAGAAGGAGTATCCACGTACCGTGGCCGCCCCGGGGACCGACAGCATGGCCGTAGTGAGCGGGTAGGTGACTTGATCTTCGACGACCTGCGGAGCTTGGCCCGGGTAGTTGGTCTTGATGATCACCTGCACATCTGACAAGTCCGGTAGAGCATCAATCGGGGTATTCTTGACTGAATAGATTCCCGCCCCCGCCAGAATCACGGCAGCAAGAAGCACGAGAAAACGGTTGCTTATTGACCAACGGATCAACGCAGGAATCATTACTTGCTCTCCCCAGTTGCATGGCCTTGATGGCTCATCGCGTCTTGCTGGCCGCGTTCCGCATTACTGGTTTCTCCGTGATCCATGCCCTCATCGCTGGGTGCTTTAGTCTTATCATCGTCAACATGCACACCGCGTAGAGCGAATTTGTCTTCCGCAATCCGTTCGAGTTCGGCATGGATGTCCATACCGTCTTTCAGCTGTTCAAGGCTAACCGTATCAGCAACCTGGAAATCCATGCTCATGGCCGGCCAATTCCAAGCCGCTATAGGGGCATGGGAAAGCGTTACCATGCCATGATCCGGCATGACATCTTCGACGCGTGCCGGCACCCATACGGTCTCAACAAGGGAATTCTCATCGGCCTCTTCAGCACTGTCACTATGCTCCATTCGTCGAAAGTCTGATGTTCGACTTGACTCGGAATCCAGAAGGAACTGAGCCGACGTAACGATGCGATCGCCCTCCTCAAGGCCCGATAATATCTCGACGGTTTCCCAACCCACGCGCCCGACGTCGACTTCGATCGATTTGAATTTTCCATCACCCAATGCAAGAACGACACGCGACTGGCTTCCGGTGCGAATCAAGGCCTCACGGGGTATTTGCAATGCCTCCAACGTCGTGTTTGACATAATGGTCAGCTGAGAAAACATTCCAGGTTTTAGCGCCAGGTCATCGTTAGCGAAACGCACCCTTACACGAGCCGTACGCGTCTCACTATCAATACTTGGATATATATAGTCCACCACCCCTGTCCACTCCCGTTCGGGTAGATAGTCAAGAGTCATGCGAACCTCATCTCCCTCAGCGATCAACGCTGCCTGGCGCTCAAACACCTCTCCGACAGCCCACACATGATCAAGAACGCCAATACTCATCATGCTCATTCCTGGCTGTACGAACATTCCTTCACGCACCTGCAAATTATCCAGGACGCCACTTTGGGGCGCACGCAAGATGATCGCCTGACTCACTTGACGACTGTCCCTTAGCTTCTGGATAGCCTCATTGGGCACCTGTAACGCGCGCAGCCTTTCCAAGGCGGCAGAAATCAGACGTTGGTTGCCGCGGTTCATTGCAAGCAACAATTCTTCCTGTGCATTCACGAGCGTCGGCGAATAGATCGAGTAGAGCGGTTGACCTTGGGTAACACGATCGCCTTCGGACTTGGCAAATAACTTTTCTATCCACCCCTCGACGCGGGGGTGGATATGCACCAACTTGTCTTCATCGTATTGGACATAGCCAACTGTCCTTACCGTGGCGTCAAATGTATCCTTTTCGACAACGCCCGTTTTAACACCAAAATTGTTGACGACATCAGGAGAAATCTTGACTGTTCCTGGGGTGTCCCCTTCGTCTTGATCATCATAAACAGGCACTAGATCCATCCCCATCGGGGATTTTCCAGGCTTGTCTCGCTTGTAGTTGGGATCCATCGGCGCCACCCAGTAAAGGGGAGTGCGTTCTCCACTCTCTTCCCCACCAGTCTTATTACTATCTTTTCCAATAGCCGTTTCTACTGCGTTCAGGACGAATGTCTTCCCTCCCAGAACCATACTGCCGGACACGCCCAACAGGACGCCTAACGATATAACGAAAAAGTACCTACCCATTTGATTCATCGTGATGTCTCATTCCAGACTTGAGAAGTCGTGAGTTAGCGTGAAGACGTGCCTTGGGACAGCAGGTAGTTGATATCTGAAATCACCTTGAGTCGTTGGGCTTTCAGGCCTATGAGCTCCACACTCGCATTGGTTTCATCAATTCGTGCCCGCACGGCTTCTGCAAAATCACCATCGTCATTGTTATAGGCATTCAGGGAAGCTTCGGCCTGCTCGCTCAGCTCGGGCAATAATCGTTGCGTATACAGGGTTAATCGTTCATCGAGGCGCGCCAACTTAACCCAATTGGTTTCCAGCTGGGCAATCAATTCACGAACCAAGGTTTCTCTCTCGTACCGGACCGCTTCATGACGTGATGCCGCTGCTGCGACATTCTTGTCCTGACGATTTTCCGTGAACACAGGTAGATCGAAGGCCACTCCCACAGAGAACAGGTCGGACCGGCGTCCGCCCATAGGGTCGTCCTCGCGGTAGCCGTACTGTGCCGATACACCCCATTCTGGTTTGTACTGCTGCCTCGCCACATCGACCCCAGTCTCCATGGCATCTATCTTCTGCTCCAATGCCAGCACTGCAGGGTGACGCCTCACTCGCTCATACCACAGCTGACGACTGGGACGTTCAGCGTCAGTGAAGAGGCTTGGCTCTACCAAAACAAGCTCGGGGAAGTCTTCCGCTATCGGTAGCATCGCCTCACTCCCCAACCATTCAGTTAACTGCCGCTCTTCTGCCTCTTGTTGCTGTCTGAGATCGGTCAAGCGATCCTCCAGGCGAGTCAGCTCCAACTGAGCACGAATCACATCGTCTTGGCGGGTCATTCCGAAGGCGGACGCATAACTCACCTCGGCCACCTCCGCTAGCTGCTCGAACAAGCTACGATCACGTTCTATCCGACTGATGCTCAGCTGAGCCCGAGTGGCTTCCAGCCAAAGCTGGCTGACCACAGCCTCGACTCTCGCTTCTCTGTTCTGGCGCAACATCGGCTGCTGGGCGGCAAGCTGCTGCTTCTGTTGCTTGGCAAGCACCAGGCTATCCCCTCTGGGAAACAGCTGGCTGATGCCGATGCTGAACTGGGTCATACCTTCTTGATTCAAGTCAAAGGTATCAACCGGCAGATTTCCCGCTTTCAATGAAATCTGGGGATCAGGGAGCTGGGCCGATGCAATGGCCTCGTTCTCAAGGGCGGTTTCAATGGACGCACTTCCGGTTAACCAGGGGTCCTGATCAATGGCTATCTGTATCGCTTTTTGCAAATTGTCCGTTTCACTTCCGGCAACAGCAATAGCTGGCATCCAGGCGACACCCAAGACACCGCTGAATAACAATGCAGCCTTGATCACAGTGGACCTCCAAACAAAAGGATTACGCTCAAAAAAATACAGAAAATTTAATAAAATAAATAATCAAACATTAAAAACTACGTTTACTAATTACTTTAAAATCATTAAACGAAACATTTAAAGTAATTGTTGGCCAGCATTAGCCGGCCAACTTTAATTTATCACTGAATGTCTACATGCAGACTGTACCGGTGTGTATCACTTTCCCCACGCCCCCCCGTATCTCCTGAAACAATCAAGCGGTACTCGCCTTCATCGAGTCTCTCATCAATTTTGAAGTCTCCATTGACAGAATTAGCTTCCGAAACGATATTGCCGGATGCGTCCATCAGTTTTGCTTTCATGCGAAGCATAAAGTTTGATCCAGGAAAGTGCTCACTAGCTATCTTGACCTCGGAGCTTTCGTTTAATGAGAGCACATACTCATGAGGAAACCCGCTGGTCAATATTCCACTAGGTGTAACTCCCTCCGTCAGCTGTTTGGCCTGAGATTCAGAGTATCCAAAGCTTGCGAATGCTGGTATGGCAACTACGCTAATGATTGCGGCGGCAAGTGACGTTTTGATTTTCATTTTAACTCTCCATTCCTGTTTGATGACACGCTTAGAATACAGCGCTTACCTGCAACCACCCTTAACATCCAAATTGAAAAAAATGACTTGAGTCATTTTTTCTTCTCATACTGCCAAACGAGCTGAGGGTAGGACGTGATGAAGGTTTTTAACCTGTGGCAGAGCAGCTTTTGTAAGATATCCTTAAAGCAGACTTCAAGGTCAAGGCCTCATTTTAAATTTCGATGTACAACCGAAAGGTTTGCCATAAGCGCCCGTTGAAGACTTGACCTTTGGGCAGCCTGGCGGTTGTAAGCTGGCTACGAGTAAACAAATGAGGGTAAGCCAATGCGAGTCTCC
>NZ_PJBT01000043.1:0-12423 GCF_002836035.1 Halomonas sp. MES3-P3E | reverse complement strand
GGTGCTGATGAGTGACAGCTACCCTTACAAGGCGGAACTATCCGATCTCGTCAGGCGGTTGGCTCCGGGCTGACTGCTCGGGCTCCCCCGGCCCGACTCAATGGGGGGAAGGGGGAAGTGTGTCTGGACGGTGGAAATTGGTTAAATAGTAGACAATCTGAGCAGTCGTCATAGGCCGTTGGCGGTATTACGACCTATTTATGCAGCTCATTGAGGTGCAGTGAGAAATCCGGGCTAACAGTTCACAGATAAGGTGGGCAATTCGGTTATAGGCAGGCCGCTGCCCGTTATTCAAAAGCCACTCTCGTGTGATCGAAGCGCTCACCAATGTCTCGCGCCACAGTGCCGCAGCAAGGCGCGGTTGGAGCGCACAGAGGTTATGTATATCGTCGTGCTCAATTAAGCCAAGTATACAGGGGGTGATTGAGGCAATATTTATATCCAGAGAAGACAAATGTAAGCTTTGCAGATCAGGAATGTCGCCGGGTATATAAAGGGATGTTATTTGGCGCTTTCCTTCATAAGTCAGCTTATAAGCGCAGGTAAATCCGTCAATAACTAGACAGCATTGAGTAGGTTGATCGCCAACTTTCAGTATATCTTGGTCTGAATGAAGAGATATTGTCTTTATTGACAACTCTTTTATTGCTTTTTTCTCTGCATCTCTGAGAACAAAAATACTTTCCAACTTACGGATAATAAGGAGGTTAGGGGTAAGGAGTAAGGTTTCCATAAGGGCTCCATAATTTGCAGATATGAAGCTAAATGCAACATTTTAACTGCTCGTCAGTAGACGATTAAACGTAGCTTTCATCATGCGCTCTATAAGTACAAATTGATAGCGACAATATTAAAAGACCCCGCCTATTCTTTATCTTGTCGCTGGGAAAAACTATCTTCAAAGGTGGAGTACTTTGCTTTACTCTTCTCGGAAGGCCCTGCTGAACTGGTCGGTAATAGGCTTAACAAAGTACGTCAGTGCGGTGCGCTCTTCGGTCGTGATAAAGACCTCGACGGGCATACCAGGCAGCAGCGTGGTAACGCCCAGCTTCTCAAGCTCTTCTGCAGAAACGTCAACATCACCCAGGTAGTAGATCTCGCCAGTCACGTCATCGCGTGTCGTCGCTGGAGAAACATAGACGATCTCGCCTTTGAGCTCCGGCGTTGTTCTCTGGTTGAAGGCAGTGAAACGGAGCCTGACCGGCTGGCCGACCCACACTTGATCGATGGTTATCGGCGCCAGTTTCACCTCAACCTTCAGTTTGGCGTCTTCTGGAACGATGGTGACAAGCTCCTCAGCTGGGGTGATCACGCCTCCCACCGTGTGGATATTCAGCTCATTAACGGTGCCAGAAATCGGCGCGCGAATGTCCGTTCGCGCCAGCCGATCCTCGATGGCGATGTGCCGGTCACGCAGCTCCGAAAATTCTGCCTCTACGGCACTTAATTCCCGCTGCGCCTCGGTACGGGCGTTCTCGTCAATCGCAATAATCTGAAGACGAATTTCACTCATGCGGGTTCTCGCTCTGGCGATGGATGCATGGATCTCGCCGCGCTCACCCGAAATGCGTGCCCTGTCACGCGCCATCGGAACAAGGAGTGTGCGTGCGATCATCCCTCTCTCAGCGAGGCCTCTGCTCGACTCGTATTCAGACGAGACGAGACGGAACTCCTCGTCTTTCGATTGCTGCTGAGCTTCCAGCCCTTTTATCTCCTCTTCGATCTGCGCGATGCTAAGCTCAAGCTGCTGCTGCTTACTTTGGCGATTTGCACGATTGCCTTCGAAGAGGCGTGTTTCGCCGAGGAAGACATCCGGCGCTTCGTCTGCGTCTAAATCGGACGGGAACTCGATGGCTGCAAGCCCATCCCGCTCTGCCATAAGTCGCGCTCTTCTGATCGCCAATTCCACGAGTTTAGAGCGCACGATTGAAAGCTCCGCCTTCGTCTGTGTGTCTTGGAGACGAATCAGCACCTCTCCAGCATTGACGAAGTCCCCCTCTCTAATGCCTATCTCGCTGACGATGCCACCGTCACGGTGCTGTATCGACTTAAGGTTCTGATCTACCGTCACAGACCCTTGCGCGATGACGGCCCCACTTAGCTGAGCGCTCGCGGCCCAGCCACCGGCGCCCAATAGCAGAAACAGGGCAAGTGCCGTGCCCACAAAAACACGCGGGCCGAGCCGAAAAGCGTTTTCTGGATTCGGTAAGCGCTTGGCTTTTTCCTCTAAAAGAGGCGTGCCGGAAGGATCATATGTGCTCATTGTGTGCTCCTAAGATAGCCACTCGTGACCATCGTCACGCTCTGTTGACCACGACAGCTTGTGCCTTCCATGCAGCGTGACGGTCGCCGCCCACAACTCATCGTCCTCGAAGTCGGTCTCGATCACGGTCCACTCGCTTCCATCGTCCCGGTCGTGCCGATAGCGTATGGGCGAATCGTCATCGTCGTTATCGCGGTAGATATGTTCGAAACGATCTTCCGGCTCGTCATCGACCTTCCAGAAAATCTCGTATTCAGAGATGCGGATACGGTCTCCCACCCCAAAATCCATAATCACGTGCGAAACGGCATTCGCTTGAACCCCACCGGCGCTGGCGAACGCAAAGACGTCATCACCCGTGCCGCCAGTGAGCGCGACCGATTCGCTGCCGAGAATGAACTGGTCGGCTGCCCGGCCTCCCAGCACTTTCTCAAAGCCGGTGATGGCGTCATGGCCGATTTCCACGCCGCTGGCGACGCCGTTCACAAGATCGACCACGAGACTTTCCGTTGCGTGGCTGTAGTCGAGGGTGTCCGAGTTCTCGCCGCCGTCGTACACGTCATCTGCCGCATCAAGTGCCGCCACCACTCGATCGCTTCCCATGCCGCCGAACACCTTGTCACGACCCGCACCATCCATAAGCACGTCGTTACCCTCGCCCCCGAGCAGCAAATCGTCGCCGTCTCCGCCGTTCAGATGATCCTCACCGGCGTTGCCGAAGATCACGTCATCGCCGTCTCCGCCGAATAGCCTGTCGTCGCCTGCACCACCGAAAAGATGGTCGTTCCCCGCGCCGCCAAAAATAATGTCATTGCCATCGCCGCCGAACACCACGTCATCACCGTCTCCGGCAACAATGTGGTCGTCGCCCGCTCCTCCATTGATGACGTCGCTGCCAGCCCGTCCATCAATGTTGTCATCGCCACCTGCGCCGTCGATCTCATCGGCACACAGGCTGCCCAGAAGCATGTCGTCTGCCGCGCTTCCTGCGATAACGGGCGGCTCAACAACAGAAAAGTGGGCGACGGCATCGGTCATCAACTCGCCGTCGGTGATCTGATAAGTGACGGTCACTGGCCCCGGTTGCCCGCTTCCGCTCTGGAACACCCAACCGCCTTCCGTTTGCGTCAGCGTGCCGGAGGATACCGTCACATTTTGTACCGAGAGGGCGTCGCCATCCGGGTCCTCTGCCTTGCTCAGCAGATCACTGAGAGCGATGACGAGGGCCGCGCAAGGCGCCACATCCAGCAGATAAACGGGGCCTGACACGCGCGGAGCACGGTTGCCGCCAGGTGGCGCCTCGGCATCGTCGTCCTCACCTTCGGGGTCGAGTGGGTCGCTATCCGTAGAACTGTCGTTATCCGTGGAGCCATCGCTATCGGTAGAACCATCGCCATCCGTGGGGTCCTTGCCTTCGGCGGGCGGGTTGTCGTTCCGGGGTGAAGAAGAACGATTGCTGGCGGGATTAGCACTGTTGGTAGACAGTGTGCCGGGGCTGCCGTCCATTCGATCCATCCTGTCAGCGGCTGCATTGCCGCTTGCCGGTTTGACTGCGGGTGCGCCTTCGCTTTCGCCCTGATAGCGTAGGGGCGATGACCCTGGAGCATCAGCGGCCGGCGGCGTTGCGGAACCGTGAGGTTCGGGATCGGGCATATCAGGCGATGGTTGCGGGGAGGCGATATCGTCAACCATGCCCTCTTGGCTTTCCGCCTCCGCCGCACCGGCGGCTGGCTCTTCCGGCTGCGATTGGGGTTCACTCTCCCGGCCCCAGGAGAAGATCGAGCCTAGGTAAGCAGCGATCCCCATGAGTAAGCCGACGATCACGCGAGGCGTCCCAGAGACCTCGTCGCCACTCTTCAGAACGTAGCGCTGCGAGGCGTCAGCTTCGGGTAAGGCGTTCTTGGTGCCTTTGACGTTAATCATGTTCCGACCGATGCCTCCTTCGTCGGCGGCTTGGCAGAGTGCACTGCCCGCACGTTAGATTTGCCGATGACTTCGTCCTTCGGTCCGAAGGCGGCCAACCGGCCGTTCTGAATAACCGCCACAAGATCAACGGCCGCCAGAGCGCTTGGGCGATGGGCCGCCACCACGGCGATGCCGCCACGCTGCTTAACGCCTTGAATGGCTGCCGTCAGTGCTGCTTCGCCTTCAGCGTCGAGGTTGGAGTTGGGTTCGTCCAGCACCACGATGAAGGGGTTGCCGAACAGTGCGCGGGCGAGTCCGAGCCGCTGCCGTTGGCCGCCGGACAGGGAGGTGCCCAGCGAGCCGAGCTGCGTTCGATAGCCGTTTGGCAAACGTACGATCATCTCGTGGACGCTTGCGGCCATCGCCGCCTCCACCACCGCATGGGAATCCGGTGTTTCCTGAAACCGCGAAATGTTCTCTTCGATCGTGCCATTCAGCAGCGCGACCTCCTGCGGCAGATAGCCGATGAACTGACCGAGCGCTTCGTCGTGCCATTGCGATAGCTCCGCGTCATCTAGGCGCACACTTCCTCGCAACACGGGCCAAATGCCTGTCAACGCGCGAAGCAACGTGGTCTTGCCGCCACCGCTAGGACCGATGATCCCAATCGCCTGGCCGGCCTTGAGTTCGAAGCTCAGCTCGCTGAGCAGCACTTGCCCTGAATCGGGTGCTGCGACGGTGATGTTCTCGACCTTGAGGGATGAATTCGGGCTGGGCAGCTCCATCGGTTCGTCAACGTCCGCCAGCGCCATGACGGTTTCCTTCAGGCGTGCGAACGCGGTTCGCGCAGCGACAACGTTCTTCCAGTTGCCGATGGCAAGATCGATGGGGGCGAGCGCCCGCGCGGAGGCAATGGAAGCGGCGATGATCGCGCCAGCGCTAAGCTCCCCCTGAATAGTGAGCAGCGCCCCGAGGCCAAGAACGGCCGACTGCAAGACCATCCGCAGCACCCGTGAGACCGCTCCGAAGGTGCCGCTGACATCGTTGGTTCGCGTCTGCAACTCCAGATGATCGTCGTTCGCTCGATTGAAGCGCGCCACCGCACGACCAGCAAAGCCCATCGCCTTGAGGATCTCCGCATTACGAGCATTGGAGTCGGCGATAGTATTGCGGGTGACGGCAGCCTGCTGCATGGCGCTGCTCAGCTTGGACGTCTTCAGTTCCGTGATAATCGCAAGCATGGCCAGGATGAAACCACCGAGAAAAACCAGCGCGCCAAGGTAGGGGTGCAAAATGTAGATAAATAATAGAAAAAGCGGCATCCAGGGAAGGTCCAGCAGCGCCACAGGGCCCTGGCTTCCCAGAAAGCCACGCACCGTATCCACGTCGCGGCCCCGCTCCAGTGATTCAGCGGTCGAAAACCCGAAGCGCGGCATATCGATAGCCACCCGATGGGCCAACGGCGCGACCCTTCTGTCGAGGCGCGCGCCGATGCGAACAAGGATTTGGGAACGGATGGTATCGAACATTCCCTGAAAGCAATACAGACCAAGCGCCAGCACGGAGATGGCAACCAGCGTCGAAATGCTCCCGCTGGTCAGCGCTCGGTCGTAAATTTGTAGCATGTAGAAGGCACCGGTCAGGGCGAGGATGTTGATGATCCCTGACATGCCGAATAAGAAGAAAAAGATTCCTCGGAAACCTTTGGTCAGCTGTTCTGCGCTCTTGCGCTTAGCCGACGTACTGGCGTCTTTTTTGCGCATGTGAACTCCCCTTGCACCCTATGTTGAACGGGCGTTCCCTGCGGGCGGGTACGCCCGCAGGGTTCGTTATTGTTATAGCTGTCGTTCGTTATAGGTTGAAGTCGCTCACTCCCAGCTCATGCCGACCCTTGATGCTGATGGAGAAATCCGCATCGTCGTCTCCGGTCGTGTTGCCTTCAACGACGGTGTAGTCCTCGCCGTCGCGGGTTTGATGGCTGAACATCAGCTGGCCAACGCCGGTGAAGGCCTCGGTCACTAACGTGAAGCTCTGGTTCCCCGTTGCACAGCCATGCGCATCCACACCGCTGAGATCGATACGGTCGCCCGGCTGAAATCCCATGATGGTATCGCCGTCCGCATCCGCTGCGGAGAGGAAGCGGAACGTGTCGTTGCCTGCCCCGCCATCCATCACGTTAGCCGCGCGGCTCGCTGTGATCGTATCGTCTCCCGATCCCGTGACGATGTTCTCGACACCCCACAGCCCATCATTGCCAGTCTCAGCGCTCGAGACGCTGCCGCGCCCCATGAAACCGGTACCGAGATCTGCCGTGATCGCTGACATAATGGCTGACATATCCAGAGTGTCGCTGTCGCTGGCACTGCCGCCCACCATGTCGTCGCCGTAGTAGGTATCGTCGCCGTCATCGGCTTCGGCCACGAACATATCGTCTCCCTCGCCGCCGAAGACCGTGTCATCGCCAGCCCCGGCATTGATGAAGTCGTTGCCGTCCTCGCCAAACACCCGATCGTCGCCGTCATCGCCGTAGAGCATATCCGCGCCGTCGCCGCCGAGGATGTCGTCATCGCCGTCATGGCCGAAGACGACGTCTCGACCGCCCAAGCCCATGATGGTCTCACTCTCCGCCGTTCCGATCAGCGTATCAGCGCCTTCGCCGCCAGCCATGGCCGCCGCCGGTATCACTTGCGTTCCGTCTTCCTCCTCGTACTCTTCTTCTCCTTCCTCGTACTCTTCTTCTCCTTCCTCATACTCTTCTTCGTCTTCCTCGTACTCTTCCTCGTCTTCCTCCTCGTATTGTTCTTCGTCTTCCTCGTCCTCCGATTCATCGTCGGTTTCGGTCTCGTCTTCGTCTTCTGGATGTTCCGACTCGGGCTCGACCTCGAAGCGGACGGAGTTCTCGTCGTCGCCCACTAGAGCCTCGCCCGCTTCGTTGGCCTCGACGGGGTGGTCAGCGAGCATCGTGCCGTCGGCAAGTTCGACGACATCCTGCTCCCGAAGTGCGCCCACCACCGTGTCGTGGCCGCCCATGGTTTTGAACACCACCCGATGCGCAGAACTCAGTGCCGAGATGTCCAAGACATCGTCATCCTCCGAGCCCATCACGTGGATAGTACTCATCGCCAGACTGGTTCCAGTGAAGTCGCCGGCAATCGTAAACGTGTCGCCGCCTCCCTGACCGTCGATGACGATTTCCTCGATGTTGGCGAGCTCCGCCATCACCACCCCGTTGCGAACGATGACGATCTCTGTTCCGGCGTCGAGGTCGGCAAAGCCCTGGGCCAGGGCATTGGTCCGATCGAGAATCGCGAAGGATTCAGCTTCACCGGCGCTGCCGAGGATTTCTGCGGTATCAACTTGGTTGCCGCCATCAAGAATGTCGCGCCCGCCATCGGCCTCGGTGATCAGCAGGTCATCACCGGCACTACCGAACAGGATGTCATCGCCCTCGCCGCCGTTCAGAACGTCGTTGCCACCACCGCCGTTGAGGTCGTCATTACCGGCGCCACCTTCAAGAGTGTCGTTGCCAGCCAGCCCGAAAAGTAGGTCGTCGCCGTCTCCGCCCTCAAGGGCATCATCACCAAGCCCACCGCGAAGGTCGTCCGCACCGGCGCCTCCCAGCAGCGTATCGTCGCCATCCCCGCCGTTGAGGAAGTCATCTCCATCACCGCCATCGAGAGTGTCGTTGCCGTCCGCGCCGATCAGGCGATCATTGCCTGCACCGCCGTAGACAAGGTCGTCGCCGCCGCCTGCGAGCAGGTTGTCGTTACCGGCAAGGCCGATCAGTATATCGGCCGCCTCAGTGCCCTCAAGGCGCGTTGCACCAACGTCGTTGCCGTTGGTTCCGGTAATAACCTGCAGGTCGCTATCCCCGAAGGACAGCACTTCGATATTGCTGACGAGGTCGGTGCCATCGGAGACACGGTTCTGCCCGCTTACTGGGTCCAACGCTGCATCGTCCACATCAACATGTGCTACGGTGAGCCGACCGGTATCTTCATCCACCGCAATCTCATAGGCGGCGCGATCGCCCCAATAGACGGCCGTGTCGATACCGGACTCATCCTCAAGGATCTCGCGAACCATCTGCAATTGCCCGGGGTTGATCCGGCCTTCGACCATCCACGCCGACAGCGGACGGGTGACCTCCGCGCCATCGATAGTGAGAGTCACCGGCCCGTCCATGCTATCGACCGTCGCGATCTCGTCGCCGGTGCCATCGCGGTTCGTCATGATGGCAATGCGCACGTTGAGCCACGCGTCGCCGTCGATAACATCGTCGCCACCGCGCCCCTCAATCGTATCGCTGCCGCCACCGCCCAGCAGGATGTTGCCGCCGATAAACACCAGCTTTTCATCACCGGAGCCATCAGCCCAGTACTCCGCGTTGCGCATCATATCGGGGGTAATTAGCTGGTCGAGGCCGTCGATCCGGTCAATACCTGCCTGGTCGAGTTCGTTATGGATGAAGTTGCCCTCAGGCGTCGGGTCGGCGACGATCGGCGTGGCGCCCTCTTCCTCGTTGCTCCGGTTGTCGCCGCGCAGGATGTCGTCCTGCACCCAGCCAGACAGCGCCTCCACTTGGCTGAAGCGGTCCCGCAGCACTTCCAGCGGCAGCGTGGTGAATACCTCCACGTTCATATCCGCGTCGGCCGCCACGTTTTGGCCTTTGTGGATGACCCAATCGTGCCCCCACATACCGATGTTCTTCTGAATACCCTCTCCCGCCACCATGATGTCGTCGCCTGAGTCGGCGTCGTAGTCGGCGTCACCATTGCCGCCGTTGAGGATGTCGTGGCCGATCACCGTGGAGTTGAAGAAGAGTTCGCCGTTGTCGCCAGCGATGTATTCAAAGCGACTCTTACCCTCGACCCAGTCGTGGCCTTCGTTGCCGAAGAGTACGTCAGGGCCGTCGCCACCGAGGAGGAAGTCATCCCCCATGCCAGCGCGGATCTCAGACCCGTCCGGGCCGGTGATCAGGAAGTCCTTGCCACGGCCACCGAAGATCAGCGCCGCGCCGCTGCCGCCATGGATAACGTCGTTGCCCTCGTCTCCCTTGAGCATGTCGACTTCGCCGATATCGGTCCCGGCGTTGGTGATGATGTCGTCACCCTCACCGCCGTTGATCTTGTCGACGCCATACCCGGCCTCGATGCGGTCGTCGCCCGCGTCACCCCAAACGGTGTCGTCGCCACCGCCAGCGACGATGCGGTCGTTGCCGTCCGTCCCCTGGATGACGACGTGGTCGGCACCGTTATAGCGCAGGTAGGCACCGTCGCCTTGCGCGTCAGGCGCCCCGCGCTCGACCAGTTGAGAGGCGGACTGAAGGAACGGATCTTCGTGTTGAGGATCATCCACTCCGGTCATCTGCATCTGCTTGGCGTAATCGACATAGAGGATGTGATCCGGTGTCGAGAAGATATCGCCCGGGATCGCAAAGCCGGTCTCCCCAAGGTCGGTATTTGCCAGGGCCATCTTGGCCAGAGAGTTATTCTCCAGCTCCGTCAGCAGGTTCAGCCCCTGGGTGCGCGACAGGTAGTAGAACCGGTCAGCATCCTGCAGGTTCTCGAGCTGCATTTCGAAGACGAAGGCGAAGGTGGAGCCGAGCATACCGCCGAAGGGCATCTTCTTCTCAGCGAGGCCGCCCATCCACAGGTCGATGTCGTTCACGCCTGTCTGCTCGGCTGGCGCATTAAGCCAGTCGAGGCGCGCCTCCCGATCAGCTGCGCTCTCGTTCGGAGCACCGAGAACAAGATCAGTGGCCGCCGCACGCTTGCCAGCGATGGTCTCTTCGGAAGTAACCGACTCATGCGTGCCGTAGGCCGCGATGAAGTTGATGACCGAGGCGGGGTTCTTCATGTTCTCGGCGAAGTCGGCCCAGCTGGTGTACGGCTTGAGCTGCGTGTCGCCATCCGCCATCTCCATAAACTGCGCCCGGGCCTCGTTGAGGGTGGGCATGCCGGTATCCCGCCCACGGGCGATGTTGATCGCGGGAAGGTCAAGCGGAATACCGAGGAGCTGGTTGCGCAAGGTGTTGGTGACGAATTCGTCAACCTCGTTGCCAACCTGGGCCGTCATACCGCGCAGGATCGCGCCCGCCGCTTCGTCATGGCTCACGGTGTCCGAGCCGAGAGCCAGTGGGTTCAAGAAGGCATCGAACAGATCCATGTCATCACGGCTGCCATCCGCGTTGATGCGGTCAACCGTCTCGTTGAGCATCGAGTGCCCGAACCGGTAGACCACGTGCGCGAACTCGGAAAAGATAACCGGGTTCAGCTCGGCGTCGGGCTGCACCATGAAGACATCAATATCTGGCTGGATCTTCCGCGCGAACTCCTCGAAGACGAGGTGCTGGTACTCCATTTCGGTCGTGAAGCGCGCTGCCTGGAAGATTCTTTCGCCATCCCACGATAGCCCCTCAATCTCAGCCGCGCTGGGCCAAGAGGTAAGATCAGGGCCGGCCAGCCACTGGTTCAGGAAGTCGAGGTCCCCGCTCTCAAGCACCAACTCCTTCACCTGCTCCGCAATGCGATTGTGCTCGGAGTGGAAGATGTGGTGGATCGAGGTCAGGCCGATATTCTCGTTGCCACGGCCGTCGCCGGTAATGTAGTGCGCGTCCAGAAGCTCGTTATCATAGGCAGTTTGAGCACCACGGGGGCCGAACTCGCCGCTGTAGCCGGGCTCGGAATCGTCGTCCGCTTGCAGTTCGCCATTAGCGAGCACAGGGACGGCGGCATGGGCGATGTCGTCCAGGAATGCCGCACCGGCGCGTGCCGCGCCGACCGCAGACGGGTCGACCGGCTCTGCTAGGTTCCCCTCGGTCAGGATGGGGTTACCCGCGCCGTCGAAGCCGGTGATCAGTTGGGGGAGCCCGTTCTCGCCGCGCAGGAACTCGCCGTAGGGGTCGACCGCCACCAGCGGGACGGCGCCCACATCTTTATCGGTAAGTTCAATACCCAGCAGCGTGCGCGCCTGAGCCTTGATGTCAGCCCAGGTCGGCAGGCCGCGGTCGCCGTCGAGCAGGTTACCCGTCGCCATAGGGCGGCCATCGACCATCGCGTATTCGCGCAGGAAGACTTGGTGCGAGGGATGCGAGGTGTAGGTCTGGTTCTGGTCCACCCACGGTGTGGTGACATTGCCCGCCGCATCGTCGGTGGTGGCGCGAGTCATCACCATAAAGTTGGTATGCGGGCTCGCCGGGTTATACAGCGGGTCGTCCGGCGACAGCGGCATGTAGACCGTGCCGTTGCCCCCTTTTGCCACCAGATCGAGCCCGTGATCGAAGAACTGGCCGAACAGTGTGAAGACAGAATTATAGGAAGCCGAGAGCCCCTCGTCCGGGGAGACGTTCGGCAGCATAACCGTGACGCCATCCATCTCGACTCCGTACGAGGCAAGCAGCGTGTCGAGCTCCTCCTTCTGCGCCGCGTAGATGGGCGTCTCTTCGAGACCGGCATCGCTCAGCGTCCGCACAAGGTCGTGCTGCGAGCGAATCTCGCCCATCGCGTCGAGCATCGGCTGGCCGTTCATTCCGGCATGCTGGAGTGCCGTCGCGATTACCGCCGGATTATCCAGCGTCTGATCGACGATCAGGTTAGAGATCAAGCGCGGTTCGGCATCGACCACGTCCCCCACTTCGCCGTAATCGTTGTTGGTGGGATAGCCGAAGCCGTCTGGCAGGGCACCGCTCCCCTGCCCAAACGAACCCTCGGCAATGGGCCCGAAGAGTTCACCCGCCGAACCCCACTGCTCGCGACCGATTCCGAAGTTGTTGTAGCTGCCATCAACAGTGCGCAGGCCCGTGGGCAGAAGCGGACTATCGACAAGCTCCTCAAGCGGCGCTCCCGCGGAATGCGCTTCCGCGACCTTGATCTGATCCAGAATGAACTGCAGATCATGTTGGTTCAGTTTAACGGCCATGTTCCCTCCCAGGCCCCACCGGGCACTGATACTTATTTTTTTAAACTGTCGTCACACCTCGACGGACACCTCAGCTAAGGCAACTTTCCCATACCATATGCTTACACAAGGTTACATTGAGAAATACTTTCTTACCTCCTCAAAATCACCATTAGTTAGCTTTGAGAAAGTTGATCAATAAGGATGAATTTACTCATCTGAAAAGAGGTAGATGTAGCAGTGAGGAAAAGCACTAAAGTCATCAGAAATTGAGGCTTTAGCTTGGCCAGAAAACCCTAATTGGTAATGATGCCTATGCCGCATTTGACGATGGGTAGCTCATTACAACGACTGTT
>NZ_PJBT01000042.1:0-12605 GCF_002836035.1 Halomonas sp. MES3-P3E | reverse complement strand
GAAAAGTGGTTAAAAGTTAAGCGTCAGAGAATTAGATTAAGCCGTCCGAAAGGGCGGCTTTTTCGTATGTGCCTAAAAAGTATCTACACGTAGGTTATCCACACCTCTGTTTTTATCAGGGTGTGGATAAAGGGCTATACAACGGTGTGTTTCTGCCCGGGGCTGTGTCTTAACAGTCGTGCGGTTTATAGCTTTAATACTAACGATTAGATATACCGTTCATTGATTTAATAAAGATGCACCGCTTCAAAGCTAGCCAACTGTTCATTGTTATCACCCGATAGTACAAGCCTTGCGCCCTCCACACGCCATGCGGTTGCCTGTTTGAGGGCGGCTAGGAAATTGCGTTCAGTTTCCATTTGAGGCGCCGGGCAGGCTCTTTTGGTGGTGGCGACTTGGTTGAACGCAATGTGTTCGTTCTCTACTTGATAGCTGCCCATTAGCGTATTACAGCCGGTGGCACCTGCTAAGCGCGAAGCATCTTGGTGCAGCACCATGTGGGCTTCTCGAAAGTTCTCTTGGGCGATGACCGGCACGCCATCAAGCCTCACCAGCTTCCAATACGTATTGATTAACGATTCATCCGGGTGCTCCATTGTCTCGTGGTTACCGAATGTCGTCGATGAGCAGCCAGCGGCGACAAAGAGAATACTGATCAATACGCAAAGCGTCAGCTGCCGAATCAACGCATTACTCCTTATTCAGGTGGCGGTGTATTTGGGTTTCGCTTGATTAGGTGGATAACCTATTGGGCTGTCCACCCTCTGAATCATCGATTTCATTTCAGTCGCTGCATGCGCTAAGCACCCCTTCCATTCTCTGTTTGCCATACATCCTGCCACTGCCAGCCGTCCTTATGAACAAATGCCACCAAGATTTTCTGGTAGGGCAGTGAGGATAAATAGTCCTGGATCTCGGTGTTCGATGTCTCAACGCCTGGTAAGTCGGCATAGCCATTAAACGCAGGAATATCAGGGATATGTTGGCTAGGATGAATGAAAGCACTACCGAGCGTATCCAGAAATTGCTCAATTGCTTTTCGTGTGATCAATAACTGCTCACGCGAAGTGGGATCTAGCCTGGTGCTGGCAAAGCAGGCAATGGCAATAGCTTGGTATAAGCGTGCTATGGCTAGCGAAAGCGCTTTGCTGCTGCTCTCACTGTGATAATAGTGCAGGATTGGATAGGCTAAATGCTGCTGGCCTAAGGTACTGATGGAGTGTTGTAACGGCTGAAGTTGGCTGATCAGTGTTGCAAATTTTCCGTCGCCGTTCGTAGACGCGAGTATTTGCCGTGGATTTTCGCCCAGCGCACTGATGGTGAGGGATGTTTGGCGCTTTTGAATAACATTAGTGATGATATTCAAAATATAAGTAATCGATATCGTAAAAAGGAAAAAACCGTTAGCCGCAGCCAAAACAGGTGGAAGACGCCAATTATCATTACCGGCAACAAAGTCACCATAGCCCAACGTTGTGAGGGTATAGCCCGTATAGTAGGCGCGCTCAACTAAGCTGGCGGTGGCGTTTGAAGAAGACAGCACCACGGCCTGCGGTGAACTACAAAACAGTAAAAACCAACCCAGCCAAGCGACTAGAAACCATGTCAGCAGTAGTGCCATTGTTATCCATGGGCCCGTAGAGGACAACATGGTATGGCTTTTTCACCGACGATGAATACCTAGTAGCATAAACCATAGTCCACTGACCAACCGGTTAGTCAGTGGGCCGGAACTGGATACCGATAATGTGGTGCGAATAGCGTCGTAAACCACCAGCAAAATAAGTAAGGTGCCTATGACCCCCATTAACGTGCTTCCAATCACTACCAATGCTCCTTAGATATAAATGTGCCGCTACCTTGCGGCGGCTAGTTCACCATTAATGTGGCTATTCCCGCCAAGTAGAGGCCGATGATGACCATGCTTTCAAAGCCAATACGGCCAGGTCCTTGCTCTTGGCGATGCAGCAGGCCAAGCATTAATACCCCTGTCATTAACACCGAGAGAGCAACCCATAACATTACCTGATCGGGAATAACGTGGTAAATCGAGCCGCCTCGGTAAGCCACATCTGATGCGGCGGCAAACAGGGTATCAAACGCATTGCCGCCGATAATCCCTGCCACCGCGAGTGTTAGCGCCCCACGGCGCACTGCCGCGACCGTCGTTACCAGCTCAGGTAGTGATGTCACTATCGAAGTCAGCAGGACACCGACAGCCGCCTGGCTAAGGCCGGTTTCTGCCGCAATCACCGTAGCGCTTCGTTCCAGTAGCCAGCCGGTAATGCCGATCATAAGCGCGAGACCCAAAAACAGCAGCCATAACCGCACCAGCGTTAGCTTTCCAGGCGACTCATCGGGCTGGTCTTCACGTGTCTCACGCGTACGAGTCGGGGACCACATCGGGCGGGTTTGGGCATTTTTAACCAGCTTGAGCCCAAACAGGTAAGCAATAAATAACAGCGGTGTGATGGGGTGTACCTGCCAGAAAGTCCATTCGGGCGTAAAGCGACCTAACAGCAACAGACTGAGTAAGCACAGCAGTAGGGCGCCTTGAATCAGGTTGCCAAGGGAGGCAGCGGCGTGTTCGAGATTAGCGCGCCGATATACCATATCAGCGATTGTTAAAAATAGCGTTTGAACAGCGATACCACCCAGCGCATTACTCATTGCCAGTTCAGGTTTGTCGGTCCAGGCGGAAGAGACCGATACCACAATGCCTGATAGTGAGGTAGCCATCCCAAGTAAGACAGCACCAGCTATCGCCTCACCTAATCCGGTACGGTCAGCGAGGTCGTCAACAATCCGCGCAAGCCGGGTGCCAATGATGCCAATAACGACTGCGCAAACGCTGAACAGTGCAAAAGCGGCGGTTAGCGACATATCACTAAGTAATGTGAGCATAAATGAACCCGGTCAGGGTATCTCATCTCGGGATTTCGATAATGGTGAATAGCTTTACAATATCGGCGATTCGATTCAGTTTTCACTGGGCCAAGCCGTCACCACTACTTCATAAATACGCCAATCGTAATGGTTTAAAAACTGAGTAGCGTCGCGTAAGCGTTGAGCCAAATTCTCATCGCTATGGGGCACCACAAATGCTTCTCCGCTAAAGATGTGCCCTTCCTCACGTAAGCGCACGGCGGCACTGGCGACCCACCCCATGGCACATAATTGTTCTTCCAGCTCATCAGCAAGGTGTTCCGGCTCCGCTTTAGATGTAAAACGGGGTCTTCGGTCGAGAAGGTCACCCACCGCCTCCTTCACATTAGTCACGCCATCCTTGGTGACATCAAGCGCGATAAGCGCGCCCGCCAACGCGTCCGCCCACCATAGGCCAGCGCCAACGCCGACTATTCCGGCGATAGCGGCAAGCCCAGTCATCCAGTCCGCCTTGCTCATCTTGCCATCAACAAATACCGTTTTTTCATGCACTTTTTTGGCGGCTTTCATCTGTAGATGACCGATGATGACGGGAGGTATGACGCTATAAATCAGCGCACCAATCATTAACCACCCCATCCAGAAAGTGGTGCCGAAGAGCTCGACGGCGCCAATGCTGGGATGTTCCATCTTGGCAAGCTTAAGCAACGAATCAAGCAACAGAATACCGCCGAGTAGCGCCAGGGCGGTGGCTGCACAGAGGAAGGCGATACTCGTGGCACGTTGATACCCATATGGAAAGATCGCATTAGGGGCTCGGTTGCGATAACGCATTGCGATCAGAAAGGCGATAGGAGGGATTAAAGAGAGCATATCTTCAAACCAAGCCACTCTCATGGCCTGACTACTACCTAACACTAATGCCAATACACCGACGATTGAAATGCGAAACCCCAGGTTCCACCATTCAAGCCGTACCAGGTAATCAAGGTCTTTCTGTTTATCAGGGGGCAGTTGATACACTTGCCTTATTTTCATTGCGCCGCCTCCAGTTGCTGTAGTCGCTGCTCAATATTGGAGTAGCCATTAAGGTGGCGTTGCAATGCCAGCATCCAAGCGTTCTCACCTTTGGGCAGCGCCATCACATGCTTATCGATAATTATCTCCCACGGACCGGCCATCAACCCATGGGCCGATAACCACCATGTAGGCGCGGCGATGGGGCTTTCAGTACGAGTAATATCGGTAACTTTGACCGGCTTGGCATTTTTTTCTTTGAGCGCTGCATGCATATGGTTTACGGGAGGAATAGCGACTTCCAACCCATTTAACGAGGTGGGCAATGGCACCCCTGAGGGAAAGCCGACAGTATAGCGGCTTTGATAATAAGGGCGTGTCAGCGCCGCCTGCTGGCTCAGGCGAGAGCGATTAGTTAATCCTCCTATCACCAAGTCAAGTTGGTGATGCTGCAGAGCGGCTAGCAAATCATCTTCACTATCCCAGTGCCAGCGGATTTTCGAATTCAACTGTTCAGCCAGTGAGCGAATGATTTCCGGTTCGAGTCCAGCAGGGCCATCGTTGGTACGTATCACCCAAGGCGAATTCTCAGTTAGCCCAACCTCCAGCACACCATTTTGAATTCTTTCCATCGTATGTTCTATATCGGTAGGATAGCGGCATCCTAGCAAGGCCAACGCTGGTAATATCCCTAATACAATGAATAAGAGTGCGCGCTTAGACCAAAAAGAGTTCTGATCTTTTTTGGTATGCATTTGCGTGCTCCCTGGTAATGACGAAGTTGGCTAGCATTTATTAACTAGCAAAGCAGTAGCTTGTGATAAGAGGTGGCATGTGAGTCCGGTTGTTAACTAATCACATTAGCTAAAGATAACTGCTAGACTAAGCAATTGGCTTCATTGTATTTAATTTTTATTTAATTGAATCAGCTCAAAATGCCTTCTAGCAGTCAATTTCAACTAGTATTCCCTGCCTATTGATTAGGTTCATTTTTTCCTAATGTGAAATCCGGTGGATCGCTTGCAGGAAAGCTTTCATCGCTCATCTCATCGACATGCTCCTGTTGTTTTCGATAAGTAGACAGCTTTATATACTCACTCAACGGCTTGGCCAGTATCCAGTGCTCATCTTGGCGGGTTAATTCCTGGGTGGGAATGCTGTACGTATTCCCATCGCTTGCTTCAAGCGCTACCCGTTCTAGGTATTTATCTTTAACAAAGTGCCCTATAAGCTGCTGTTTATCATCGTAAACTGAATCTTTCACGGTAACTTCCTCGTAAAAATAAGCTTAATAATGGCGGTCTAAACGCATCAATAGCACGCTATCATTTGCGCTATTCACTGCCCTTGGGATCGGCCTTGGCTGATTTTTGATCAATATTATCTTTGTGCATTTTTTTCTCCTTAGCCAGTTGGGCGCCCGGGATAGGTGTTTCTTTACTAGAAGTGTTATGAGCTGGTGATGATGGAGACTCCTCCGCTTTCTGATTATCCACATTCTCGTCTGGCCGAAAGGGTTTGGGCTCTTGATGGTGAGCACCCTTATGGTCAGTATTTTCATCGACATTGGGCATGTCCTTGTCGATGAGCTGTTCTGCTTTTTTGGTTTCGTTACGCTTGTTGTCAGTTGATTGATGATTCATGGCTTTTCTCCTGCGTTATTAAAAAGAACAATGGCTTAAAATCGCTCTTTCTCAGCGCTGGGCTGAGAAGAGTTAATAGAGTGAATATTAGAAATGATAAAGCCGCTTCGTGGGCGAGCCGGTATTACATTGAGATCGACCGTAAGGTCTTGCCACGGTACGTCATAGCGAAGCTGGTGAATGAATTTCTCAATTGCCAAGTCGATCAGTGCCAGTGTGATCCACTCACCGGGGCAGCGATGCTGAGTAGCATGATCGCTACCGCCTTGAGGAATCATTGCAAAACGATGAAAATCAACCTCTTCCTGCTCGAAACGTTCAGGATAGAACTGGTCGGGTGCTTCCCAGCGATGGGCGTCATGATTGGTACCGTAGAGATCAAGAATCGCTTGCCGACCGCGCTTAAAGCGATAGCCTTGCCAAGTAAAGTCAGTGTTAACGCGAGCGGCTAGAAATGGAAAGAAAGGGTAATAACGCCTGACCTCTTGGATGAAGTGCCGACGATAACGGCTTGACCCTTGGTGTTTAAGCTTTTCATAACAGTCAGGGTGTTCATGCATCGCCAAGACGGCAAACACCATGTACCTTGCCACTGCCACGATGGGTCGGATTACATTAATCAACTCCACGGCAACAATGCGATTGGGCAGAGGCTTGCCCTGCGCATCACGAAAATCAACAAACGTAGCGAATGGTAATGCGGGGTCGACTTCATGCAGCCCTTGTTGGTACTGCTTGATTAAGTCTAGTAGTGCATTTTCAGTTTGACGCCGTGCTCGGCGGCTTGCCCAATGCTTGGGCCCGATAGCAGCGCCGCCTTCAATCATGAGTACTAATTGCTCGGCCATCTCTGGAGCATCGACATTGTGTAGCGGAATACCGCACCAAGCGCAGGCTGCCCGGCATAAAATGTGATGAAGTTCATCAAGGAGGGTGATCGAGGCTTGCGACTCCCAATAATTGAGGCGCAATTGCCAATGTTGCTCGACCAGTTGCATGAGTTCATCAATGCGCGACTGGGACATTAATGAAAGAAACAGTGCTTTGCGTTGATGATGCGCCTCTCCTTCCAGCCTGAATCGCCCCGAGTATTCTAGACACCCGTTAGGCTCTTAAAGTAACGCCTTTCATACTCAACCGGTGACAAGTTATCACTTGTCCCGTGTCGGCGCTTTGGGTTGTAGAACATTTCAATATAATTGAACACGTCGCGTCTAGCCGCTTCGCGTGTCGAATAAATCTGCCGCTTGATTCGCTCTCGCTTGAGGAGTTGAAAGAAGCTTTCAGCAACGGCGTTGTCATGACAGTTACCACGTCGGCTCATGCTGCCCACCAGGTGATTAGCTTTCAGAAAGCTTTGCCAGTCTCCACTGCTGAACTGGCTTCCTTGATCCGAATGCACCATCACCGTTCCTTGTGGCTTGCGTCGCCAGACTGCCGATAACAGAGCATCCAGCACTAATTCCGTGGTCATACGAGACTTCATCGACCAACCAACCACTTGACGAGAAAACAGGTCGATAACCACCGCTAAGTAAAGCCAGCCTTCGTACGTTCGGATGTAAGTGATGTCCGTCACCCAAGCAACATTTGGCGCTGTCACTTCAAACTGACGGTCTAAATGGTTGGGTGATACAACAGCCGGTTTTCCACCGCCATAGCTGCCAGGGCGTCGTCGATAGCCCGTCTGAGAGCGTAAACCTTCCCTACGCATCAGGCGGGCCACTCGGTGCTTACCGCAGGCTTCGCCAGCCTCACGCAAATCCTGATAGACCTTGCGATAGCCATATACACCGCCACTTTCAAGCCACGCATGCTTGATCAATCCCAATAGACGCTGATCATCCCGGTCTCGATTAGACAGTGCTTTTTTACACCATGCATAGTAGCCACTAGGATGCACGGCCATCATGCGGCACAAGCGCCGTACCGGATATTGGCTCGCATGCTTTTGAATAAACGCGTACCTCAGTCGGACTCTCTGGCGAAGTACGCGGTGGCCTTTTTTAATATATCTCGCTCTTCTGACACGCGTTTTAGTTCAGCCTTCAAACGACGGTTTTCAGCTTGGAGATTATCATCTTCTTGCCGTTGTTCTACCGGCTTATCGTAGCGCTTGATCCAGTGGTACAAGCTGTGACCTGACACGCCTAAACGCTCAGCGACCTCGGCAACGCGATGACCGCGCTCTACCACCTGTTTAACCGCTTCGATTTTGAATTCTTCAGTGTAACGGGGACGGCTCATGGATCCTCCTAGGTACCTTTAGTATAAGGCCTAGAGGTATCTACGAAACCCGGGGCGATTCAGCCCTTGGACTCCCCCTTCACCAAACAGCGTCTTTTTCAACCGTGTGGGCGCCGCATTCTCACGGCTGAAACGTGCATCATCGTAAAAAAGCTCGGCGGCTTCTTCGCCCCTCATAAATAGTGTTTTTTTAAACATTAATCGAGAGCGGAAAAGGTTTGTTCCTAACCGCTCACACTGAGCCGAAATATAAGGATAACCACTGCGTGCTAATGGATACGTACACTCCCAGCTCGCCAGCGGCGGCTCATCATTGCGGACCATTAATGCCTCCCGAGGCGAGGCGCTTTAGCAATAAAGCTTTTGGAAAACTGCTTTAAGGACGCTTTAACGGTTTCTAAAGCATCAGGGTCCCCATGCAGCATTGCTGACATATAGGCCTTTGCCTGCTGCTTGGAAATATGAGGTGGGATAGGGGGAATGTCGGGATCTGTATGAAAATCAATAACGGTGGGGCAGTTATTGGCAATGGCCTGATCCCAGGCGCTACCAATCTGCTCTGGATCGGTTACTTCAATGCCTTTCAAGCCAACCAGTTCGGCATACTGCGCGTAGGAAAAGGCAGGTAAGTCCTGCGATGCTTCATATTTAGGGTCGCCATCCTGGACACGCATCTCCCAGGTGACCTGGTTAAGATCGCGGTTATTAAGGACGATCACAATGAGCCGTGGATCTTCCCAGCGTCTCCAGTATTTACCAATAGTGAGCAGTTCAGCATTGCCGCTCATTTGCATGGCACCGTCGCCCACAAAAGCGATCGAAACACGCTCAGGATAAGCAAATTTGGCTGCTATGGCGTAGGGTACTGCGTTTCCCATGGTTGCCAGGCCGCCTGAAACCGAGCCGCGCATACCCGCGCGAAACTTAAGGTCGCGAGCGTACCAGTTGGTTGCCGAGCCGGAGTCACAACTGAGTAAGCAGCGGTCTGGCAAGCGCGGGGACGCTTCCCAAAATACGCGTTGAGGATTGATCGGGTTTGCGTCGCTCATGGCGCGTTCACGCAATAACTCCCACCATTCAGCGACGGCTGATTCAATAGCCTGCCGCCAATCTCGATCACTTTTATGCTTCAGCAGCGGTATGAGCGCCTGAAGCGTACTGCGGGTATCACCGGTGAGGTTAACGTCCATTGGGTAACGCATGCTAAGCATGCGGGGTTCAATATCTATCTGTACACCGCTTGCTTGCCCCTCTTGGGGTAAAAACTCCGAATAGGGAAAGCTTGAACCAATCATTAATAAGGTGTCGCACTCAGACATTAGGGTCCAACTGGGGTTGGTGCCTAACAGTCCAATCGACCCCGTGACGTAAGGGAGGTCATCGGGTAGTACATCCCGCCCAAGCAGGGCTTTAGCAACACCCGCGCCAAGAAGGTTCGCCACTTCTTCTACTTCTCTTTCAGCGCCTCTGGCCCCTGCACCGATCAAAATGGCGACCCGCTTGCCAGCGTTTAATACGTCAGCGGCATGGGCAAGGGACTGTTCATCAGGCATGACAGTTGCTGACGTATAACCAACGCCAGAGTGAACAGTGCCATGGGCGTGTGCAGGCGTCTCAACCGCTTTTTGGGACTGTAAATCGTTAGGCACCACAATAGCGGTAACGGTGCGTTCACCGGCGGCGATGCGCATGGCACGATCAATTAGATGTCGAACTTGCCCAGGGCTAATCGCCAGGTGTACAAAATCACCTGCCACATCCTTAAATAAAGAGACCAAGTCCACTTCTTGCTGGTATTCACCACCTAACGCTGTACGAGCCTGCTGGCCTACGATAGCGACGACCGGTACGTGATCTTTTTTAGCGTCGTAAAGGCCGTTAAGTAGATGGATCGCGCCCGGCCCGGAGGTCGCCATGCAAACGCCCACCTCGCCGGTATATTTTGCATAGCCACAAGCCATGAACGCCGCCATTTCCTCATGCCGTGGCTGTACAAAGGTAATCGAGTCGTCGGCGCGATTGAGCGCGCCCATCAATCCATTATTACCGTCCCCGGAATAACCGAAAATGTGCGATACCTTCCACTGTTTCAGCCTATCAATGATGAAGTCGCTGACTTCTTGTGTCATCCCTGACCTCCTATCTCATACCGTGGTGGTTAGTTTAGGGAACCGTTATAAAAAAATGTTTGAAATTAAGGGGCCTTCTTTGATGGTGGTAACAGGCAGAAAGGAGACGGTGCTGCTACCTACGGCTTTACATAAACGTCAAAACTCTCTCTATAAACTGGCGCAAGCTAAATAGCCAATATAGTGGTGAATGTAATTTGTTAGCCAACAATATCAGCTAAAGCAATATAAGTTACTGTTCAAACCTATAAATTAATAATTACAAATATTTAAGAGATGTTACATGCTAGTTGTAAGCATGTAAGCATACCTAAAATACTGTAGGCATTAGGTGGGTGTGGCGTCCAGCTGCCGGATAAGTAAAAAATATTTTTAACATAAGTAGAAGCTTTTTTACGGTTTTATTGCTACCCGCTACTTCCTGCCATGCTCCCTCAAGGGAAGCGCTTAAATTTCTACATCGGTGAGCTGACAAAAGCAGTGGGGTTTTCAGTTAGTGGTCCAGTGGGTGAGCAGTCACCCTTTCAGTAACGCTATTATAAAGCTAAAAAACAATAACTAATTAGTTTTGCTGCTAAATAGTGGGTTTATAACGTATGTTATTAAATATTTTCTATCTTTAAGCCATTGTTTTGAAAGTGGTTGATCGGCACTTGTGTTTGACTTATATTAAACGGTCTTTTTGATAAAAATTAAAAAGCACTATTTAAAGTTCAGGTGGCTTGAAGTGTTCAGCTTGGTGACTATTCTCCATAGTGCTCGGTTAGAAAAGGCGAGTGATTAAGACGAAAGGTTTTAATTGTTCCACTAAAGGAGTTTTATCATGGTTGATAAACGCAAAGACCAAGGAATGTCACGTGAGGAAGCAGGCCACAAAGGTGGTCAAGTAAGCGGCGGCAATTTTGCCAATGACCCTGAGCGCGCTTCTGATGCCGGTAAAAAGGGCGGGGATGCGACTGCTGACTCCCATAGCCAAGAATTTTATGAGGATATTGGTCATAAAGGTGGCCAAGAAAGCGGAGGTAACTTCGCTAATGACCCGGAACGTGCTTCAGAAGCTGGCAAGAAAGGCGGGAAGAACAGCCATAGCGGTAATGGGCAAAGCTAACCACTTTCCTTTAATGGAGTGACTTAGTTAAGTTCGCGTTAAGTTCGCGACTGTCGCATGAGATCGCTATGGGTAATCCGATTAAGGATAAAGATTTTGATATGGTCAGTACGCTATATCACGCTTCGCAAGGCGCTAATCTTTGTTCACAGTTTTCTCGCGATGCCGATAGCAGTTCGGATCAAGAAGCTAAGGCGTTTTTTGATCGAGTAGCACGCCAATACGATGACATTGCTCAGGAAGCAAAAAAGTTGCTTAAAGACAAGCTGTAAGTTGAAAGCCAAGGATGGCGTTTCCTAGCAGCCCAGGCAAAGGACGCAATGAAAGTGCTCAAGGATGAGCGGAAGTTTACCAACAAGGGAAGGAACCCTGAATGGTAATCGCATTGGAAGCTACCCAGCTACTTAAGGAAGAGCCTTAAGCACACTGTCAGGGGAAGGAGTTCCTGACAGTTTACCTACAAGGAGTGCAACCTATGTTTCATCATTCCGCAAAATTGCAGTATCCGGTGAAAGTCGATAAGCCAAACCCTGAGTTTGCGATGCTGCTTCAGCAGGCCATTGGTGGTATCGAAGGCGAAATACGCGTTGCGATGCAGTATTTCTTCCAAGCGATGGGCGCGCGCGGTGATGACCGCATTCGCGATATGCTGATGTCAACGGCGACAGAAGAGTTATCGCATATCGAGATGTTGGGGCACGCGGTTGCGCTTAATTTAGAGGGGGCACCTGTTTCTTATCAGGAAGCCACTGCTAAAGACCCTGTCATGAATGCCATTCTAGGCGGTGCCAATCCACGCCATTTGTTATCTTCTGGCCTGTCCGCGATGCCGGTCAACTCCAATGGTGTGCCGTTTGATATGAGCCACGTATACGCGACCGGTAATATTGGGGCAGATATGCTAGCCAACGCCACAGCAGAAGCGGGTGGCCGAGTACTTGCTTCACGTTTATATAACTGGACGGACGATCATGGCATGAAGGATTTCCTATCTTTCCTGATTGCCCGTGATACGTATCACCAGCAGCAGTGGTTAGCGGTCATCGAAGAGATGGGCGGTATGAAGTCGCAGTTGCCTATTCCCAACTCGACGCCTGAAGATCATGAGAATATGCAACACTCCTACTACTACCTTAATACTCTGCTCGACAAAGAAGCGCCGAAAGGTCGGTGGGCTGAAGGACCTTCGTTGGATGGTAAGAGTGAGTATTCAGTAGTTAATCAACCTGCGCCTGAAGGTCAGGAACCAACTTTAGGTAAAGCAAAGCCGGGCTCAGGTGCTCAAAAAGAGCAACTTTGAGTTTAGGAATCGTATGCTAACGTTGGTGTCATAAGGAGAGTCTGCAATGGAAAGCAAGCACTTAGTAGATTGGCTGCGAGATGCGCACGCTATGGAGAAGCAAGCGGAGAAAATGCTTCAATCTCAAGCGCATCGTTTAGAGCATTACCCACAGTTGCAGCAGCGCATTGAAGAACATATTGAAGAGACAGTGAATCAATCGAAAAAGCTGGAACACTGTTTAACGCTCTTGGGCGCTAATACGTCATCTTTTAAAGATATGGGCGCTGAGTTAA
>NZ_PJBT01000041.1:0-12847 GCF_002836035.1 Halomonas sp. MES3-P3E | reverse complement strand
AAAGAAAAGCAGCCGATAAAAAGGCGGCTTGCGCCGCCCAGGTAAAGACTTAAAAATGAAAAGGCTAAGCGCAGATCGTCTCTAACGCTTCAATTAGGCTATTCATCTCATCATCGGTACCGATGGTGATGCGTAGGAAGTTATTGAGGTCTGATGTATTAAAATGGCGCACCAGAATGCCCCGCTCGCGTAGGCCAGCAAATAGCTGCGCGCCTTCGTAGTCAGGGTGTTGGGTAAGCACGAAGTTAGCTTTAGAGGGCAGCACCTCAAACCCTAACGCTTCTAGACGTTGGCGAGTACGCTCACGGGTGGTAATAACATGCTCGCGGCAGGCTTCGAAATGCTCGACATCTTTCAGAGCGGCGATGCCTACTAAGCTTGCTAGGCTATCCACTGGGTAAGAGTTGAAAGAGTCTTTTACCCGCAGCAAGCCATCAATCAATTCCTCAGAGCCCACCGCATAACCCAACCTCAATCCAGCCAAACTGCGCGACTTGGAAAACGTACCGGTGACGAGCAGGTTAGGGTAGCGATCAATCAGCGAAACGGCGCTCTCTGCCCCGAAATCGACATACGCCTCGTCCACCAGCACTACGCGATCTGTGACACGCTTAAGCAGCGCCTCTATTGCTGCGAGTGAGTGCGCATGGCCGGTAGGGGCATTAGGGTTAGCGAAAATAACGCCGCTGCGGTTGGTATCCGCCGCCAGCGCATCAATATCGACTTCCCACTGCTTATTGAGCGGATGCTTACGCAGCTCAACGCCATAAAGATTGGCGTAAACAGGGTAAAAGCTATAGGTGATGGCAGGCACATCAAGCGGCGCTTGATGGCAAAAGAAGGCCTGAAAAGCGAATGCCAGCACTTCATCGGAACCGTTACCGACAAACACTTGGCTGCTGGCTACCTTAAATGTCTCCGCAAGCGCTTCACGCAGTGCTGTAGAGGTAGGGTCAGGGTAGAGGCGCAGATGGTCTGTTGCATAATCGCGCAGCGCCTTACCGACGCCTGGAGCAGGTGGGTAAGGGTTTTCATTGGTATTGAGTTTAACAAGCTTCTCGCGTGGCTGCTCACCGGGCACGTAAGGCGTAAGTTCGCGAACGGCCGGACTCCAGTATTGGCTCATGAGGGTAACCTGATTATCCTAGCAAGGTATGCCATGGTCGCTTGAAGGCCAACTCAGCGCAAGCATTCGCGTCGCTAGGGGTGTGCGTCGCACCTTGTAGCGGTTATGCTGTCACAAGTGCGCGTAAATAAATGTGATGCCCAACACGAGATGAAGGAGACACTCTATGCAACTTAAGAGTTTGCTAGCCGGTTCGGCTATGTTGGCACTATTAGCTGGCTGTGCAAGCGGTCCGATGGAACAGCAGCAAGAGGAAGCAGCGACCGCACAGGCTAATTACCAAGGCTCGCTACCTTGCCGCAACTGCGATGGTATCGATCTGGATGTCACGATGATGGGTGAAGAGATGAGCGCGGCGGAAGAGCGCACTTTCACACTGAACGCTACCTACCGGAACCATCCCCAAACCCCTCCCGATGAAAATTATGCGGGTAACTGGGAAGTGCTGACCGGTACGCCGTCTGACCCAGACGCCACCGTTTACGAGCTGACGCCAGATGGCGATGGCCAAATCTATTACTTCATGCGTATTGATGAGAGCACGCTGGAATTGATTGACCCAGAACGTCGTCGTTTTGAAAATGGTGAAATGCTGCAGCTAAAGCGCCAATAACGCGCTAGTCAGCAGTATCAAAGGCGGCCACTGGCCGCCTTTTGTGTTTGTCGAGGCAAGGCCTGACGCGAGTGGCAATGGCCAGTGGCTGTTAATGCAGGTGGCAACGTAGTGAATGTTGTCAAATAGCGATAGCAACAGTAGGAGTGTAATGGCAGTGGCCAAAGCTAAAAGCGCCTTTGTATGCACTGAGTGCGGTGCTGAATATCGCAAATGGCAAGGGCAGTGCAGTAGTTGCCAAGAGTGGAACACCCTAAGCGAGGTGCGTTTAGAAAGTGCACGCCCTGGTGGCGGAGCAGCCTCTGGGCGCTCAGGCTACACAGGTGATCTCTCGCGAGAAGTGATCGATCTTGGCAATGTTGATCTCAGCGAGGTTCCTCGCATGAGTTCCACGTTCGCTGAGTTTGACCGCGTGTTAGGCGGCGGGCTGGTTCCCGGTTCGGCGGTGCTTTTGGGTGGCAATCCTGGTGCAGGTAAATCAACGCTGCTACTACAAACGGCCTGTAAGCTAGCCCAGCAGCGACGCATACTCTATGTGACGGGGGAGGAGTCGCTCTCTCAAGTAGCCATGCGTGCCCACCGCCTGCAACTGCCCACCAACGGTTTGAAAATGCTGGCCGAGACCAGTGTGGAAACCATTCTGGCGGTATCTGAGCGTGAAAAGCCGGAAATTCTGGTAATCGACTCGATCCAAACCATGCATCTGGAAGACATTAGCTCAGCGCCTGGTGGCGTTGCTCAGGTGCGTGAGTCAGCCGCCGCGTTAACGCGCTTTGCCAAGAAGACCAATACCGTTCTGTTATTAGTGGGACACGTGACTAAAGATGGTTCGCTGGCGGGCCCTAAAGTCCTTGAGCATATGATCGATGCCTCGCTGTTATTAGAAGGCGGCGCAGACTCACGCTTTCGCACCCTACGTGGTCAGAAAAACCGCTTTGGTGCCGTTAACGAGCTGGGTGTCTTCGCGATGCTTGAGCAGGGCCTTAAAGAAGTCAAAAACCCCAGCGCGATTTTTCTCTCCCGCCAAGAAGTGCAAGCGCCCGGCAGCTTGGTGATGGTGGTTTGGGAGGGAACGCGGCCAATTCTGGTCGAGGTGCAGGCACTGGTAGATGAGTCTGCGCTTGGCAATCCCCGACGGGTAGCTGTCGGCGTTGATCAAAATCGCCTGGCCATGCTGTTGGCAGTGCTCAACCGCCATGGTGGTCTGTTTACCGGTGACCAAGACGTATTCCTGAACGTTGTCGGTGGTGTCAAAGTGCTTGAAACCAGCGCCGATTTGGCAGTACTGCTGGCAGTAGTATCTAGCCTGCAAAACCGCGCGTTGCCCAAAGAGTTAGTGGTATTCGGTGAAGTTGGGCTTTCCGGCGAGATACGCCCGGTGCCTAGTGGCCAAGAGCGTATTGCCGAGGCGGCCAAGCACGGTTTTCTGCGTGCCATCGTGCCGCGGGCCAATGCACCCAAGCAGGCGCCAAAAGGCATGGAAGTGATCGCCGTGGATAAGCTCAGCGATGCGCTGGAAGCACTGTAGCATGTGCCATACTGCGTTAAACTGATGATATCCCCTAAGTGCCAAGGAGAGACACGATGAGTTCGATTCGCTTGACCCAATATAGCCACGGCGCCGGCTGCGGCTGCAAAATTGCCCCGGACGTGCTGGATGGGATTCTAGCCAAAGCGGGGCCAGCGGCGGGTCATAAGCAGCTTATTGTCGGCAATCAAGGACGCGAAGATGCTGCCGTGTATGATCTGGGCGATGGCCGCGGCATGATCGCCACCACGGATTTCTTCATGCCGATTGTTGATGATCCCTTTGATTTTGGGCGTATCGCGGCGACCAATGCGATCAGCGATGTTTACGCCATGGGCGGTACGCCGGTAATGGCGTTAGGCATTCTAGGCTGGCCATTGGATAAGCTTAGCGCTGAAGTGGCCGGTGATGTGATGGCCGGTGCGCAGGCGGTGTGCCGGGAATTAGGTGTTGCCCTGGCCGGCGGCCACTCTATTGATGCCCCAGAGCCCATTTTCGGGTTGGCCGTTAACGGCTTGGTCGATCTAGACAAGCTCAAGCTTAATAGCACCGCCAAACCTGGTGATCTGCTGTTCTTAACCAAGCCGCTGGGTATCGGTATGTTAACCACCGCCGAAAAGCGCGGCTTACTGGAAATGGGCCACCATGGCCTTGCCCGCGAAACCATGCTCAAGCCCAATAGCATTGGCGTGAAGCTCGCCGATGTGAAAGGGGTGAACGCCATGACTGATGTGACCGGTTTTGGCTTGGCCGGCCATCTTGCGGAAATGTGTCAGGCCAGTAATGTGATGGCCCAGATTGATTTTCGTAAGCTGCCGCGCTTAGCCGAGGCAGAGTCTTACCGCCGCCAAGGCGCAGTACCTGGCGGTACGCTACGCAACCGTGATGCGCTGGGTGAAAGCTTGCCCGCCATGGATGAAGCCCACTGGCAGTGGCTGTGTGATCCACAGACCTCTGGCGGACTGCTCATTAGTGTTGACCCTGCCTGGGAGGATGACGTTGAACGCATTGGCCGCGAATTCGGCCTGTCGTTACAGTCATTCGGGGTAATGAAAGCGCGCCAAGGTAACGCCTCTATTGAGGTGGTCGGGTGACACTAGCCACCCGACCAGCGGTATTAAGCCTAATCAAAGAAGAGCAGCCGCTAATAGATGTGCGCGCCCCGGTCGAGTTTGCTCAGGGCGCACTCCCTGGCGCCGTCAATCTGCCGTTAATGATTGATGGTGAGCGTCATCAGGTAGGTATCGCCTATAAACGGCAGGGCCAAGCCGCGGCGATTGCGTTAGGCGAACGCTTGGTCAGCGGTGAGGTCAAGCAAGCTCGAATTGCAGCGTGGCAGGCGTATTTAGCCGAGCATCCAGGTGCATTGATTTACTGCTTTCGCGGTGGGCTGCGCTCACAAATTGCTCAGCAGTGGTTAGAAGATGCAGGCATCTCAAGACCACGCTTGGAGGGTGGTTGGAAAGCCATGCGCCAAGCGCTATGTGAGCGTATTGAGACGGCTGCACTGCAGCCGATGCTGGTGGTCGCAGGGCTGACTGGGTGTGCAAAAACGACGTTGATCAATCAGCTCAATAATGGCGTCGACCTGGAAGCCTTCGCGCACCATAAAGGCTCCGCCTTCGGGCGTAGGCCCGAAGAGCCTGCCACACAAATCAATTTTGAGCATGCGCTGGCCAAACGATTAATCAGCTTAACCGAAGGGCTGGTTATCGAAGACGAGTCCCGCCAGATTGGTAGTGCCAATATTCCCTTGAGCTTCTGGCGAGCATTGCAGCAAGCGCCCCGGGTACGTATCGAAATGCCACTGGATTGGCGCCTTGCTCAAATTCAGCAGGACTACATTATCGATTTAGAACAGGCTTATGCTGCTCGCTATGGTGCCTATCAGGGCTGGCAACTGATGCAGGCGCAGTTGAGTAATGCGCTTATCCGTCTGGGCAAGCGTTTGGGTAATGCACGGCTGCAACGTTTGCAGCGGCTTCAGGCACTGGCGTTTAACGAACATGTCCACGGCAACCCTCAGGCCCATGAAGCTTGGCTCGCGCCTCTGCTTACCGAGTATTACGACCCACTCTACCGCTATCACTTAGACAAGCAGCGTGAGACTGCCCCGCCGGTAATTCATGTCGGCGATTGGGAGAGCTGCCTGGCGGTGGCCAGGCAGTGGAACAGATAATGGCTACATGCGCTGCTGTTAGTTCGTTCTTAACCATTGGGTCATCACGCGGTCAAGCAGCGGTGCTAGATGAATAAAGCGATTGGCATCCTCAAGGATTTGCGCATCGTCCTGAACATAGCGGGCGGCGGCAGGTGAGGCGCTAGGCCGCTCGGCCTTGCTCAACAGGTGGTTAACGCTGGCAGGCGTGGCTTCCAAATGGCATAGCAGGCTGACAACGCGGCCTCTATCCCAGGTAAACCCCTGCAGCGGTGCTGCTTCACTGCCCCCCAGGGAAAAGGCATCATCGGGCAAGCTGAAGACATAACGATGCCACATAAATGCGCAAAACGACTCGGGCAAATCCAGTGAGCTTTCCGGTGCCAGGGTGACCGTATGCCACCCGATTTCGGCGTAAGTGCCGGGGGCTATCACTGCGCCGAGTGCTTGCGCTATCCAGTGAGCGCCAATGCCAATCCCCAATAACGGTTTTTGGCCATCCAGGTAGCGGTTGATCAGTTTATCTTCAGCTTTAAACCACGCTGGTGGTTGGCTGAGTAGCGTCTCAGGCCCATCAAGCACAATCAATGCATCAGATTCGTTTGGGCGGGGTGTTAACTCGCCAGCATAGAGATGAAAAACGGTGTAACTATGACCCATACTGGTAAGCCAGTCGGTTAAACGGGCGGGGCCATGGTCAGGGCCGTGCTGTAGCAGATGAATATGCATGGTAATCTCCTCGCCGGCCGTACAATCATCAAAGCGCTGGGGGATCGCCCCAAGCGCAGAGAGACGATAACGTACCCGCTACATTTCACCAATATCCCACGTAAAGCGATCCAGGAAATCAGTATGGTGCCGAAACCTCAGGGCTTTTATTTACGGCTGCAAGAACTCCCACTACCGGCCCAGCAAGCCTTTATGGCGGCGCTGTGTGAGCGTTTGCTGCCTAACTATGTGTTATATGAGCAAACCACAGGACAAGGCGATAGCCATACGCTGCGTACCGTGCTGAGTTTGGTGTGGGAACGGCTTAATGTGCCCAATGCCAGTATCGACTTTGCTCGTCAAGCGGAGAAGCTCGCCGAGTGTGAGCCTTCTGAAGAAGATGACAGCTTTGGTGCCAGGCGTGCGCTGGATGCAGTGGTATCGGTCTCGGCGCTGCTGGACACCCTACAAGGCGATTCCCCAGAGGCCGTGCTGGATGTTAGCCGTACATCCCGAGCGGGCGTGCGCGCCTTTATAGAGCTCACTGAAGGCGAAGTTGACGCACAAAAACTGGCGCTGATTATTCGCGACCATCCGCTGATGGCCGACGAGAACGACTTTCAGGATGCCGTATTGGAAATGGTCAGCGAACCGCTGGATAAGGCGGCACTAAAAGAGGTGCGTGAGTTAGGGCGCAACGGTGGCATCAGTAATCTTGGCTTATCGCTTGAGGATACCGGGGCTTAACACCCCGGCAGGCTTACGTATTAGAAATTTATAAGCGCATTTCGATACCGCGTTCGGCCATGTAGCGCTTTGCTTCAGGAATGGTGTACTCGCCAAAGTGGAAAATGCTGGCGGCCAGCACCGCGTCGGCACCGCCTTTCAGTACGCCATCCACCAAGTGATCCAGGTTGCCTACACCGCCAGAGGCAATCACCGGCACGCTCACCGCTTCAGAAATCGCGTGGGTCACGCCCAGGTCAAAGCCGATCTTGGTCCCGTCGCGATCCATGCTGGTGAGCAGTAGTTCGCCCGCTCCGAACTCCACCATCTTCTTCGCCCACTCAACGGCGTCGAGGCCCGTTGGGCGGCGGCCACCGTGGGTGAAAATTTCCCAGCGGGGTGTTTCGCCCTCTTTCGAGACGCGCTTGGCATCGATCGCCACCACAATGCACTGGCTACCGAAACGCTCAGCAGCTTCGCGCACAAACTCAGGGTTAGTGACCGCGGCGGTGTTGATGGAGACTTTATCCGCACCGGCGTTCAACATGGTGCGAATATCGTCACAGCTGCGAATGCCGCCGCCGACGGTCAGCGGAATAAACACTTCGCCCGCGATGCGCTCGACCATCTCTACCGTCGTATCACGGTCTTCGTGGCTAGCGGTAATATCAAGAAAGGTAATCTCGTCGGCGCCCTGCTGGTTATAGCGCTGGGCAATCTCTACCGGGTCACCGGCATCGCGAATGCCGACGAAATTAACGCCTTTGACCACGCGCCCGGCGTCTACGTCCAGGCAAGGGATAATGCGTTTGGTGAGACTCATGAACCACCTCCCGTCAGTTGGTCGCTTAATCGCTGTGCTTCGGCGACATCCAGGCTGCCTTCGTAAATTGCCCGGCCGGTAATCGCGCCCAAAATACCGCTATCGGCAACTGCGCAGAGTGCTTTGATGTCATCCAGATTGGTCACACCACCGGAAGCAATCACCGGCAAGCCGCCTTCGCGGGCAAGTGCGGCGGTGGCCTCTACGTTGACGCCTTGCATCATGCCGTCGCGAGCAATGTCGGTGTAGACGATGCTAGAGACACCATCGTTGGCAAAACGCTTGGCTAGTTCGGTGGCTTTGATCGTGGAGACCTCTGCCCAGCCGTCGGTGGCGACATAGCCATCTTTGGCATCAAGCCCAACGATCACATGGCCTGGAAAGGCGCGACACATTTCGCCAACGAAGTCGGGCTCTTTTACTGCCTTGGTACCGATGATCACGTAGGAGACACCGGCACTTAAATAGTGCTCGATGGTTTCCGCACTGCGAATGCCGCCACCAATTTGAATCGGCAGATTCGGGTAGGCACGGGCAATAGCGGTCACGGCGTCACCGTTCATCGGCTTGCCTTCAAAGGCACCGTTCAAATCGACTAAGTGAAGCCGGCGGGCGCCAGCTTCCACCCAGCGTGCGGCCATCGCCACTGGATCATCGCCGTAGGAGGTCGCATCTTCCATGCGACCCTGCTTCAACCGGACACACTGGCCGTCTTTGAGATCAATAGCGGGAATTACCAACATACAAAATCCTCTCAGGGCGTCCAGGTGACAAAGTTTTCAAGCAGGCGAAGGCCCGCGCGAGAGCTTTTTTCCGGGTGAAACTGCACCGCGAAGGTCGAATCTCGACCAATCGCGACATGGGCGTTTACCTTGCCGTATTGGGTCGTACCAAACACCTGGGCGTCGTCATCCGCATTTACGTAATAGCTGTGCACGAAGTAGAAGTGTTCACGATTATCAATACCTGCCCACAGTGGGTGGTCGTGATGCTGCTCGACCACATTCCAGCCCATGTGCGGTACTTTCAAACGCTGCTCGTGGGCGTCGCGCATATCACCAGGGAAACGGTCTACGTTGCCTTTAAAAAAGCCCAGGCACTCAACGCCACCATTCTCTTCGCTGCGCTCCAGTAACATTTGCTGACCCACGCAGATACCCAGCAGCGGTTTGGCTTGACGGGTGAGAATATCCTCCACTAGCCCGCGTAACTCGGTGCGCTCAAGCTCGCCAACGCAGTCACGAATAGCTCCTTGGCCAGGTAGCACCAGGCGCGTCGCGCCAAGAATACGCCGCGGGTCACGGGTGATGACTACATTCTCATGCGTCACATGCTCCAGCGCCTTGGCCACGGAATGCAGGTTGCCCATTCCATAGTCGATCACAGCAATGGTCATGAAGCGCTCCTTGTGGAGATAGAGGGAAAGTAGCTAGAGGCATCGCTCGTCACATAGCTCATCACATAGCGCAGCATTACAAGCTCCCTTTGGTGGAGGGCATTTGGCCTGCCATGCGGGGGTCTTCCGCCACGGCCATACGTAGCGCTCGGCCGAAGGCTTTAAAAATCGTTTCCGCTTGATGGTGAGCATTAAAGCCTTTGAGGTTGTCGATATGCAGCGACACGCGAGCGTGATTGACGAAGCCTTGGAAAAACTCCCAGAACAGCTGGGTGTCCAAGCTACCGATGGTATCTCGGGTGAACTCAACATTTATGTAAAGCCCCGGCCGGCCGGAAAAGTCGATCACCACCCGAGAGAGTGCTTCATCAAGGGGTACATAGGCGTGACCATAGCGGTAAATGCCGCGCTTATCGCCAATGGCTTCAAAAAAAGCCTGGCCTAGCGTAATACCCAGGTCTTCTACGGTATGGTGGTCGTCAATATGCAGGTCGCCAGTGGCATTGATGTCGAGATCGATCATCCCATGGCGGGCAACTTGATCAAGCATATGATCCAAAAACGGAACGCCGGTTTGGCAGCTAAGACGGCCTTCACCGTCGAGATTGACGCTGACCTTGATCTGGGTTTCGTTGGTGTCACGGCTAACCGTGGCAATACGCGCTGACATGTTGCATCTCCTGCGCTAAGGCGCACTCTGGGGGATTACCCTGAGGAACGATCCTGTGAAATGGCCGGTGGCTTTGTATCAACTTACCACTGTGGATCAGGGCATAACCTGTGGCGAAACGACCATTATAGTGAATTGGCGCCCTCATCCGCTACAATGCGCGAAATGTAGCTGCAATCAATTGCGGCAGAAATAGCAGCCAGGCTGCTTTGGCGAAGAGGATTTCACCATGCCGGTGACACTGCACCACGTCGACCAGGCCCGTTGGGAAGCCGATGAGCAAGTGCGCCTTGATCTAATGCGCATTTATGAGGATGCGCCCCAAGAGCGCATGCCCACCCCAACGGTTGAGCCATTTATTGAACAACATTTTAAAGGTCAGCATTTTTTTGCCTGTGCCCATTTCAATGATCGGCTGCTGGGGGCTGTCGCCGTGCAAGAAGGAGAAGACCGGGCGTGGTGGCTGTCTGAGCTCTGTGTGCGTAAAACTACGCGCCGCCGTGGCGTCGGTTCGCGCTTAATGGCGCTGCTTGGCGAGCAAGCCAAACAGGAAGGTCGTGTGTTGCGGATAGAAACCTCCACCTTACCATTGGCTGACCGCGTGCTGCTTTCCAAATTAGGCTACCGGCCTATGACCAATCCAGAAACGCCGGTGCCGGGAATGCCCGCCACCAGCGATTTTGTTGAGTTAGACCCACAAGGGAAAGGGTAAATGAAACAGCTATTACGTATTTTGCTGGCAGCGGTCGGTATTCTTGCCATCGTCGCCGTCGCCGCCGTGGTGTATGTCACCACTTTCCTGGATCCCGAAGATTTCAAACCTCGTTTAACGGCTGTCGTGGAAGAGCAAACCGGGCTCAATCTTGCGCTGGAAGGTCCCATCACGTGGTCATTCTACCCTCGTATCGGAGTGAGTGTAGAACAGGCCCGTGCTTGGCTGCCCGAGCAAGCTGAAGAGAGCGCCGCCTTCGCCGCCATTGATCGAGCCGAAGTCAGCGTGGCATTCGGTCCGCTACTGCGTGGCGAAATCGCTGTAGACGGGCTAACGCTGGACGGTATGCGCCTTAATTTAGAGCGCGACGCTCAAGGCGAAGGCAACTGGGCACCCTTGCTGGAGCGCCTCTCCGAACATAACGACGGCTCCGCTGAAACGGTGCTGGCGCCCGCCAGTGCAGGGCCTAATGCTGATGCGGGGAGTCTGGCAGTGGTGTTGAGTATCGCCAGCGTTGAAGTGAAGAATGCCGATATTCGTTTCCGCGATGCACAAACCGAAGCGCTGTGGCGAATGCAGCAACTCAATATTTCAGGCAGTAACGTCAACCCGGTGCGCGCCTTCCCGCTCAAGGCAATGTTTACGCTGACCAAGCATAACCGGCTGGATGCCGAGGTGCTGGAGCGCACCCCCGACCTGAGCAGCGAGATCAATCTCGAAACCCGCGTGCGGCTTGGCTTGGCAGACGAGCTTTTCGTGCTGGAAAATATGGCGCTCACCACGCGAACGACGCAAGGCGCAGAGAGCGAGCCACAACAGCTGAGCTTAAAAGCGGCTGAACTGGTCGCCCGCATGGGGGAGCAACAGCTTTCGATCACAGAAGGGGTGCTTGAAGCAGGCCTGCGCAACGCGGATAACTGGCAAGGTAGTCTGGCGCTGGCACTTGCCTTTGGCCTGGAGAGTGATTGGCAAGCACAAACGGCGCAGTTAAAAAACCTGCAGCTCACCGGGCCGGATGGCCTAAAAGTTAGTGGCCACCTCAATGTTGAGCAACTGCGCGATGCCCCACGCTATCGCGGCCAGTTAACCGCGGCCCCGTTTACGCTGCGCCCCTGGCTGGCTCGCGCTGGCGTTACGCTCACCACAGCGGGCGAGGCCGCACTTAGCGATGTGGCCATGACCAGCCCTATCGAAGGGGATGCTGAGCAACTCTCTTTGCCTAGCCTATCGTTGGTGGTCGATGAAAGCACCTTTACCGGCGAACTGACCGCCGCGTTGGATGGCTCGCGCCTAGCGTTCGATTTGGCCGGTGATCAATTGGATCTGGATCGCTATCTACCCGGTGCCGCAACCGCCGAGCAGGCTAGCCGTAGCCTGCTGCGTAAAGCCTTTGCCCAGGATTCCAGCACATTAGTGCCGCAATCGCTTCTCACTCGGCTGTCACTTGAGGGTGATTTAAGCATCGATAACCTCGTCTTGGCAGGATTAACGTTCAATAATCCTCGCTTACAGCTGCGTGGTGACGACGGCATCCACCGGCTAACGGCGTTTGAGTCGGGCTTCTACGAAGGCGAACTCAGCGCCACCGGTCAAGTCGATGCCACGGACACTATTCTGGAATGGGCGCTTTCGCCAACCATAAACAGCGTTCAGATGGCACCGTTGATTGAAGCCATCAGCGAAGAAGAGGAGCCGTCACCACTGCGCGGTCGCTTTAATTTATCTGGCGGCCTTACGAGTCAAGGCAATAGCCGCGAAGCGCTCATCAGCAACCTTAATGGGGACCTGACGGCCCGCCTGAACGATGGGGCTATTTTAAATACCAACATTTCCCAGCAAATGTGCGAGCTGGTAGCCCAGTTAGAAGGCGAGGGCACGCTGCGCGAATGGCACACTGATACCCGCTTCGAGCGTTTCGATGCCACCTTCCAAATCAGCAACGGTTTAGTCGAGAGCGACGATCTACTGATTACTCTGCCCGGCATTGATGTTCAGGGGGAAGGTGAACTCAATCTTACCAGTATGAATTTCAACACCCAGGCGAATGCCCGCTTAGTAGACACCGCCGACGCGGCTTGTGAGGTGAATCCCCGCTTGGAACAACTGCCGCTGCCCGTTCGCTGTGAAGGACATTTAGGCGGTGAGCGCACTGAGTGGTGCCGCTTTGATCGTGAAGCATTCCAGGCGGCAGTAGTCGACCTGCTGCGCAACGAAGCTGGCGAACGCGTCAATGAAGAGCTGGAGGAGCGTTTAGGCGATACTTTGGACCAGTTGGATGAGCGTTTAGGCGAAGGCGCTGGGAAGGAGCTGCGTGACGGGCTGCGCGGCCTGTTTAACTGAACATTCTAACCTGAACCGATAAGTGCTGCGCCGGCCTAACCGCCGGC
>NZ_PJBT01000040.1:0-13346 GCF_002836035.1 Halomonas sp. MES3-P3E | reverse complement strand
TCTATCTCGGTGCCAAGCACATGGTGACGGGGTATGACCACATCCTGTTTTTGCTAGGGGTGATTTTTTTCCTCTATCGAATGCAGCATATCGCCATCTACGTCAGCCTCTTCGCCATCGGTCACTCTACGACCATGCTGCTAGGGGTGTACTTTAATATCGGCATCAATAGCTACCTTATCGATGCCATCATCGGTCTCTCCGTTGTCTACAAGGCACTCGATAACATCGGTGCTTATCAGCGCTGGTTCGGCTTTCAGCCCAATACCAAGGTGGCGACGCTGGTCTTCGGCCTGTTCCATGGCTTTGGACTGTCGAGCAAGATCATTGAGTACGATATCGCTTCTGATGGATTAGTCCCCAATCTCCTGGCGTTCAACGTTGGGGTAGAGATCGGCCAGCTACTGGCCCTGAGTGCCATCCTTATCGTGATGGGTTTCTGGCGACGCACCAATGGCTTCTTACGCCACGCCTACACCGCTAACGTCGCCATGATGTGCGCTGGCTTTATGCTGGTTGGTTATCAGCTCACCGGCTATTTCATCGCCTAATTCAGGAGAGACCCAAATGTACAATACCGACCTTCCCACCCGTGCCGAGTTACCGTCAACAGGTAAGTTACTTCGTTCTACGCTGATGGCAGCCGTCATTGCAGTCGCTTTGCTGATCACCGTCGTGCTGCCTGCTGAGTATGCCATTGACCCCACCGGCGCTGGCCGCTTGTTGGGGCTGACAGAGATGGGCGAAATCAAGACCCAGTTGGCTGAGGAAGCCGAGCTTGATCAGGCCAATGATCAAGCCAGTGCTCAGCAGGCGTCTCAACCCGCTGCATTTCAAGAGACCGTCAGTGATCGCCAGCCTGAGACGGCAAGCGATGCTGATGCTCAAACTTCCACTTCGGATGCAGAGATGGCTCCCCAAACAGCCAATTCTGCCTCAGCAAGTGATCCAGTCGAACCTTCACCCGCCGATTCTGAAAGGGTGATGACCGACGCCAGCGTGGCGCTGGCAGAGGCATTAGCGACTGAGGAAGCCACTTCCCTGACGGCGCAAGCGGAAGAAGCGTCTCCATGGAGTGATGAAGTGAGCTTTACCCTGACGCCAGGTGAAGGCACAGAGTACAAACTCACCATGCAAGAAGGGGCGGTTGCTACCTTTGCATGGGCATCAGACGGTGGCCCCGTCAACTTTGACACGCACGGTGATGGAAATGGGAATTCCATCAGTTACGAGAAAGGCCGTGGCGTGCCCGAGGATGAAGGTGAGCTAGAAGCCGCTTTCAATGGCAATCACGGTTGGTTTTTCCGTAACCGCAATGATAGCGATGTGACTATTGTCTTGCGTGTGGGTGGAGATTATGGGGAGTTAGTTAAGGCCCTTTAACGGATTAGCCTCTAGCGCTCTCTTGAGTGCTAGAGGTTTTCTTCGAACCAGTGTCATTAAAGTATTCGTAGCTGTATTGGTTTATTGATATACCACTTGATATAAAAAATTATCTTCAAGCGCATGAGATGATGCAATAGCTCAGTTAGCAAAACCATTTAGGCGTATATGCGAAATATCTTAAAGTCGGCTTCTGGTCGAGGCTGTGTGAAAACTCCCAAATCCGTTGCCTGTTTCCGCATCCGGCTGTCAGGCCACGTCCAGCGGCCAACGAGACGTCTCAAAGCACTTCCGCCATCGCCACAGACGAGGTTATTCAAGATCACGCGCCCCGAGAAATCCTTCCTAGAGAGCGTCATAGGGCACTACAGGCGCTATTAAAGAGCAGCAGGCACGCTATGCCCGCATCGCCTGAATCAACCCCTTGGTTCCAAGGATCTTTATGACACGTTTCATATTATAGGCCAGCACGTGAAGACTCATTTCCGTGCTGACGCTCTTGAGGCTCCTGGTCAGAAAATGCGTCGATTCCATCCAGGCCTTCAGTGTGCCGAACGGGTGCTCGACTGTCTGGCGTCTGAGACGCATCATTTCCGGTTTCTGGTTCAGCCTAGACTGTACCGCCTCGAGCACATCCTCATGCTCCCAGCGCTTTATACGCCTGTGTTTACCAGTGGTACATTTCCCTTTCATCGCGCAGGTTGGGCAGGCTGAACTCCAGTAGCAATGCAGCGTCTGACCTTTTTCGACGCTCTTGAAACGCCAGATCAGTCGCTCTCCCGCAGGGCAGTGGTATTCGTTGCTTTCGGGGATGAAGCGAAATGCCTCTCTGGGAAACATTCCCTTGGCCTGGCTCGGTGAGGTTTTCGGTTTGGGGAGATAGATGGTGATACCGGCCTTGTAGCACGCGAGAATTTCTTCTCCCTTAAAGTAACCGCGATCCGCCACGACACTGAGATCTTTGATGCCGCTGGCATCATGTGCCTGCTTGGCCATCCCGGAAAGTTGACGCCGGTCACTACCGACGTTGGTGACCTCATGGGCGATGATCAAATGATGCTGACTATCGACGGCCGTCTGTACGTTGTACCCCACTAGCCCGGTGCCTCGCGTCTTCATGGAGCGAGCATCGGGATCCGTCAACGAGACCTGCTGGTCAGGTGCCTGGGTTCTTTGTATCTCAATGGCCTGTAGTCGCTGCACTTCCTCGGTGAGAGCGGCGATCTTGTCCTTCAGCTGTGCTGTCTGCGCCTCTGTGACAGCGGGGTCGCCTTGGTCAGCTGAGTCGAGTTGGCGCAGGTAACGCTCGATGCTCTTCTCGATCTCCTCTGCGCGCCGCTTCATCTTGGCAAACGTAAAGTTGCGGTCACGGTTGTTGACCGCCTTGACTTGCTACCGTCGATGGCCACGATCGCTTGTGTGAAGAGCCCCAGGCGCCGGCAAAGCACGACAAAGTCTCGGCAGATGGCGCGGATTGCCTTGCCGTTGTGCTTTCGAAAATCGGCAATCGTCTTGAAGTCCGGTGCCAAGCGTTCTGTCAGCCACATCAGCTCGACATTGCGCTGCACCTCGCGCTCCAGGCGACGGCTGGATTGAATGCGATTGAGGTAACCGTAGAGGTAGATTTTCAGGAGTACCGCAGGGTGATAGGCGGGCCGGCCGGTAGCATGGGGATCGACACCCTTGAAACCGAGTTGCCTGAGATCAAGGGCCTCAACGAAGGCCTCGATGGCTCGGACCGGGTTGTCCTCCGAGACAAAATCATCAAGAAGCTCAGGGAACAACGTGGCTTGAGACCGGGACTCACCTGCAACGAAGCGCTTCATCGGCACCTCCACGAGCTGTCACGGGTAGAGTATAGCGGTAGCCTCGTTTTCACACAGCCTCGGCCGAAAGCGGCCTTTCAATTGTGTCTATCAAACTAAGGGCGATTCACTCCTTATCCGTCAACGTGACGACATTAGAACCTCAGACGCTTCCGACCACTATCGCGGCCAATGGTGATATCGCGGCATGGCAGGAGATCATTATCGGTACCGAAATCGGTGGCCTGCGGCTGGTAGAGGTCAAGGTAGGCGTGGGTGATGAGGTCACGGAAGGGCAGGTGCTGGCCGTGTATAACGCCACGACGGTGCGCGCAGAGCTTGCCAGGAGCCGCGCCGCCGTGGCGGAAGCCGAAGCAACGCTTGCGGAAGCGAATGCCAACGCCCAGCGCGCCCGCGGTTTGAAAACCACGGGATCGCTTTCAGAGCAGCAGATTCAGCAATACGAAACCGCAGAACTCACCGCCAGGGCGCGGCTAGGCGTTGCGCAAGCGCAGAATGAAGCCCAAGCGCTACGCTTGGCTCAGACGCAGGTGGTCGCCCCAGACGACGGTTTGATTACCTCCCGCACGGCCACTGTTGGCGCTGTTACAGGCGCCGATCAGGAATTGTTCCGATTGACGCGCCACGGTCGGCTGGAGTGGCGGGCCGAGGTCGCCGCTTCCGATCTGAATGAGCTGCGAGCCGGCCAGACTGCCAGGGTCACCGTGCCCGGTGGATATGAACTCGAAGGGAGGTTGCGCACCATTGCGCCGCTAGTGAACACCACTACACGCAATGGGCTGGTTTATGTCGACCTACCGTTAAGCGACGTTGCTCGGGCGGGGATGTTTGCGCGGGGTGGATTCGAGCTGGGCAGCCGTCAAGTGTTGACGCTACCCCGCGCCGCGGTGCAGCTTCGCGATGGCTTTGGCTACGTCCATCGCGTCAGCGATGAAGGCCAGATAACGGAGCAGAAAGTTTCCCTGTGCCAGCACACGGATGATCGCATCGAAATTCGCGACGGGCTTGAGCCCGATGCCAAGGTGGTCGCCTCGGGTGGTGCTTTTCTGGGAAACGGTGACCAGGTTCGGGTGATTGAAGAAGAGCCGGCTCATTCACCCCAAACGGACGATACCGACGTCGAGGACGGGGTATGAAGCTGAATACCTCCTCCTGGGCGATTCGCAATCCTATTCCGGTTGTTCTGCTCTTCATCCTATTGACCTTCTGGGGGCTCATCTCCTTCCGAGGCTTGCTTATTCAGGACTTGCCGGATGTGCAGCTGCCCCTCGTGGAGGTCTCCGCCTCGTTGCCGGGGGCGGCCCCCGCCTTAATGGAGACCGAGGTTGCCCGCAAGATCGAGGACTCCATCGCTACCGTCTCCGGTGTCAAAAACATCACTACAACGCTGACGGATGGCAATGCCGACATTGCTATCGAATTCAGGCTGGAAAAGTCCGTGCAAGAGGCTGTTGAGGACGTGCGCGACTCTGTTGCTCGCATCCGCTCGGATCTACCCGCCGACCTGCGTGATCCAATGATTCGTAAGGGTGAGTTTTCCAGTGAGCCGATTGTACGCTACGCGGTGACGTCCTCCGATCTAGACGATGAGGCACTCTCCTGGTTCGTCGATGACAAAATGACCAAGGCCGTATTGGCGGTGCCCGGTGTTGGTTCGGTTCGGCGTATCGGCGGGGTCGATCGCGAAGTCCGCGTGGCATTGGCTCCGGATCGTCTGCTGGCGATGAACACGACAGCGCTGGATATCTCCCGCCAGTTGCGTCAGGCGCAGTTGGAGGCCCCCGGTGGCCGCGTTGATGTCGGCGGAGCCGAACAGGCCGTGCGCATCATCGCCAACGCTGAATCCGCAGCTGAGCTTGCGACGATGGAGCTGGCACTCAGCGACGGTCGGCGTATTCGCCTTGATCAGGTGGCGACGGTTACTGATACCGTGGCCGAGCGGCGCTCAATTGCACTCTTGAATGGCGCGCCCGTCGTCGGCGTCGAGATGACCCGTGCCGAGGGGTACGGCGAGGTGGATGTGGCCGAGGGGGTGCAGGCTGCTGTTGCCGACTTGCAGGCGCAATATCCCCATGTCGAGGTCGAAGAAGCCTTCAATTTTGTTGGGCCAGTGCTGGAGAACTACCAGGGCTCCATGCACATGCTATTCGAGGGGATGGCGCTGGCGGTGCTGGTGGTGTTCTGCTTTCTACGCAATTGGCGAGCCACACTGATAGCGGCGGTCACGCTTCCGCTGTCGATCATCCCCACCTTCGCTTTCATGCACCTGGTGGGCTTCTCGCTCAATGTGGTGACGTTGCTGGCGCTCTCGCTGGTGATCGGGGTGCTGGTGGACGATGCCATTGTCGAGATTGAGAATATCGAACGGCACCTGCTAATGGGCAAGCCCCCGCGCCGGGCCGCCATGGACGCGGCGGCGGAAATTGGCCTGGCCGTTGTCGCCACCACCTTTACATTGATTGCCGTTTTTCTGCCCACGGCCTTTATGAGCGGCACCGTCGGGCAATTCTTCGTTCAGTTCGGTTGGACGGCCTCGGTAGCGGTGCTGTTTTCGCTGCTGGTGGCGCGCCTTCTCACGCCCATGCTGGCTGCGTATCTGCTGCGCAAACCCCAACATCCCTCGCGCGATCCAACGTGGATTAACTACTACTTGATCGTTGCTAACGGGTGCCTGCGCCACCGTAAGACGACGCTCCTCGCGGCGGCGGCCTGCTTTGCAGGAGGTATCTGGCTGGCCTCGACCCTGCCGGGGACCTTCATACCCCCCGATGATAATTCCCAGACGCAGGCGACGCTCACCTTGCCGCCCGGTAGCACCTTGTCTGAAGCGGCGGCGCTTGCCGAGCAGGCACGCTCACGACTGGTGACGCAACGTCATGTCGTTAGCGTCTTCGCGGCTGTCGGTGGAGGCTCCGGCAGCAGTGACTCTGATGTGACCTCGGTGGAACTGACCGTTGGTTTGGCGGATCGCGCAACCCGCGCGGGCGTTACGCAGCAAGACATAGAGCAGCAGTTGCGGGTTGCACTCGCCACGCTTCCCGGCGTGCGAGCTCGCGTAGGCGACGAGGGAGATGGCTATGAGTTGGTGCTCGCCGGTGAGGATAGCCGGGTGCTTGAACTGCATGCTCGCCAAGTCGAGCGGGAGATGCGCGCCATTCCCGGCATCGGTGCGGTGAGTTCGACGGCCAGCCTGGTCAGGCCTGAACTCATTGTACGCCCTGATTTTGCCCGCGCCGCCGACCTTGGGGTCTCGGCTCAGGCCATCGCCGATACGCTGCGCATCGCGACAGTGGGCGATAACGCCGAGGATCTTCCTAAGTTGAACTTCAGCTCGCGTCAGGTGCCGGTGATGGTCCGGCTGGCGGATGCCGCTCGGGAGGATATGGCGACCCTTAAACGGCTACCAGTGCCTGGTGCGAATGGGCCAGTGCCGCTTGAGAGTGTTGCCTCCTTCGAGTGGAGCAGCGGTCCTTCGGAAATCACCCGGCATGATCGTCTGCGCAACGTCAATTTCGAGGTGAGCCTGCAAGGGCAGCCTTTGGGGGAAATCGAACAGGCCGTGCAGGCACTGCCCAGTTTACGTCAGTTGCCGCGTGGCGTGTTTCAGACAGCAGAAGGCGATGCAGAGGAAATGGCGGAGCTTGTCTCAAGCTTCGGGATTGCCATGCTGACCGGCGTGCTGTGCATCTATATGTTGCTGGTGCTGCTGCTCAAGGATTTCATGCAGCCGGTCACTATTCTGGTGGCACTGGTGCTCTCCGTACCTGGGGCTTTCCTGGCGTTGTTCCTCACGCAGACGCCCGTGTCGCTGCCCGCCATGATCGGATTGATCATGCTGATGGGCATCGCCACCAAGAACTCGATCCTGCTGGTGGACTACATCATCATCGCCCGCCGGGAGCATGGGTTGGAACGCGTGGACGCCATTCTTGATGCCTGCAAAAAACGTGTCCGGCCCATCGTGATGACCACCATTGCCATGGGGGCGGGCATGATGCCGATCGCCCTAGGATGGGCTGGCGATCCCAGCTTCCGGGCCCCCATGGCCTTCGTGGTCATTGGCGGACTGCTCACTTCAACGCTTCTGAGCTTGCTGGTTATCCCGGTGGTGTACAGCTACGTGGATAACATCGGCAATATTCTGGGGCGGTTCAAGCTGCCCCCAAACCACGCAACGCAAACATCGGAGTAGAAATTGTCATGAAACAGATCGAAAAAACCCTAGAGAGCCTGACAATGGGACGCCGTAGTTTTCTAACTGGTGCGGCTGCACTTGGTGTTGGTGCCGGATTGTCCATGCCTGCCATTATCTCCAGTGCTGCCGCGACAGAGACTTCGGTCATCGCGTTGCGAGACCAGGACCTGCCATTTATCGCCACGGAAGAGACCTATACCACCGAGGAACTGATCGCGCTGAACGCGATTAACGATCAACACGTAGAGTACCTCAGGGAAACGGGTCTTGCCGAACTCGGCTCTGGCCGCATCGGCGCAATGGATAAGGCGGGGGTCAATGTTCAAATTCTCTCCGCACATACGCCGGGTGTGCAGAATGTCCCGGGTCAGGAAGGCATCGATTTTGCCTATCGTCTCAACAAGATGATTGCCGATGGCCCGATGGCCACCCATCCGGGGCGGTACCAGGCCTATGCAACCTTGCCTCTGCAGAACCCGGAAGCATCAGCGGACGAACTTGAACGCGCCGTTCGGGAAGATGGCTTTCTGGGGGCCATGACCAATGGATTCATTGGCAACAAATTCCTCGACCACCCGGATTTCGAGCCCCTTCTGGCGCGCGCCGAGGCGCTTGATGTGCCGATATACCTGCATCCAGGCTTCCCCCCGGAAGACGTGTTCAATATTTATTACAACACCATGCGGCCAGGGTATGACCAATTGTTCCAGAACTACATTTTCAGCGGTTCAGGATATGGATGGCACCAGGAGGTGCTGACTCAATGTCTTCGACTGATCATCACTGGGGTGTTCGATAAATTTCCTAAACTGCAGATGATTATCGGCCATATGGGAGAGGGCCTTCCGTTCTACTACGAGCGTATCGTGGGAGATATGAGCGAGTCGACTGAAGACTCGCTGAACAAGCCTATCGGGCAATACTTCAGTGACAATTTCTGGTACACAACCAGCGCATTCTTCCAGGATGAACTGCTTCATCTTTTGCTGAGGTACATCAGTGTGGATCGAGTGATGTTTGGAACGGATTACCCGTTTGCAGACATGAAGCAAGGAACCGACTGGTTTCGGGCAGTGGATCTGCCCCGTGAAGCCAAGGAAAAAATTGCGTTCCGAAATGCAGAAAAGCTGTTCGGAATAAAAGCTGTTCGGAATAAAGGTCTGACGCATCCGCCCGGGATCGAATGATGCCGATTGGTTTTGGTGTCAGCGTGGCCATAACCGGAGATCACTTTGGCTGTATCTCAAGGGTACAGCCAAAGGATGCCAAGCGAAGCCCCTTGCCTCCCTCATAGTGGCCAACCACTCATCGGAGGTCTTATGTCCCCCAATCCAGATTCCACGGTCGTCAATCGGCGGTCCAGGAGGGCGCTGCCATCCAACGCAGTCGAAACGTTCAGGTCATGATCCTCCCCAGGTTAAGAACAAAGTATGGCTCAACTCAAGCTAATCATTTGCTAAATAGATAATGCCGACATGCTTGTCTTTGTTTGTGATGAGTATTGCTCAGGTTAAAAAGGGCATCAACTACCCCTTTCGGTGATTGCCCCGGGCATGGCGAGTCCATCGAGGGCGGCTCGGTAGGCGAGGAAGATAATGCTCAACAGTGGTTGAGCAGGGCGATAAGCGGGCGCTGTGAAGACGGACGCGCGCTATGCATCGTGCGTTAAAAATCGGTATCTGTGGCTAAGCTTCAGATCTTCGTGACGAAAGTACGGGCTTGGTATAAAGCTAAACTACTCAAAATAATGATTACCGCTACAGCCAAGATATCGGCACCCGGAAAACCCCAGAACTCAGACATATAATTCACTCCTCTCTAGTTGAATGATTGGATAAAGCCCAATCGTCATGCCAGTTCGGTGTCCAGCATGCGCTGTCTACCGAAGGCATTAAGCCGGAACTTGAACAGTACTCGGCCGACACCAAAATAGCCCTTATCGTCTAGTTTCTCTTCCACACTTTCGATAATGCCAGTGGAAAATAGATCTGTTAGCGTCACCCGTGTATTGCCTTTCCAATAAGGGCCGGAAAGACCGTACTCACCCATTATGGTATCAGTGAGTTCCCAGTCCCAGATGCCCTCATCGCGCTTGGCGTTGATTAGCTGAAGTATTCGGCCTTTCATATGTAATTTTTTCACGTACTGGTGCTCCAGTTCATAAGTGAGCAGATGTGCGGTTACCCTCGGCATCGGTATTTTTCGAGACCGCTCGCACGACTTCAAGAACCTCGTCGTTCTCGGTATACATCACGAAGCCACCAGTCACAAACAGCGCCAGCCCAGCCAGGAAATTCCACTCTGGAAGCTCCAAAGTAAAGACAGCCAGGAAGATCACCGCTGAAAGGCCATAAAGTGAAGCAATTGCCTGTCCTCTGCCCACGCCAATGAGCGGAAATGACTTGTACCAAGAAACATAACAGAAGGCGAAGGTGACCCCAGCCAACATAAGCCAGCCAATAGCGGCCCAGTTAAATGTTGCTACGACCAACTCGATAACAGGCTGGTCGGTGAACAGGTAAATAGCTGGCAGAATTAGTGCTACCCAATAAAGTACTTCGGCGGAAAAACGCACGGTGATGCCCACATCAGGATCGGCAACATCCAATCCTCGTCCAGCAATGACCCCCTCAACGCCCCAACCCAAGGCTGCCATGGCGCCGCCCACGTAGCCGAGCCAGCCGCTCTCTCCAGTGCCTGTCAGCTCACCTATGATGCCTGGTGCATAAACCGTTACGCCCCCGTGAGAATAATGAATATACCAATGGCCGCTCGCTTGGTAATTTTTTCCTGATACCAGAGGCGTGCCAAAGTGGCACCGATAATCGGATACATTAGTGCTGCGATAGCAGCGAAGGCCCCGCCAATGTACCCGATGGCTAGGTAGGATCCGAATATGGCCATCGGACCACCAAAAATGGCACCGATAAAGAACCACTTGGAGATGTTGCGCATCTGTCGAATGGTGCGTGCGTATTCGCCCCATTTGCCCAGTACTCCATTCCATACAAAAAGGAAGAACAGTACTGCAATGGCATTGAAAGTCGTAAGCACCGCTGCCGCCAGTAGAAACTCTGCGTTGGTGTCATAGTTTAGGTTGACGTAAGGCGCTTCAAACCAGACGGCGGATCCTGGGATATACCAGGCACCCCAGAGCACGGCGCACCAAAGGGCCCACATAAAACCCCATCTAATGCTGCTTGCGGTGAAGCGTGAACGAGCCTGAATCAGGCTTGTATTCGTCATTGACGTTTCCTTTTAATAATACGGAACGGCTTACTCGTTAGAGGCAGCACCGTTGCGATAGCGAACAACCTCTCTAGTGCACTGAGCTTAGAACCTGCTCCTCGCTTTCTGGCTTTTTGCTAAGGAAGGTCTCAAGAGAATCGTCCATTGCCTGCATCCACGGCGTGTGATGGGCCGGTGCCAGGGTGCCCGTGAGCGTTGAGCGATAACTTTTATCGCGATAGCCTAAAATATCCGCCTCTTTATGGTGCTCCCATTGTTTGAAGATATCTGTGACGGCCTCGACATCAAACGAGGGGTAATCAGTGGGCTGCAATAGATCACGGATGTAGGCGGCCTGAAAGTCGATTGCCTGGAACGGATTTTCGACCTCTTGTTCCCGGCTGACCCAATCTGCGCTGTCGGCGGCCATGGCTGCTTCACTGGGAAACGTGATTCGTTCCAGCATGACATCTCGCGCGTACCAGGCCTGGGCATCAAACATATTGAAGGTGAAGTACTGGTCCTGCATGCCGAGGAAGATCAGCTTGGGGTTTTGCTCCAGAAAGATGCCCTTGTATAGGCCTTCTGGATAGAGTCGATTATGAGTGTTCAGGGTCAGTTCGTCAGGCAGAAACGGAAAGTGGTGCTGGTACCCCGTACAGAGAATAATCGCATCCACGTCCTGACTACTGCCATCCTTAAAGTATGCCGTCTTGCCGACCACCTCAGTAAGGAGCGGCACTTCCTTGAAAGAGTCGGGCCACTCGAATCCCATAGGCTGGCTGCGGTAGCTGAAAGTCACCGACTTAGCGCCATATTTGTGGCACTGGGTGCCGATGTCTTCGGCGGAGTAGCTGCTACCAATGAGTAGCAGGTCCTTCCCAGCGAATTCACAAGCGTCACGAAAGTCATGGGCATGCAGAACGCGGCCCGGAAACTGGTTGAGCCCTTCAAAATAAGGAGCATTAGGCGTGGAAAAATGACCAGTGGCCACCACCACGTAATCAAACTCCTCAGTCCGTAATTCATCTTGCTTGAGGTCTCTTACAGTGACCGCAAACTTGCCGGTTTCTTCCGCATAGTCGACCCAGTGGACAGCCGTGTTGAAACGGATGTACTGACGCGCGCCACTCTTCTCGACTCGCCCCATGATGTAATCACGAAGCACCGCCCGGGGAGGATAGGAAGGAATGGGGCGGCCGAAATGCTCTTCAAAGCTGTAGTCTGCAAACTCCAGGCATTCTTTGGGGCCATTTGACCAGAGATAGCGATACATGCTGCCGTGAACGGGCTCACCGTAGGCATCAAGACCAGTGCGCCAGGTGTAATTCCATAAGCCGCCTAGATCACTCTGCTTTTCATAACAGACGATCTCGGGAATGTCGGCGCCGGCGAGGCGTGCTGCTTCAAAAGCACGGAGTTGGGCAAGGCCGCTAGGGCCAGCCCCCAGAATGGCAATTCTAAAGCTCATAATGTGTCTCGGTTGATCGTCTTAACGAACGAGCGCTTGGCTGGTTCAACGGAAAAATAAAAATAGTCGTGGCTGGATACCGCTCGCTAAAAGCAGTACCCGATAATCACTGATAGAGAGTCACGCGGGCGCGCGCCCAATGCAGAAAAAAATGCCGGCTTAAAAGCCAGAGAGTTCTGGTTACCAAGAAATTCAGGTAATGCGCTTCAGAACGAAAAGTGTACGTTCTGGCGGTAATACAAGGTGTCGAAGCGCCACCAACAAAGGCGAGAGCTCGAATAGATTGGAAAAGCAGCGCGTTGCCACTTTTTTATGCGTCAGTCATTCAGAACAGCTACCCTAACACAGAACGGCTGGCCTAATCGGCGAGCGTGACGGAAACGTACCTTAAGTGCCATCCTCTGCTCCGATGCCAATTGCTATTAGAGTTCGGCCTGTCCGGATTGCTCAATGAAGCCGTAATGTACTGCAGGTATCTATCGGCGTATCAAGCGCTGGGAACACGAAAAGGTTCTGGAGGCGGTAAAAGCTCGATTGGATCAGGCGAAGGGTATAATGCGCCTCCGTTGTCAGACGGTCGAGCATCCCTTTGGCACGTTAAAAGTGTGGATAGGAGCGACGCACTTTTTAACCAAAGGGCTTAAGTTAAGAACGGCAGTACGGAAATGAGCTTTCATGTGCTTGCCTGCAACATAAAACGCGTCATGAATATCCTCGGTTCCAAGAGTTTAATCCAGGCAATGCGAGCATAGGGCAGCTGATCCTGGCTCTACCGGACTTAGTAGAAGTCGGTGACGCTCTATAGAAGGTATTTTTTAGGCTTTATCTCGAACAACTTCAGATGTGGAAATAATAAAGGAAGGCACTCTGAAGCGTATTGCTAGCCGATAGTCGTGCCAATACGGCTGAACGCTGTAATCGCCAACTGATTTTTAGGTTTTCACACAGCCTCGACCGTAATGAGCAATATTCGTCAATGCTAATAAGTGAAGTTTAATAGTTCATCCATGGAGTGGGTATATCAGAGCGCCCAGGCAAATTAATCTCCCTGCTACTCTAAACGCCCGTCGAGCCTTAAAATAACGCCGTTCATACTCGACCGGTAACAAGTTGTCATTCGTGCCGTCATCTTGCCATGACCTAGAGCAGTCATCGCCCTCCCTCCAATTACCTTAACACTCTGCAAGATCCCGCCAATTATCGCTAAAGCAAAGGTTCAAGAAGATACCGTTCAACATCTAAC
>NZ_PJBT01000039.1:0-14403 GCF_002836035.1 Halomonas sp. MES3-P3E | reverse complement strand
CGAATGCGTCAGGCCCGCCCGCCTCAAAGCCAGCCGGTGGCGAGGTGGCGTTTTGTGCAAACCGCTCTTGAATAACATCCAGCTCATTCTTGGATGGCGGGTACCAATCGTTATGGCCGTTTAGGCCCGCACCGCTATTGCAGTTTTCCTCCACCCATTGGAAGGCTGGGAATTGGGTCAGGTTGCCGAGCGCCAAAATAGCGTTATGGTTTGCGCGACCGTCGGCGAGAGTCCGAGGCGGCACCCCGTCGGTGTTACTAACGGCGGTCTGCGACGTGCGCCACATCTTTGTGCCATCGCCTGTCTGTGCGCTATCACCGCCACCGTCCGAGACGACTAGCCCATAGGTTTGGCCGTCGTAATCCGACACGATGGTGCCCGCGACATAGCCGCCGCCGTAAGGTACGCCGAACTCGCTTTCAAAGTCAGGCACAAAGCTGGCTGCCGTGGTGACGCTGGTTGCCGCACCCCATGCTGAGTCCCCGTAAGCTTCACCGTGGTGGCGTGGCTCGAAGGTATAGACCCGCTCGCCGGGCTGTAGGATGCCTTCTGGAATGGTGATGCTATTTAGCTGGCTGGTGGATCGGTCGAGCAGATAGACGATTGCGCCGGTGTCATCTTTCACTCGCAGCGAAGTGGCTTCATGGGTGTCACTGCCGTTGACCACGCTGAACGCTGACAGCTCGATGACCGGTTGCTCCGGGATGTCCGTCGCGCCGCCTAGTGGTGATGTGACGCTGGGCGCTGCCACGTAGGTATTGGCCGTGCCGAAGCGAGTGCGCGGCGAGCGTTGGCCCCATTCGTCCTCGACATTTTCATCTTGGTACTGCCACTCGTGATCCGCGCCAATGCTGATCGGCGTGACTACCGTGTGCGAGACGATAGGCGTATCACCAGTCGGCACTTCGTCGGATTCATAGATCGGCACATCGCCGCCCGGCTCATATACCCAAAAGCGACGACGCTTCTGCGGGACGCCATACAATGGGTAATAGGGCGCGCCGGTTAGCGTGGGCGTTGCGGTGACGCCGGTCGCGCCTTCGGCGGGCGTGATGTTTTGGGGGCGGCGTGTCACGCCAATGGGCAGGGCGGTAATGATGGCCACGCGGCTAATGGTGCCGGTCACGCGGACGCGGGTGATGTTGCTGGGAATATCCCAACTGCCGTCAGCGCGCTGGGTTAGGTTTTGCCATGCACTACCTGTCCAGTAGCGAGCGCTTAGCCCTTCGCCCTGGGCGTGCAGGTAGGCGCCGCGCTCCATGTCTGCCAGCTCGGGGGAAAGGTAGTCCTCCGGCGCTAAACGGCCTAGCTTGGAACCGCTGGCGACGGTACTGGTGAGCGTAGTGGTTAGGGTGATGCGCTGGCCCGAAAGGATCTCGGCGACGCGGACAATCTGCACGTTACCGGCATCGTTAATAAAGTAGTGCTGGCCGACTTCGATTCCTTCACTGGTTTCCAGGTCGATGGAATCATCACCGCCCACGGCGCTTACCACCGTTAGCTCGGGCACTTGTTCGCGGCGCTCAACAAACACGCGCTGGGCGCCGTATTCGACCAGGGCGTCGAGGCGATCCGATAGGTTGATCGGGTCGCTGCCGAGAATGTCTTCCACTTGGCCTTGGGTGGCCAGGATGGCGGCGCGGAGCCAGTGGTCGTTTTCCAAGAGCGCGTGATACTGCGGGTTCCAGGTGTCAGGGTGGGCGGGATCGTTTTCAGTGACCGCGCCCAGCACTTCGCTAAAGCTGGGCTCGCTGCTTACGGTTAGATAGTCGGCCATGATGCCTCCTTAAAACTGCAGGGTTAGTGTGGTTTCAATTTCGGTGCCCGGTTCTAGCTCAAGCGGGCGGAACGCGCGGCGGCCTGCGAGGTCGCCGTCGCTGTCGATAATGGCGATCTCGCGCACGGCGTAGCCGACTACGTCGGCGCCCTGCAACGTGGCGAGCACGGTTAGCAGCGTGTCTTGAGCCGTCGCGCTATCCACCGGCTGGCGGTGCACTTCTTCACCAAGCGCTTGATCATCGTCACTGGCCGGGTCGCCGTTGGTACCCCATGCGGCATGGGTGATGCTGGGCGGCGCGGTACCCGCTGCCACGGCGGCGGCGACTTTGGCGCGGAACTGTTTATTGGCGGGTATAACGTCACTCACAGGCGGATCTCCGTTTTGATGCGGCGGTCACGCATTACCGCGCGGGCAGTGGTGCCGATGCTGTTAAGGGTTTGCGTACCGCCCAGGGTGCGAGCGCCATTGAGCTTGGGGCGGCGGCGCTGAGTGAGGCGACCAACGGAAAGCGGCCAGCTACCGTCTAGCTTTCGGTGGCCATCGACGACTTCGTTTAGCTTCCAGGTGCCGTCGAGGCGGTCGACCTCGACTTCGCCCAGCGTCCAGTGGTTGCGGCTTTGTGATTGCAGGGCCATGACGGTGCGCTGCTTGACGCGCGTGGCCACTGTTCCCCAGCCATGATTTAGCGGCTCGCCTACCGGTGCTTGGCCGGTGAGCTGCCAGCTACCATCAAGGCGCTTGGCTTTATTCAACAGGCGCGGCATGTAATCACCGCTAAGCGACCAGCAGCCGCTCAACAGCCGGGCGCGGTGCACTTGCTCGCCACGGCAGCCGGTGTAGTTCTGGCGAATGCGCATCTGCGGTGTGGATAACCAGATTCGGGCGTCAAACTCGGCGGCGTAGCGGTAGATAAGGGCGATTAATTCGGAGCGCACCGGAGCGGCCGCTTCGACACGACGGCGGAGACGGCGCTGGCTTCGGGCTGTAAAGGGGGCGTCGTTGATATTGAACGCTAGGGCGTATTGCGCCCAATGCGTCGTCACTACACGCGGGGCGTTTTCGACCAGCATGGAGCGGCTATCCAGCAGCCAGCTACCGTCTAGCAGTAAGCCGCCGGCGGCGATCCACTTTTCACGCTGGCCGGTGTGTTCAAGTAGCTCAACATCGCTATAGCCCAGCACTTCCAGTGCGCGCTTGACCGCCCACACGGTGCCGCGCTTGCGGCGGATGGGGATGGCTTCGTCGATGGCGTCACGCTTTTGCTGTTCTTCCCACTGACTATCCCAGTCATCCACCCCAACCGCCCAGGCGAGCCAGGGCAGCATGTGGGCGGGCTGGGTCTGGGCATTCCAGACGGTGCCTAATGGGGCGTCGGCGCGCTCGATAAGTGCATCGGCGGCTTCGATTCGGCGCTCTAGGCGCGTGGTGTTGGGCGGGAGCAGGCTAGCCACTGACGGTCACCTCGATAGCGGTGCAATACGGCGCCTCGCTGGCATCGCCGCCAATGTCTTGCAGCGGTGATGCCATGGTGACGCGCTCGACGCCGGGCACGTAAAGGCGGGATTCCAGGGCGCCCGCAACAATCACTTCGCCGAGGGCGTGCCGTTGGTTGACGTAATCGCGCGCGGCGGCGATGGCCTCTTCGCGCACTACGTCGGCATCGGGTCCATTGCGCAGCTCAAGGGCGGCACTGACTGCAAAGCTGAGCACGCTGGCACTGGTGACGCGGACGGTGTCGCTTAGCGGGCGCACGTCGTCTTCATTCAAGGCGCTCTCAACCGCTGCAATTAGCGCGAGCGATGCCTCGCCATCGTCTTCGCGTGAGAGCACGTACACCTGAACCATGCCTGCTAGCGGGCGGATGGCGTCAGCGTCTTTAACCTGCGGGTCAGCACCAAGCGCGTAGTAGCGGTAGGCGTTGCGGCCACCGGCAGTGCTGAATGCGTCATGGGCTAGCAGAATGCGGCGCTTGTAGTCGTCATCATTCTCCATCACCGCCTCTACTGGCGGGATGGCGTCGGGGTCAGCCTCATGCAGGGTGAGGCGCTCGGTCATGTAGTAGGTGACGCCGATGTGATTCAGTATGGTGCCTTCGGCGTAGGCGAGCAGCAGCGACCGCGTGCGCTCATTATGGAGCTGCCGGAGAATCAGTTCGCGGTAGGCGGACTCTTGCAGAAATTTGACCAGCGGCTCGCTTTCTAGCTGCAGCGTTTCGGCCAGTTCTTCACGCTCGGCTTCGGGCGTTAGCTCGATCAGCAGCGCTTTGCGCTCTTCAAATAGCTGTTCAAAGTCGAGCGGGTCAATGATCGTCGGGGCGGGCAGCTTGGATAGATCGATGGGCGTGCTCATCAGCTCACCTGTATGCCGTCAAGGTTGATTGTTTGCCCGGTCGGCAGGTATTCGCCCTGCAGATCCAGCACGACATGACCAGGTGATGCGCTGGCCGCGCGAACGCGAGTGAGCTTGAAGCGTGGCTCCCAACGGGCAACGGCTTCGGCGGTGGCCGCGTAGAGGTCGATTAAGGTGGCGTTATTCATGGGCGCGTCCACTAGCTGATAGAGGCGCGAGCCATAGTCACGACGCATCACCCGAGTGCCGATCGGCGTTGTCAGGATGTCGCGCAGCGATTGCCGCAAATGGTCGATGCCGGAAAGAGCGCGCCCGGTCTGCGCATTGATGCCGTTCATGCTAGGAAGGATGCGCCAGCTTCGAAGGGCTCTCCGCTGGCGGTGGTTCTGGCGGGGTTACTGAACCTTGTACGTGCCCGACGACGATCCGCCGGCAACCGGAACCTCTGCGTTGCTTTGCACCTCATCGACCACGGCATTTGCCACGGCCTCTGCGAGCTTGTTAACCCAGGAATACTCGCCGCTGGCAGTCGCGCCTTGCGCCTGCATTTCGCTGACAATGCGCCCTTTGAGAGCGCTTTTACTCAATGCCATGACTATTTCCCCGCAGTGACTGTTGAGGACCCATCGCCGTGAGGGTTGCCCGTGAAGTGGCAAATGTGCGCGGTGGTCACAACCGAACTACCACCGTTATGGTGAATGCTTTCGGCGTCCACAGTCGCCACGCCCGCCACAGTCGCCTTCATGTCGCCACCAACATTGGCCGATAGGTCGCCCACCACCTCCAGGTGAATATCGCCCACGCAATGAATCAGCAGCCGACTGTTTTCGCTGTCGTACTCAAGCCGCGTACCGTCCGGAAGCCAGCGGCCAATTACATCAGGATTGCTGGAGGGAGCAGGGTGCGCCCGCTGATTGATAGCGGGCAGCACGACGCCTTGGGCGGTCTCACCGCTCGGCGATAGCACCATCACTTGCTCGCCCGCACTTGGCGCCCACCAGGTGCGATCCTCGCTTGCGCTTGGCGTCATCCAGAGCAGCCATGCTGTCTTGATCTCGCCGACCTGAACACGGCAGCGCGCTTGCTCGGGGTCTACTTCGGCGACAGTGCCAATCATCAGCAAATTGTTAAGCCGCCGCTCAAGCTCGTTTATTCGGCGATCCTGATTCACGCGCCCTCCTCACCGTCTTGGCGTGTATAGAATTCTTCATTTTCAGTGCCGATCAGGGGCGAAACGCCTACCCATACTTCGCTAGGCGGCGTGCCGTCATCGATCCATTCATTCTCACCAATGTGCACAACCTGCGCCCACTCGATGCGCCAGACATGGTATTGATCAAGCTCCGGAGAAAAGGCGTCCGGCTCGCACACCATCACGCGAGCGCCCTCGATCGGGAGCCCCCACTGGTTGTGCTGGATGAAATGCGCCAGCGCTGCAGCGTTGCTGCGGATCAAGCGCCCCTGATTGGCACCACGAAAACCGACGATGTAGCGCAGCTCGAACTGCAGCTCAAGCGCCAGCTGGCCGGTACCGGGATCATCGTCCGGCGCCGCAGTCATTTCAGTAAGCTCTATCAGCGCCGCCGGCGCGTTGATGCGCCGCTTGTCGTCGGGGTAGTCCTCAACGGTTTGCAGGTGAGGGAACGCGTCAGCAATGCTGGCAATAACCGCCTCATGCAAAGCGTCGAGTGAGATCTCGGTATCAGCGTTCATGCTTCGGCTCTCAAGTAGTTGACGCGGCGCTCAAGATCGGTACGGAAGTGACGCCAGAATATTTCATTGAGCTTCCAGAAGATCTCATCTTCAACAAACACATCGGCGCGATCCTTCACCGGCATCTGGGCTTCTCGAATAGGTAGTCTAGATTCACGCACGCGCTCGAGGATGGTTCGCTTCCGAGCGAAGCGGCTAGTGCCGCCCCACCCTTTCGGAAAGCTTTCGGTACCGGCGGGGCCGGAGTAACTGGCGCCGCCTGTGCGGCTAGCGGTAATGCGGCCTTTGAATTCAGAGACAGGCAGGTCATTCAGCCCGTACCACAACCGCACCTCATTCATGCCGCCCTGACGCTTGATGCGCAGCGTCTTCAAGCGGCGACGAACAGCAGCGGCGCGTGCCAGCCCCAGGTGGGACTGCAGGCCCTTGCTGGAGAGCTTGCGCAGCGTGGCAGCGGTTCGCGTTAGCGCCCGATTGTAAGAGGTTCTGATCTCTTTGGTTGTCGCGCCGAGCTCTTTGGAGACTCGCTCCAGGTCGTCGGCCTCAATATCAAAATCCAGCATCGTTTCTCACTGCAAGATCGAGCATGGCCATGCCGGTACCGTCGCCCTGGGGCTGCCCCATCACGTCATAAGTGGCGGCATCGACTTCACAAATGTCGCCACGCTGCACGCCAGGCACATCAGACTGCTTGCACCAGACGCGAGGGCGGTCGGTATCCATCACGTACTCGCCCAGCTGGGCATCCATATATTGATCTTCATAGATGCCGGACAGGGTAAGCACTACGCCATCGGCGCGAGTTATCGTCACTGGCGTGGCGAACTCCTCTTCGTCAAGAAAGTCGTTGAGATCTTCCCAGGCCGGCGCGGGCATTACTCGGCCTCAGCGGCTTGAATGGCGGTGATCAGTTCAGCCTTTTTCATCTTGGATGCGTTTTCGATGCCGTACTCCTCGGCAGTGGCCTTGAGCTCGTCAACCGTCAGTTCTTCGAGAGCGGGAGCCTCGTCAGTTTCGCCCTCCTCAATTACATCGCCATTAAGAGGCTTTGCCTTGCCGCGCCGAATCAGCGACTTTGCATCTGCGGCAGGCACGCCCTTAACGATTTTCCCTGGCGTGATCATTTTGCCGCTGGCCATAAAAGCGCTGGTGCACTTGAGGTCGATAATCTTCTTGCTCATGGGGGGATTCCTTATAGGGATGGGCCCGCACGATGCGGGCCTGTCAGTCACTCAACGGGAATTAAGGGGCAGGGGCGACGTAGCGGCCCAAACAGAAGGACTCGACGCGGCGAAGCACCATATCGACATCTTGCATAGCAACGATGCGCAGACGGCCCTTAGAGCTGTGGGTGTAGGGATCGGTTGTCAGCTCGAGGCCACCCCACATGCCGATTAGAGCGTCAGCGAAATTACCAAACACCAGGTCGCCACCCTCAATCTGATTGGTAACTTCAGTGCCATAGCCGTTCACTGTGTTACCCGGCTCCCAGATCGGCTGGCCATTCGAGCCGCTGAATTTCTCAGTCGTCTTGAAGTGGCCACGCATTGCCGACGCCATCACATAAGCCATGCTGTTGACGTCTGCGTTATCGGCGGCGATCTCGCTCTCCATTTTTACCGACTCGGCATAGGTCGGCTTGCCAGCGGTGGCGAAGTTGACCGCATTGATGCCAGAGGTGTTGGCAATGCCTAGCGGCTGGCTATCTGAACCGGTGCCATAGAAGAACGCCTTGTCGATAGTCAGCGCCAGTGCCGTGGCGAGGTCAGAACGAACCAGGGCTTCCACGTCCATGCTGGACTGCATCAGCATGCGGCGCGTGATCTCAGAGAGCGCAGCGACGGTCTTGGGCCGCAAGCCGATCTGGCCAAGCTCGAGCATGTCTTCAGGCGCGTCTTCATCCTCCCCGATCCAGTAGCCACTAGCGGCCGCCGTTTGCTTGGGAATATCAAAGTTACCCACTAGCCCTGCCATGCTGGTACCCAGCTGCATAGCCACGGTGCGGTTGCGCAATAAATCAATGAACGAGCTGGTCATCAGCGTGGTATCAACCACGGTGCCGCCAGTATCGCCTGCTGCGGTGCCGGTAGTGCTGGTGTTCAGTGCACGGCGCAGAACGTCAGGCGGCACCACTAAACCTTCGACTTCGCGGCCCATCTGGTCAGCGGCAGCGCGGGACGCCTCAAACTCAAAGGCGGCAGCCTCTTGAGCGCGGCGGTCGGTCGGATTGGCCAGCGCGCGTAGGGCGCGCATAAAGGAGTAGCTGCGCACTTCCTGATCATCCATGCCCACATTGCCAGCCTGACGGGAAGCGGAGGCAGCCGACTGGTCGCCGATAGGCTTGGAGCGCTTATCGTGCAGATCCTTAAGCAAGGCTCGCTGGAAGTCCTCGGGATCCTTGCCCTCACTCACGTACTGCGCTGCTAGCTCGGTGTTTTCGTATTGGCGACCCATATCCATAATCGCCTTTACGCGCTTCTGCTCGGCCTGCTTGCCAGCATCACGAGCCTGGGCTTGGTCGTCGCCAGCACGCTCGATCATTTCGAGCACTTCAATGATCTCGCCTTGCTCATTAACCTTGGCGCGAACCAAGTTGCCTTTCTTGTCGCGCAGAATTTTTTCTTTCATCTCGCCATCCTTCTGGTGTGATCTGGTAGCGCCAGCAGCGCTGTCATCTTCGTTACTAGCAGTATCAGGCCCGCCCTTGCTCGACTCCGCTGGCAGTGGTTCCTTTGAGCGACCTACGCCCACAGAGGAATCCGCCGGCACGGAGACGATGCTAATTTCATGCGGCTCCCAATCAGTGACGCGCACCATGTCAGGCATGCCCGAGCGCTCTTCGATCTCTACCTTGTGGATCGAGTAGCCCACGGACACGTGCCGACGAATGCGGTCGACCACGTCCTGCCACACCTCAGAAGCTCGCACACTTCGCCCGAAGCGCACGGTTGCCCGGCCCCGCCGGTCGGCTCCTATCGTGACGGACTCCACCACGCCCACATGGTCATCCCAGTCATGGTTGACCAGCGTTGCGCCTCCATCCGCGAGACGCTCTGTGCGCATGGCGCCTGGTGAATGGTCCAGCACTTCAATGCCAAACCACCGCTCCACTTCTGCTTCACTTGAGAATGCTAGCTCTACAGTGCGATTGTCTTCGTCAATCTCTCGCACTTCGCCCACCACCATGTCGCGGCGGAGGCCTTCGGCTTTTAGTTTGCGCAGCTGCTCATCAGTAACGGCCCGCGTTTGGTGGGTTCCCTCTAGTTGCCGCGCCTTGTCGGCCGACTGGGGCAGTGCCGGCTGGTGCATTCGGTCGTGCGTCTCGCTTTTATCCTTCATTACTGGCCTCTCCTGCGGCTGGAGCCGCGCCGGTATTCATGGTGGGGTCGCCCAGGCTTGCATCCACAAGCGCCTCGGGAATGCCTGCCTCGATCATTGACTCACGGTCGCGCGCCCACTGACGCCACACGGCGCGAGGATCGCCGCCACGCTCACGAATAACCTGCGAGGGCGACTTGATCTTGTTTGATATATCGCGAGCCGCTGTCTTGCTGTCCTTGTCGGGGTCTACCCAGTCCCAGCGCTTCGGCTGCCACGCGTGCTCCTGGTATTTCTCCAGGCGGCCGGGTCGCAGCGTGGCTTTATTGGCACCGGAAAGCGTGATGCCTTTCAGCAAGGCTCGGGGCAGCCACGCATGGAAGAGCGGCTCGAGCAGCGCTTCAATCAGCCACTCCTGCAGATCCTTCCAGTTTTCGCGCTCGGAAAGCTTGCCCTGGCGAATGCTGGAGAAATTCACCCCTTCGAGATCGTTCGCTAGTTCGTTGTAGGAAATGCCGAGACCGGTAGCGATGCCGCGCAGCGTCTGCTTTGAGAACGGCGCCAGCTCCCCGCTGGGAAACTGAGGATCCCAGCCGCGAAACTTTAGCCCCGGCGGGAGCTCTTGATAGCTGCCCGGCTCGGCGTCCATGTAGAGCGGCTCGGCGTCGTCTTCGTCATCGACAGGGCCCGCGCCCTCGTCCCACTCGAAGAAACCACCCTTGGCGGCAGACACGCGAGCATTAACCAGCGCGGCCTTCTCGAAGCCATCCAGGTGATGCATGCGTAGCAGCGCGGTAACCATCCAAGGTAGGCCGCGGCGCTGGCCAACCAGATCTTCTAGAAAGCCGTGCATGACCTCGCTGGCGGGCACCTTTACGAAATGGCGCCCGCCGTAGGTGTAATCAGCTTCGGAAGGGTCGAGCGTACTGAACAGGTACTGCACCGGACGGCCCCAGCGATTGTGCTCAATGCCCTGGCGTATGAAGTGGCCGCCCGGCAGCTTGTCTTGATTGAACTCAACCGGGCAGCGCTGTGGGTCCAGCACTTGCAGAGCAAGGCCCCAGGCGTTGAGATCTCGCCCATAAACCATCCGGATCATGAACTCGCCGTTAGTAGCTGCGTCATCTACGGCACGATTAAGAATCTGGCGCAGCGAACGCCGACCGGTAACGTCGCAGTTGCCGCGAGCACTCCACTTAATGAAGTCAGCCTCAATAGCGTCGTTTGCCCTTTCATCAAGAGTGCCGTCAGCGTCCCTGGACTGCGCCTGCAGCGCGATGCCCGCATGGCCTACAATGTTCTGCCGGCACTGACGCAGAAACCCTCGGGCATAGTCGTTGGTCAGCGCCAGCTGGCGAGAGCGTGCTACCAGTGGCTTTTGGTTTTTGGTGATGTAGTCATCAGCCGGTACCGGTACGCTCGGCAGGTCGCCAGAAAGGCGATCGGCTCGCGCCTGCCCTAGCAGGCTGCGGACAATAGCGCGAGGGATAGAGCGCTTGCGCGAAGGTGGCTCGGTCGAGGATGGCTTGGCCGCAGGCGCTTCAGTTGGCGGCGCGCTTGAGCGCAAAAAATTAAACATTAGAATTGAACCTCGCTAGCACCTGACGCCCCAGCGTGTCCTTGCCTCTGCGGGAGGCGCGCAGGCGCCGCACTTCCTGACGGTAAACATCACGCAGCTTGAGCAACTGACTGATTGAGGTGCGGCGCAGCTCGCGGTTGTTGATGCGGTAGCTGTCCTGATCCTTGCTGGCCCGACCCTCGATAACTGCCTCGATGGCTTGCAGCGTACGCTCGGCATGGGTGCGCCCATCGAACTCACTGACAGCTGCTAAGTCGGGATCAACCGTCAGTGTGCCGGTCTCGACTTCATACACCTCGGTACCATCCGTCACGCGCAGGCTGTACCAGTAATCACCCGGCTTCCAGCTGGCCGTTACATCAGCAGCAGTCGTGAAGGTGTGCAGCTTGCCATCAGGCTGTGAGGCGAGATCGATAGACTGGGCGCCGCGCAGGATCAGCGTTGCCGACCAGTCCGGCGCTGGGTATGCAGTCAGCGCCAGCGATAGCGCCAGCGTCGTGCCTGCTGTCGTGCTTTTTGGTATGCCTGCCATGCGTCACCAGTTGTTAACCCAGCTTCTGCCGGGGCGCGTTGCTTTGCGCCTAGTCTTACGGCTGCGGGGCTTGGTCTCCGCTGGCGGTGGTTCCTGCGGCTGCTTATCCTCCCGCCTGGATGGCGGCAGATCCTCTGTTTCATCAGGCTTTTCGTATTCAGCTAAGCGGGCGGCGTGGCGCTTGAGGCTTGGCGATGCAATCTTAAAGGCGGCGTAGGCGTACACCCGGCAATCTAGCGCCTCGTTACGGGGTCGGGTTTGGTGCCACTCACGCTTAGCGGCACCCTTGATGTACTTGGTCACCAGCTTTTCGGCGGTCAGCTGGTGAAACCATTCTGGCTCGCGATCGGCGGGGATATGGGTAAAGCCGGGCCCTGGCTGCGTTACCGCTAGGCGGCGCATAACGGTTAGCTTTGCTTCATCCACGCCAATAGTGAACAGATCAACCTTGCGCTGGCCGCGCCCGGTCTTCTTGCGTGACGGCGCAGTCACTACCGGGCGATCCCATCCGCCCACGCCTTTGATGGCAAACAAGCGTCGACCCGTCTTGCCTCGGGCGTACTCATAGGCGCGCTGCGTATAGCCGGTGCTGCCGCCGGTATCCAGGCACGCGGCGATGATCCCCATTTGCGCGGTGCTTTCATGCGTCCAGGTGGTGGCAAGGTAATCATCCAGGTCGCGCCACACATCATCCTGCAGCGGATCGCCCCACAATATCGTGTAGTCAATCGACCAGCTCTCCTCACCATAACCCCAGGCGACCGTCTCGACCTCGAGGCGATCTTGCTGCATATCGATGCCAGCAGTCAGTACCACGCCACCGAAGGGCACCGATGCCTTGAAGGTCTCGGCGCGCTCCATGAGCACGTGCGCCTCCGCCTGCTCGCCCTGCTCTTCCCAGGTTTCTGCCAGCGAGACGTTGATAAACGACTGCAGGTCGCCTGCGGCTTTCTTGTCGAGGAACGACTGCACGATGTCACGTAGGCGACGAAAGCAGCTGTACAGCTCGTTGAGGTGGTAGCTGGCGTGGCCACGGAAAGGCCTTGATGCTTTCCAGCCAGCGCCTACTTTCTCGGCAGTGCGGATCGCGGCGATACGCGCGCCATCGTTCCAGAGCGCGCCGCAATGCTTACAGGCATAACCCGCCGTTTCAGGCTTGTGCTCACCATCGTCATCGCGATCCCACGACACTTGCCCCCAGCTCAGCGTTTGATGTTCATCGCAGTGCGGGCACGCCACGTGAAAATGGCGCTGGTCGCCCTGGTCATACGCTGCCTCGATGCGGCTTTCGCCTTTGATGGTGGGTGTCGAGATCTCAACCAATAAGCGCTGATCTCCAAAGGTGGCCGCGCGCTGCCACAGCAGCTGCACTTCATCACCCTCGACTGTTCCCCCATAGCCGTCGATCTCATCGGCTACGATCCACGGCGCTGAGCGCCCGCGCATGGTCTTGGTGGAGCCCGCCCAGGCGAACATGAGAAAGCCGCCGGGGTAAGACTTCATGCGCTGGTTGTTCACGCCCTCATGGCTGCGAGGCTTGGCGAGCAGGCCTTGCAGTACAGGGTTAGCGTCAACCATGGGATTGAACTTAGTCTCCAACCAGGTGGTCAGGTCGCCCTGGCTGGGCTGCATCATCATCTGGCTGCGAGGCTCGTGGGCAATGCCGTAACCCTGCAGGCAGAGCGCTAGCTGCGTCTTGCCGACCTGGGCGCCCCACATTAGCGAGATGCGATAGCAGCCGGGGTGCGTGGCCATATCCATCGGCTCGCGCTGGTACGGCGCGTTATCAAAACGGATGATGCCGGGGATAGCGTTTCCGGAAGGAATGCGCACGTTCTGCTCAGCCCATTCACTGGGCTTAAGCGGTGCCGGTGGCACTAGGTGGCGGGCGCTACGCTTTAGCGCCCGAAGCACGCCCGCTGTATTGCTAAACTGCCGGGCTGCATCAATCGTCGCCACCGTCACCACCCTCTTCGTCATCTAGCTCGATGTCGGTTTCGGCGGCTGACTCTAGCGCCTGGACCAGCTCAGCGGCCAGCACCTCTTTGAAGCGAGCCTCGTCGGTTTCGCCGATCAGCTGACTGACCACGCGACTGGGTACGTTCATCACGTTGGCGCGAACAGTGGCGTTCTCTAGCGCGCGAGCTCGCTCAAACTCATCGATGGGTGCGACCAGGCGGCGGGCGGTAGCAAGATCCAGTTCAGCCTGAGAAGTCTCGGCGGCCAGCTTGCGCATCTTCAGCTCAAACTCGTCTAGCGGACCATCGCCCTCAGCCTCAAGGCGAGCCTGATCGCGAAGCCACTCGGACACGTCCCGAGTATTGAAGCGCCACGGCTTGCCCTGCCTGCCTTTCTGATCATACGGGCATTCACCGCGAATCCAGCTCGTGACGGTATTGAGCGATACGCCGAAAACCTCGGCGAGCTCCTCGCGATTGACTGCCTTTCCTTTTCCCTTGAACGCCATGGCTTCCTCAAACAACAACAATCAACCGGATCTGACGCGCCTCGCTCACACAAACTTCCGCGACTCCTTCTACCCGCAGGCCCCACCCCCGCCGGGAGTACCTAAAAAGTTCAGAGGCCTAGCGAGCTGCATCAGGCTGGTGCTCTAGCGCCCACGCGCGCAGCGCAGTCTTGTCTGCCCTGTCGCACTCAACGGTGGCACGCAGTCCCTCCAGTGCAGCACCAACGGTGCCATCCCCTAGCGAGACGGGGCACGGGGCAAGGTAGGCGGAGGGTGGTAGCTGAGGCACACGCTTAGTCACTACCGTGGGGTCACTGGCGCAGGCGCTCAGCAATACGGGTAGGCAAAGGCATCCCCATGCACGTATCGATCTCATCATCACTAGCCCTCGCTTGGGCGATCTCGGTGGATAGGCCTGCTGCCCTGTCCTGCGCATCACGCACATGGGCACGTTCAGCCTCTAGCGCTGCGTCACGTGCGGATAGGGCCACCTCATGCTCGCGCTGTTGCTGATCGAGCTGATAGCCCAACCCCTCAATAACAGCCTGTTGGGCGCCCACGTCGGCCTCTAACTCCCCGATCATGCGCGCTTGGCGCAGGCCCAAAGCCCCGGCACCCACAACACCAGCCACGAGCGCCAGTGCAAGCCACAGCTTCCAGGAGCT
>NZ_PJBT01000038.1:0-15401 GCF_002836035.1 Halomonas sp. MES3-P3E | reverse complement strand
CGTTAAACTGGCCTGTTCAAACTGTGGGGCACGGGCTGTGACGTGACCTTGTGAATCGATGATGGCCGTCACGCCATTACTGGTAGCTCGAAGTAGGTGACGACCATTTTCTAAGGCACGTAGACGCGCCATTTGAAGATGTTGGTGTGGGCCAATGGAACGCCCAAACCACGTATCGTTGGAAACCGTTAATAGCAGCTCGGCATTACGCGCCTGCTGGGCGACATGGTCGGCAAAAATGATTTCGTAACAAATGGCATTGCCAATGGTGGCTCCAGCCACGTGTAACGGAGCCTGTTCGCCTGACCCTGGGGTCAGGCGAGGTACTGGCAAGTCGAAAAAAGCAAGGGTGCCAGCGAGGAGACTTTGGAATGGCAAATACTCGCCAAAGGGCACCAAGTGCGCCTTCTGGTATTCGCCCTGCACATCATTTAGCCCTATGACGCTGTTATAAGAGCGCCCTTCACTGTCGCGTTGCAAAATGCCGGTCAACAAGGCGGTGTCAGGCCCCAGGTCGGACGCTACTTGCTCAAGTATTTGCTGTGCTTCCTGCTCAAGCATGGGAAGGGCTGCCTCGGGCCAAACGATGAGATCGATATCCCTTGCTTGCTCCCGTGTCATCGCCGTGTAGATACTGATCGCCTCGCGCTGCCCTTGGGCAGTCCACTTAATGCGCTGGTCAAGATTCCCTTGCAGCAATGCCACCCGGATGGGCTTGCCAGCCGGGGTTGTCCATTGGGCGGGCAATAGGAATGGAACGATCCACAAGGCGGCCATTGGGACAAGGAAACTCCAGCGGCGACGCAGTACCTCTACCCCTAACGTACCTGTCAGCGCGGTCATGAGTGACAGCAAGTACACACCACCAACGGGCGCCCATGGGGCTAGTGGAGAATCAATCTGAGAGGTGCCCAGCAATAACCAGGGAAAGCCGGTGAGCATCCAAGTGCGTAGCCATTCGCTCACCACCCACATACCGGCAAAGCTAAGAAAGGCGAACCGTGGCCCCGTGATGCGTCGATAGAGCCCAAAGGGGACTGCAAAGAAGAGCGCCAGGACGCTGACAAAAAGAGTGGTGAGGAACATCGCCACCAAGGCCCCGGTGCCACTGAAATCGTGAATAGCAACGAAGACCCACGACGTGCCTGAACCGAACAGGCCTACCCCATAGCACCACCCACGCAGGGTGGCCATGGCGGGCGTTAGCAACTGTATCTTCCAATAGACCAGTGCCACGGTCACTGGGCCAAGCCACCATAGGGAAAAGGGGGCGGCACTCAAGGTGGTCAGCACCCCAGCGGCGAGCGCTACAACGCAATCGACTATTGGTGAGGAGCGCCCAGCAAAAAGCGTATATTCTTTATCTTTATCGACCACATCCATAGCGTTACTCAGAGCGCTTAAAAGCAGGACTTTCACGCCATAACGCCACCGCGAACATCAATACACCGGCAAATAGCGCGATATCGGCCATGTTAAAGGCGGGCCAATGCCATTCGCCCCAGTAAATGTCCAGATAGTCGACGACGTACCCTCGCGCTAAGCGATCAACAGTATTACCGAGCGCGCCGCCAAGAATCAGGCTGTACGCACAGGCCTCCAAGCGCGACAGGGGTTTGCATAGCTGCACAACCAATACGACGACCACCACCAACGCTAAACCAAGAAAGAGGTAGCGCTGCCAACCCCCTGCTTCTGCGAGAAAGCTGAAAGCGGCTCCTGTGTTCCCGGTATAAACCCAGTTAAAAAACGGCGTTAGCGGAATGACTTGGCCAAACGACATCTGAGCATGCACAATTTCCTTGACCAGTTGATCGGCTAGAGCCATCACGCAAGCTAATGTGAACCATGGCCAGCGACGTGAAGGGCTATCGTGTTGCACTGTTCTCATGAGGTTACTTTTCCTTGTGACAGGCCTGTCATTGCGGTACTGGGCGAAAAGCGGTAACCCAGCAGTCGCATGGCGTTCAACGTCACCAGGACGGTAGCACCGGTATCGGCCATCACCGCAATCCACATGCCGGTAATACCCAGCGCCGTTGTAACTAGGAAAATGGCTTTTAAGCCAAGGGCGAGAACAACGTTGGTTTTCACATTGCGCAGCGTGGCACGAGAGAGGTCTATCAGCTCAGCGATGCCGGTAACGCGGTTCTTGAGCAAGGCTGCATCGGCGGTTTCCAACGCCACATCCGTGCCGCCCCCCATCGCGATACCCACATCGGCTGCCGCGAGTGCCGGTGCATCGTTGATGCCATCGCCTACTTTACCGATGGGGCCACGGCCAGCCGCTTGCCAGTCTCGAACATACGCTGCCTTGTCTTCAGGCATTAGTTCGCCGTACGCTTCAATGCCTAAGCGACCCCCCGTGGCAGCGACGGTGCGGGCATTATCACCGCTGAGCATGACCGCCTGTACGCCTAAACGGGATAGCGCCGCTAGGCCTTCAATGGCATCTTCGCGTGGCTCATCGCGAACCGCGATCAAGCCCAGTAAACGCTCGCCTTCGACGAGGAGAGCGAGGCTCTTACCGGCTTCTTCTAACGCGACAATCCGAGCACTGAGACTTTCCTCAAGGATGACTTTCTCGTGAAGGTGACGAGGCGTCATTAAGCTCAGCTCGCGACCCTCCACCTGGCCTGAGACACCGCGCCCCGCCAGAGCGCGGCTGCCGGTGGCGGTGGGGAGGTTTAGGCCCGATTGTCGGGCATGCTCAACGATAGCCGTGGCGATAGGGTGACTGGAATCTCGCTCTATCGCGGCGGCGAGCCGCAATACGCTGTTATCGTCTTCCTCAGCGATCCAAGACTCCACATCTGTGACTCTTGGAGTACCCGCAGTGAGGGTGCCCGTTTTATCTAATGCCACCAAGCGAAGCTTACCTAACTGTTCAAGAACGGCTCCCCCTTTGATCAATAGGCCGCGCCGAGCGCCCGCCGAGAGGCCTGCGGCGATGGCGGCTGGGGTGGAAATGACTAACGCGCAGGGGCATGCGATTAACAGCAATGCTAACGCACGGTAAATCGACTCCGACCATGCCATGGTCGATACCAGCGGTGGCACTATCGCCATCAGGAGGGCGAGTAAGACGACGGCGGGCATATAGTAATACGCAAAACGATCAATAAAGCGTGCTATCGGTGCCTTGGCGGCCTGTGCTTCTTCAACCAGGCGAATAACGCGTGCGATCGTATTGTCATCAGCGCCTCGTGTTACCTCCACCTCCAGGGCGGCATCAAGATTCACTGTGCCAGCAAAAATGTCATCACCAGGCGCTCGCGAACGGGGTATGGACTCGCCGTTTACCGGCGACTCGTCAATGTCGGAGGTGCCCACCAGGATGCGTCCATCGCAGGGAACGCGATCACCGGGCCGCACCAGCACACGCTGGCCGGGTTTAAGTGACTCCGCCGAGACGTCACGCAGATGGCCATTGTCCATCAGCCTCGCCGTTGAGGGTGCTAAATTTGCCAAGGCTGAGATACTGCGGCGCGCCCGTGAAGCAGCTACCCCTTCGAGTAGCTCACCTACGGCGAACAAGAACACGACCATCGCAGCTTCAGCGGCAGCATTGATGGCCAATGCGCCAAGCGCAGCGATGCACATCAGCATCTCGATGGTAAAGGGGTTGCGCATTTTGAGGGCGCCCCAGGCACTCTGCGCAATGGGCATTAAGCCGACCAGCGTGGCCAGAATGAACGGCACATTACCCAGCGCAGGCCATGCTAAACGAAGCGCGAAGGCTACGATCAGCAGATTTCCTGTGATAATGACCAAGCGCCCTTTAGCGGTTTGCCACCAAGGGGATGAAGAACCAGATGCGCGTGTTTGGCCATCAGGGGAAGTCACTTGATAGCCTAGTTCGTTCAGAATGCCCTCAATGGTCTTTCGCGAGGGGGCCCCGTGATCATGGTGATGAATCTTCACCGATCCCGTGACCGAGCTTGCCGTGACTTCCTCAATGCCGTCCAGCCGCTCTAGCGCCGACACGACCTTGCGCTCACAACCGCCGCAGTCCATGCCTTCAACACGCAGCGTCAAAAAGGTAGTCGCTGTCGCCTGCGTTGATGTTTTCATGGTGCCTCTTCTCTCAATGGGCTATGGTTTTGAAGTGTAAACCTTGTAGCAACTATAGCTTCAAGCCCTACGTAAGGAGTTTTACCATGTCGATGATGGGGCAAAGTATCAGCATTGGTGAGTTAGCACGACGAGCCGATTGCAAACCTGAAACGGTTCGTTATTACGAGCGTATTGGGCTGCTGCGCGATGCAACACGAACCGGCGGAGGGCAGCGCCGCTATGGAGACGACGCTGTGCGGCGTTTGACCTTCATTCGTCATGCCCGAGACTTTGGCTTTTCGGTGGAGTCAGTGCGAGAGCTTTTGGCCATGTCAGATCAGCCTGATATGCCTTGCCAAGAAGTCGATGCCATCGCCACGCATCACCTAAAGAAAGTGGAGTCCCGCCTTCAGCGACTGTCCGCACTGCGTGAGGAGCTTCAACGGATGGTCACGCAGTGTGCCGGTGGCAAAGTGGGAAGCTGCCGAATCATTGAGGTCATCAGTGATCATCAGCTCTGTATCACTGAAAAATCGCACGGAGGGGCTCACGACTTGGGTTAGAACTAACGCTACGCCCCACGCCCAATGGTTAGCCCAGAGAAACATCCAAAAACAGCATGAGTACCAATCCGATGGAAAGGCCCAGCGTGGCCTTTTTTTGTGCCCGCTCCGATGAGTTCCGGGAATAATCTCATGACTGATCACATACAGCATCGCTCCCGCCGCAAAGGCCAATCCCCAGGGAAGCAACGCTTGTGACATGCTGACGACCCCAGCGCCTAATAAGCCACCCAATGGCTCAACAAGCCCCGTAAGGGTGGCAATCGTCCATGACCGCCAACGTGAATAGCCCACGCTTGGCATTCTTGCACATCAACCCATTCGGCGGGACTGACCTGGGGGGAAAGTGAATATTTCTGTCCACGATTAGGTGCACCGTAAACAGGGGCTGCTTCGTGGGTCAGCACGACAGGGGCTTTATTGGAGAGCTGTACATTAGCCTTGTGACACAACCCCTTCCAAGCCTGCCGATACCAGAACGAACAGGACAAAGCCGCCTATGAAGGCCAGCGGCGAGACGTGGGTATCTTCTCCGCTCTCATGAGCCTCGGATATCATGTCCTCGATGGCAGCGACCGTGAGAAGGCCTGCCGTGAACGTCAATGCCGCTAGCTTGAACGCTTCCGGTAGGTCCCTGAGCACGAAATAAGCGAAGATGGCTGCCGAGAGTACGGGAACCGCCAAGGAGGCAGAGATCAGCAAGCGCTTGCTGCGGGGAATTCCTTTGTCTTTCATGTTGGCGATCATCGCAAACCCCTCAGGGCCATCCGCGAGCACCTGCCCCGCCGCCAGGATTATCGCGACCGACGGTGAGACCGCCGACCCCGCCCCGATCAGGAGGCCATCGCTGAACAGGTCGATGGACACGGCGATATAGATCATCCAGACACTCGTCTGACTGCCTTCTTTCTGCTGACCTTGCCGCTTCTGGAGACTCTCAACGAGCTTCTCAAGGCCTACGTAAACAATGCCACCCAGCGCGAAAGCGAGGGCGATTAGCCAGGCTGAAAGGCTCTCCAGCACACGTGGCATGATTTCCACCGCCACCACCGCAATGACGAGGCCGGCAGCACCGTGAAGGGCGTAATTGAGACGGCGCCCTGTCGTTCGGGAGGCCTCCGCAGCAAGCCCGCCACTGAAGTTTCCCAACGCGGGCAACAGCGCCAAGCCGAGTACCAGCCAAATACTATCCATCATCTTCCTTCCTTGGTAGATTCCTAGATACGCTGCCTTACTAGTTCCGGACCTCACGCTACTCGTAGTCGTTCAGGCCTAGCGCACTTGTACAGCCACTTCGATTAAGTGTCCCAGGCATCGATAGCTGCATACCGTGCAGCCTTATGCCTTGAGCGCTAGGATGCGCCGGGCGCCGTTGAGGACGATCAGACCCACGATGGTACCGATAATCAGGTCAGGGTAGCTAGACCCCGTCCAGGCGACCAAGGCACCGGCGGTGATGACACCCATATTGATCAGCACATCATTGGCCGAGAATATCCAGCTTGCCTTCATATGTGCGCCGCCCTCGCGGTGCTTGGATATCAATAGCAGACAACCGGTATTGGCGATCAACGCGACGAAGGCGATGGCCATCATCATCAGCGATTCAGGCTCACTACCGAATACAAAACGTCGCAACACTTCGACGAGCACGCCGATAGCCAAAATCAGTTGCAGTACCCCAGCCAGATGCGCGGCACGTATCTGCATCTTCGCACTGTGCCCTACGGCATAGAGGGCCAGGCCATAGACAGCTGCATCGGCAAACATGTCCAGGGAATCAGCGATCAAGCCGGTAGACTGGGCGATCAGGCCAGCAGTCATTTCCACCACGAACATGAGCGCATTGATGCCGAGCAACACGCGCAGGGTGCCAGACTCCTGCGTCGCAGAAGCCGCCGAGCTCTCAGCGGCCCTAATTGTCTCTGGGTCGGCAATGACAGTTTCCTGAAGAGAAGCACCTAGCCCCAAGGTTGCCAGTTTTGCGGTAATGGGCTCAGCCTCACCATCATGCAAGACCTCCAACCGGCGGTTCGACAAGTCAAATGACAGCGTTTGAATCTCATCAAAGCCATTCAGCGCCAAGCGGATCATCCGTTCTTCTGAAGGACAATCCATCTTCGGCACGGCATACACACTGACATACTTCCCTGACGCTTCGGAGAAGACCGGCATATCGGTATCCGTTGCAGACGTTGCGTCGCAGCCACATGGGCCTCCACCGGTTTTACGCACGGTACGGCTCCAGTTAGCCAACATAGTTTGTCATCATTTAAAACTATATAGTCACTATAAGGTCAATAAGACAGATGATCCGTTAAGGAGTAAGCCTGATGCGCATTGGTCAGTTAGCCCAGATAGCGGGTATCGACACGCAGACGATCCGCTTCTATGAAAAACAGGGCCTGTTGCCGCTGCCAGACCGCCAGCAGAATGGTTACCGCATTTATAACGAGAAGCATGGTGAGCGGCTTGCCTTTATCCGTCACTGTCGAATCCTTGATCTGTCACTGACAGAGATTCGCGAGCTACAACGCTATCAGGACGACCCTCACCAGCCGTGTACTGCCGTCAACGCAATGCTTGATGAGCACATCTCTCATGTGCAATCGCAGATAACCGCTCTGCAAACGCTTGAGAAACATCTCGTTTCACTGCGAGCATGTTGCAATGATGATCGAGAAATTGAAGCGTGTGGCGTTCTTGCCGGAATTAGCGAAGGAAATATGTACTCACAGTAGGCTCAAGCATCAACCAGATATTCCGATGAGAGGTCGGTTTGCCTCACTCTCATGCAACGGTGACACCCACCATTTAATCCACTTATCCAAATTTTATTGCTCGTTAAGTGAAATCAGATCGTAAATAGAAGCCGTACCGATAGCTTGTTCTAAGCGATCTCTTGCCTCGTAAAGTGACGCTTGATATTCACTTTGAGTCGACTGTTCGCCCAACATGATGCGTTGACCTTGACCAAGGGGATCAACAGGCTGGTTATTGACTCTCACTTCGTAATGCAGGTTGGGGCCCGTGGCGACCCCGGAGGAACCTACCTCTCCGAGCGACTCTCCCGCATTGACTAAATCCCCAACCACTAGCTGTGGGGAGAATCGGCTAAGGTGTGTGTAGCGACTAATGGCCCCTGTGTCGTGCTCCACCTCGATCACCTGCCCATATCCCCCTTGGCGACCCATAAAGAATACGCGCCCAGGTGCGGTGGCAATGACCGGCGTTCCTGTCGGCGCAGCCAAGTCAATTCCATTATGAGGACGCATCCCTCCATACACAGGATGTCGCCGATTCCCAAAGCGAGACGTTAAGCGGGCACTAAGCACGGGCAACCGCAACGTGCCTAGCAGGGTGTCGCTTTTGAAAAGAGCTACGTCCCCCTTTTGGGTGACCGGCCATATGACCTCCAAGGGCTCTGCCTGATCAGGCAGAGCGGCATAACTGAGGCGTGGTGGCCCAACACGGGCGCCGTCCTGGCGTCGATCTTCCTCCCACACTAATTGAATACGTTCACTGCCAGAAAACTCCAGCGGCGCTGCGATAAACTCGCTGAGCAGTGTTTCCAGTTTAGTGGCGAAACGCGTTGGGACACCTTCTGCTGCCAAGGCCTCGTAGAGGGTGGTATCAATGACGACATCACGCCCAAAGGTTAGGGTATCAACGCTATCGAGCGGTAATGTGCCTTCTTGCTCGCTAGCCGCCTGTAACTTGACAGGGCTAAGTTCAGACGGAGGCAATGACAGATGCGTTTGCCAATTGGCTTCGGCTAGCAAGGGGTAAAAGCCCACCAAGCCTAGTAACCACCAGCGCTGCATCACTGGCCATCCTCTTCCCCAGAGATCTCCGCTACTTCACTCTCGACGGCATCAATCAGCTCTTGCATACCAAAGGGGTCTAAAGGCTCGCCATTGACAAAAAAGGTAGGTGTTTGGCGAATCTGATTGGCTCTGACATCCGCCATGTCTTGGTCAATCACCGCCTGCACCTCAGCAGAAGTCAGTTGCTCTTCGGCAGCCGCTAAATCAAGGCCTCCTTGGCTCGCGATATCGAGGATAGCGGATTCATCAAAACTGCCATGTGAAGCCCATTGATCCTGGCGAGCCAGCAGCCTCTCCAGTACCGGTTCAAAGACGCCCTGACGACGAGCAACTTCTAATACCCGAATGGCCTTGTCCGATACGTCGCCGTGGAAAGGAGTGTAGCGCACGATGAGCCGCACTTTTTCTGGGTAGGTTTCCAGAATACTTTTTGTCAGGGGATAGAAAGCACGGCAGGCTTCGCAAGCCGGATCGAAGAATTCCACAATCGTCACCGGCGCGTCTTCTCGTCCCAAGATGGGGGAGTGTGAACGCACCAAGGAGTCCTCGGCCTGGACACCGCTCTCTTTTGCTGCCTGAGCTTGCATGTCTAAGAGGGCAGGCTTCGATACGGCGACGATCGCAGCGGTCAGCATTAACGTACCGGCCAATATAAAAGACGCTTTTTTGAACATGTTTCTCTCTCTGTCTCAACGATGGGGTGGAAAAGTAGGGTTGAAAAATAAGCCAATCGCTATGGGAGTAAGCTGCTCGCTATCTACCTGAGCTGGGAGCCGGCCTCGGTCTGTCACTCATGCCCATATAGATTGGCATTTTGATGCGCGTGGTCACTATGCTCAAACTCTAGGCTGGAATGAGCAATACTGAAGCGCATTTTAAGCTGCTCCTTGATCTCTGCTTTGACGGATTCAAGCTGCTGCCAGCCGGTTTCTGTCAGAACCACGTGGCAGTCAAGGGCTGCCATGTTTTCCTGCATCTGCCATAGATGCACATGGTGAATATCCTGGACTCCCTCGATATCTCGTACGGTCTCAACGACTGCCTGCCCGTCAATGTCCGGGGGAGATCCCAGCATTAGCGTACGGATAGGGCCGCCAATTTCAGAGAAGGCTAGGTAAAGAATATATAGCGCAATCCCTATCGTGATCGCGGGGTCTACCCAGCGCATGTCGTACAGTAAAATAAGCGAACCACCGATAATCACGGCGATGGAGGCAAACGCATCCGATAAGTTATGCAGAAAAAGGGCGCGGATATTGACACTCTCTTTTTGCATTGACCACGTGAGCATGGCGGTAAGGGCATCGACGACGAGCGCGACGCCACCAATAATCACGATCGTCCATCCCTCTATCTCAGGGGGATCGACCATCCGCATAGCGCCTTCGTAAATCAGGTAGACACCGACAATAATGAGGGTGGTGTAATTGATGAGTGCTGCCACTATCTCGATGCGGCCATAGCCAAAGGTCATATGCACATCGGCAGGCCGTCTGGCGATTTTACGAGCAGCAAAGGCAATGACTAATGCTGCCAAGTCAGAAAAGTTATGTAACGCATCAGCGATCAGCGATAGGCTCCCCGCCATAATGCCACCGACGATTTGAGCGATGGTTAAGAGCCCATTGGCCCAAATGGAGATGCTGACGCGCCGGTCGCCAGAGGCAGGATCAATGTGGGGATGATCATGATGATGTCCCATCTGTTACCCTCTCTCGAATTATCTGTTCTTGGTACTATAAAACCTCTAGCAACTAAAGCTTCAACCCTTGAGCATTATCTATTTGCATCGCTGGATTGGGAAGCACGTCCCTAGCTACCAAGGAGCCTTTGTGTGCTGGGCCGAAGGTGATCATGTTTTAGGTGCGGGGCTCAATCCACTTCAACCGGTAACGTCCAATCCACCATGGGTAGATTCATTTATTTTGTCGAGGCGCACCTTGTCTGGTTTGTAATCGTCGTCGCGGGGGGAGGCTTACTCTTTCCGGCCACCGGAATAATGCTTAAGTTCGCGATTGGGCCATTACTGGCATTACTGATGTTGATTATCAGCCTCACATTCGATGCGCATGCAGTGCGCATCGTGTTCCGAAAGCCGTCACGGCAGTTGTTGGCATTGGGGCTGGTCTATGGGCCTATGTCGATTGCCGGGTGGCTAACGGGCCGTCTATTTTTTGGAAGCGGCCCGCTGGCTGCTGGCCAAACCTTGCTCGGCACGCTGCCGACAGATGTGTCTTCTCCTCTTTTGGTACTGATGGCGAAAGGCAATGTGGCGCTTGCCGCTGTTTTCAACGCAGTCAACACCGCGTTATGTCCGTTTATTGTTCCCTTCCTGTTTTTATGGCTCACCGGCCTTCAGTTAGACGTGCCGCTTGGATCAATTATTCTTGAATTAACACTAATCGTGCTTCTTCCTACCGTGATTGGGGTCAGCTTGCGTACAAGGTTCTCGGCTTTCTTTGCACGGCATGATTCAGCGTATGCAGGGATAGGGTCGATTCTGTATCTGCTGATCCTACTCGCCGTGGTCGGGCCGAATGCCTCCACGATCATTGGCTATGGTTGGTATGCGTTTGTGATTGCGGGGGCGGCCCTGTGCCTCAATTTGATTGGATACCTGGTAGGTATGTCCTCACGGTTACTCACCTCCGATCGCAAAGAGGTGATTACCTATCTTTTCACGGTCAGTAAAAAGGAATTCAGCATTGCCGCAGCGTTTGTCGCTGCTTCCGGTTTGCCATCAGAAATCGCCATTCCAGCCGCTTTTTTTGCAGTGGTTCAAATGATCACTTCGCCCATCGCAGCGAAGATTCTCGCCCGCCACTGAAGGTTGGCAGTATGACGCTTCACCAGAAGTGCACCTGGCATCTGGTTTGCGCGCAGGATGCTCTTACCAGCAATACGGCAATAGCCTAATGTGGCACATAGCACCTTCGCTGAGTCACCGTGCCCAATAGCGACCTTGTTAAAAGCATTCCTCACCGAGGCTTCGCAGGGTATCTGTTCATTTTTGGATTTAGGGTGCTTAAAAGTATCAGCGAACCCTGGGAAAGGCCCCGCCAATTTCTGGATGATTTCTTGAACATGTCGCACGTTAGAGAGCATCTGACGCAACCAATTTTCAAATCATCTCGAAACACACCTGGTGCTTAACAAACATCTCATGTAGTACAAGAGGTCTAATTATGTCATCCAAAACCTACTACAGCGTCATAAACGCCTTGTCTTCTTGATCCGTAAAGGAATACACGTCATAGGGCTCTTCCTGAGGCCCTGGCATCCCCGGTGTACCGATGGGCATACCTGCTAGGCCAATGCCGTCTACATCAGGCTGTTGCTCAAACAGCGCCTGTACGGCTTCCATCGGAACATGGCCCTCGATCCAATACTCGCCGATTTCGATGGTATGGCACGATCCCAGACCATAGGGTACGCCCGCCTGTTGTTTGATATCACCCAGCTCGACGTCATCAATAACGGTGACGTCTACGCCAAGTTCCTCAAGATGGCGCGCATATTCGTCACAACAGCCGCACTGGGGGTTCTTATACTGAACCGCCCCGGTTATTCCGGAGACCGGTTTGTTTGAGTCAGGCAGCTTCACCCGACTCCTCCAAATGACGATAATACGTCCTTTCTCGTTCTGCTGGTGGAACGTTTCCTATGGGTTCCAGCAGTCGGCGATTGTTAAACCAGTCAACCCATCCCAGCGTGGCATACTCAACGGCATCTCGCCCTTTCCATGGTCCACGATGGTGAATCACCTCCGTTTTGAATAAGCCGATGATGGTCTCGGCCAGCGCATTGTCGTAGGAGTCACCGGTGGTGCCGACTGAGGCATCGATACCCTCATCAGCCATACGCTCTGTGTAGCGGATCGAGAGATATTGGCTTCCTCTATCACTATGGTGGATTAACCCTTGCCTGTGCTTTCGTGCCCACAGGGCTTGCTCCAGAGCGTCCAGCACCAGTGCCGTTCTCATCGACGTCGCTACACGCCAACCCACGATACAGCGTGCATAAACATCGATAACGAACGCAACGTAAACGAAGCCAGACCAGGTAGCGACATAGGTAAAATCGGCCACCCAAAGCTGATTTGGACGCATGGCCGTAAAGTCACGTTTCACTAAATCAGGTGCCCGTCACCTCACACCAGCCAAAGAACTGATACAACGCTTTCCGGCATGTTATCCACGACTTCCTGGATTGAACCCTGCCACGCTTGATCAGATGCGCTATACAAATGTCCAGGGCTTCCTCAGTAATCTTTCCCTCCCTAGATATAAGGATTGGAAAGCCGGTGTAATTTGGGTTTGAACTTGCTCGTGCTGGAGAAGAATCCATTCTGCGCTTCTACCAGGGTGTATCACTTTGGCAATCGGTAATCAGCCAAGCTGGCGCACGTACCAGGTGCCTATGATAATATCAGCAGTGGCCACGGTTGGTGCCATTATCAGCATGAGCCCGGTCAGTAACCTGGCTGACCTGTACCTCATCACTCTGCCTTTGGTCCCTAGTCTTTTTTGTTTGATTTTAGCCGTTTCTGATGGTCAGCTAACTGCTTGCGCAGATCCTCTTCGCGGGATAAAGCGATTGCCAGCTGTGTCCGGGTTTCTGAGTGCTCTTCCTGAATATTTGCCAACTCCTCAATCCGCTTAGTCGCTGTCTTCAGCTCGCTACGGGCGTCGCTGGAAGATGTCTTGATCTTGTCGAGATCGGTACGAAGCGTTGCGTTCTCGTCCTGCAGCTCACCGCTGCGCCTCATAACAGAGGCATTCTCCGCACGTAGGCTGGCATGTTCCTGCTGAAGAGAAGAGAGGTCTTCGTTGACGGCCTCGAGCGTTTTCTGGAGCTGCAATTCACGTTTACTAGAGGTTTCCAGTTCCCGTGTAGCGGCTTTAAGCTCGCTTTCAATTGTGGCCAACCGGGCGCTGCTATCGGCTTTCTCGTCTCGCAAGTGGTCGACCAACGTTTGTTGCCGTTGCGCTTCAACACGCATGGTTTCCAATTGCTGATTCTGGCGGGAGAGCTGGTCTTGTAAATCGGTAACTCGTCCCATAGCATCCGCTGCCCGCTGCCTTGCGGTGGCATTCTCCGTCACAAGCGTATGGATCTCCTCCGTCTGCTGCTCAATGCGCTGCCCATCCTGATGGCCGTGTTCACGCAAGGTTGCGATGCTGGCCTCTAGTCGCTCAATCTCGCGTAGCGCCTCATCTCGCTCTTCGTTGGCAGCTTTCTCGCGCTGTTCGGACTCTGCGCGTATCTTCTCGACTTCTTCATCAGCGTGCTGGCTAGCGGAGCGCCATAGTTCAGCTCCAACCCGCTCCAAGACAGTGCGGATCTCATTCGGCATTTCTCGCACAGCGATGGCATTGTCTTTTAGGCTATCGCGCCACTCACGCATGACCGGGGAAATATGCGACAGGGAGCCACCACCCAGGCATTCGCGCACCTGTTCATTGGTGGGCCTGTCGATGCCTTCGGATACCAGCTTCTCGGCAGCATCAATGATGCGTTGCCGTATTTCCGGCTTAATAGTCATGCCGGGCTATCTCCTAGTGTATGTATTGTATGTATGTATTATACATAAGATACATACAATATAGTCAACAGCTTCGCTAACCCTAAAAATAATGCTAGCGCAGCCTACTAGATGATCTGCTGTGCAACATTCCCACCTAAGAATGCAACCAGTGCAGGAAATCTATTGGGAAAGATCGTGCCAATGTTGAAAGCCATAGCTGTTGCGGGATCGGTGCAACATCCCCACCGCAGTGACTAAACACAATCGGCATAGGGGCGGTCAGCATGGCTGACCGGTCCCCTGCCACACCACCCGGCATGCGGGTCCGCACCGGGCGGTTCGAGAAGTTGAGGTTATGAGAGACGGGGCACGCCCAGCCGATCAAAGTAGGCCACCGTTAATACATGATGGACTCCCGACAGACTGTTGTGCCACCAGCGACGACTCAACGCCGCCACCGATTGTGCTACCCTCGGCGTAGCGCCAAGACGCATCAGCTCACGATAAATCGTCTTACCCCGACGCCATTGCTTAAGGTGCAAAGCTCTTAACCGTCGTCGTATCCACCCGTCCAGCGACCGCCAGATACGAGGTGTTTGCGACAGCTTAAAGTAGCCTTGCCAGCCTAAAAGGTAGCGTCGTAGATAGGCGACGACCTGTGAGATACTGCGTCCGCCATTTCGGCGTGTCAGTTGCCTAATCCGCTGTTTAAATGCCCCCAACGCTTTTGCTGATATACCACGTCGGACATCTCCACCCTTAGCTTCCCATAGGGCGTAGCCCAGGAACTTGCGACCAAACACGCTGGTGACCGCACTTTTGGACTCATTGATCGTCAAGCGCAGCTTACTGTAACAGCGACGTAGCAAAGCCATGACTCGCTCCCCTGCTTTCTGACTACGCACGTAAACGTTGCAGTCGTCGGCATAGCGAGCAAAGTGGTGTCCGCGACGTTCCAGTGTGCGATCCACCTCATCCAGCAGGATATTGGCCAGTAGCGGCGATAATGGGCCACCCTGCGGTGTCCCCTCATGCCGATAAATGACCACCCCTCCCTCCATTATTCCCGCATTCAAATACGCACGAACCAGATGGATAACACGATTATCCTGGATGCGTTTCCTCAGGCGGTCTATCAGGATGTCATGATTGACTCGGTCAAAGAATCGAGACAAGTCAACATCGACAACGGTGTGGTAACCCTGTTGGGCGAAGCTCTGAGCAGCTAGTACGGCATCATGGGCACGGCGGCCCGGACGGAAGCCGTAGCTGTGCTCGCTAAAAGTGGGATCGATCAGCGGTTGTAGAACTTGCAGCAGTGCCTGTTGGATAAGACGGTCAGTCACGGTGGGTATCCCCAGTTCTCGTTCGCTTCCATCTGGCTTCGGAATAGCCACTCGGCGGACAGGCTGAGGATAATATCGACTT
>NZ_PJBT01000191.1:0-196952 GCF_002836035.1 Halomonas sp. MES3-P3E | reverse complement strand
TTTACCCCCACGACAACATTGAGCACGCTCGCTTCTTTCATAGGCGCACTCACCACTACACGTCCAACGCCCTGGTCGAGGTACGCTTGAAGCTTTTCAGTGGTTTTCATTTTGCCTGAGCACTCGATGACTACATCGCAGCCGGACCAATCGCTATCGGCAATTGCTTTGTTGGCGCTAAAGGCAACGGATTTACCGTCGAAAACAATAGCGTCATCGGCGGCTGTAATGCCCTTCCCCGGAGACCAGTGGCCATGTACAGAATCAAATTCAAATAAGTGGGCAAAGGTTGCCGCATCGCCACCCGGATCATTAATGCGCACAAGCTCAACGTCACCCGTCGACACTTTTTGCCACAAAATTCTCAGCGTTAAGCGCCCAATACGTCCCAATCCATTGATACCAATTCGAAGTGCCATGGTGCCTCCTAGAATCGCTGCTTTTTGGTGTTTATTTGCAGATTTTTAGTTTCTTGGTTTTCTATTTTTAAAGCTGTTCATTTCTAAGCAGGATCTCGCTTATATACGCATAAACATATATGAGTGTATAAAAAAATACACATTAAAAACAGGCCCACCGGATGACGATGGGCCTGTTTGAACGACATTAATTAACCATAACGACCGGAAATATAGTCTTCGGTTTTTTTCTTAGCGGGGGTTGAGAACATCACTTTGGTGTCGTTGTACTCAATAATTTCTCCCAGGTGGAAGAACGCCGTATAGTCCGCTACCCGCGCTGCCTGCTGCATATTGTGGGTCACGGTGATAATGGTGAACTCTTCCTTTAGCTTATCCATCAAGTCTTCGATAGTCGCGGTCGAGATCGGGTCAAGCGCCGACGTTGGTTCGTCCATCAAGATCACATCAGGCTGAACGGCAATAGCGCGGGCGATACATAAGCGCTGCTGTTGGCCACCCGATAGCGAAGTACCAGGTTCTTGTAGCTTGTCTTTCACTTCGTTCCAAAGGCCAGCGCTACGCAACGCCTTTTCAACCAGCTCATCCTGCTCCGCTTTGCGGCTAACCAAATCGTGCATGCGCGGGGCGTAAGCAACATTTTCATAAATCGATTTAGGAAATGGATTCGGCTTTTGAAAGACCATCCCCACCCGGCGGCGCAGCGCTACTTCATCCATTTTGGGAGCATTTACATCCCGCCCATCCATCTCAACCAAACCTTCGGTACGCACGCTAGGAATCAAATCGTTCATGCGATTCAGACAGCGTAAGAAGGTCGATTTACCACACCCGGAAGGGCCAATTAGCGCCGTCACATTTTTCTGAAACAGATCAATATTAAGGTTATTCAACGCTTGGTTTTTGCCATACCACAGGTTCAAATCGCGAACCCGGATACTCAAATCGTGGCAGGCCTGATTGTTACGCGTGTAGGGCTGCCCAACCGCAGGTGCATGCTGGTCGTTCATTACAGGTGCTTGGCTATTCATAGTCATGTCCTCTATCGCGCTGGCCTACCAGCGACGCTCAAATTTCTTACGTAACACAACGGCGAAGGCGTTGAGTGAGATGAGTATGGTGAGTAGCACCAAAATACCGCCGGCCGTTTTCTCTACGAACGCCTGCTCAGGCTCACCTGACCAAGTAAATATTTGCGCAGGCATAACCGTGGCCGCGTTGGTAAACGATGCGCCGACATCCGGGATAAACGCCACCATCCCGACGATAATCAGCGGTGCTGTTTCACCCATCGCCTGAGCAAGCCCGATGATGGAGCCCGTCATAATGCCCGGCATTGCCAAGGGCAGAACGTGATCGCGTACCACTTGCCAGCGCGAACAACCCACCCCAAAGGCCGCATGGCGGATAGAGTCCGGCACGCTGCGCAGCGCTGTTCTGGTTGAGATAATAATCACCGGCAACGTCATCAGCGCTAGTGTCATACCACCGGCCAACGGCGACGAACGCGGCACCCCGAAGAAGTTGATAAAGATAGCCAGGCCTAGCAAACCAAACAGAATAGATGGGATAGCGGCCAAGTTATTGATGTTGATTTCAATCGCCTGGGTGAAGCGGTTATCTGGCGCAAACTCTTCCAAATAAACGGCTGTCATTACCCCGATAGGGAACGAAATTAATAGCGTCACGATCATGGTCATCACGGTGCCGACCACTGCCGAGAGAATACCTGCGTTCTCAGCTATTTTTGAATCCCCGGATCCAAAAAAGGTGCTATTGAAGCGAAGGTCAACCTGGCCCGCTTCGACACGCTCATCAAGCGCCGCTTGTTCTTCTTCACTCAGGCGGTGCCGGTGCCCCTTCAGATACTGGTCGACCTCACTGTTTGCCAACACCCATTGCGCTTCGCTGGTACCGATCATTTCGGGATTGTTGCGCAACTCCATAGGAATCACTCGCACCACCGTGCGACTGATTAATGGTAGCAGCTCTTGATCAAACGCCTGCCGCCCATCGCTTTGCGCTTCTTCGGTGTAACTAATCTCGGTCTGGATATACGCCTGCTGAAAGGCTGGTAAGCCTTTGCTTAACATATCGGCAAAAAACAGAATCAGAAACAGACCTGCCAAGCCCAATGATCCCATCGAGATCCATTTAAGGCGGGCAGACTTACGGTGACGCCGCTTAAGCTGCTGGCTGATTCCGTCAAAAGTATGGCTCATCGAAACAGTTCCTCAGCGTTACAGGTTATTCACGCGGTATTTTTCGCGGAAACGACGGATCATCAGGACGGACACCAGGTTCAGCGAGAGCGTTACCGCAAACAGCACCAACCCGAGGGCAAAGGCTGACAGCGTTTCAGCACTTGCAAACTCTTGGTCCCCGGTTAAAGCCGCCACAATACGCACGGTCACCGTGGTCATATCTTCCAGCGGATTAGCGGTGAGATTGGGCCGCATACCTGCTGCCATTACCACAATCATGGTTTCACCCAGCGCACGCGACATGCCTAAGAGCGCCGCTGAAATAATCCCCGGTAGAGCAGCAGGAATAACCACGTCTCGAATGGTTTCACCTTTGGTCATGCCTAATGCCAGCGACCCTTGGCGCATACTATCGGGCACCGAGTTGATCACATCGTCAGACAGTGACGAGATAAACGGGATGATCATAATACCCATCACGACACCTGGAGCGACGGCGTTGTTATAGGAAGCATCGAGCCCAAAAAAACCAGCGATGTTAACGATAATGGGCGCTACGGTAATTGCGGCAAAAAAGCCGTAAACCACGGTAGGAATACCCGCCAGAACTTCAAGCACGGGCTTGGCAATGGTGCGCACATTACGTGGCGCAAACTCAGACATGTAAATCGCGGAAAGCAGACCGATAGGAACAGCGACCAGCATGGCAATAGCAGTAATCATAAAGGTACCGGCAAACAGCGGTACCGAGCCAAACTCAGCCCCACTACCATCGCCACGTCCCGCTGACGCTAGAAAGCTCGCACCTGGGTTCCATGTGGTGCCTGTAATGAACTCCCAGAAGCTGTGCATTTGGAAAAAGCGCAGCGCCTCGGAGATAATCGAGAACAAAATGCCGAACGTAGTGAAAATGGAGATTAACGCTGCCCCGGCCAAAACCATGCGGATGACCCGCTCAATGGCCTGACGGGCGTGAAAATCAGGTTTTACATGGTTAAGGCTTACCATTAGCCCTATAGCTGCGACCACCAAACTTGACGCTAGCAAATAGAGCGTGGGGATATCAGCACCCATCAAAAGCAGCACAAAAGCCCCCAGCGCACTCACTACCACGGCTGGACCAGCGGTCGAGAGCACGGTGAACCAGGCGTATTGATCTGGCTGAGCAAACATAGCCGTGCCCGCACTGCGTAAACGGGTGGCTTTTGAACGGCCAGCAAAAAACGCCAGCAGCCCCAGCAGTAGTAACGCACCGCAAAAAATCAGAAGAAGCTGGTTAGTCTGCATCGAATTTCTCTCGCATTACTTAATGAAATCGTATTGGCGACTACTTTGGGGCACAAACATTACAGCAATGTGACAAACGCCAATATATCGCTGTCATAAAACGAAAGGCCGGCAGCTTTCGCTGCCGACCACTTTCATTTCTAACTTAACGACTTACTTAAGAACGTCTGCTGACATTGTAGTGCGATCTGCTACCGCTTGACGCCACTCTTCACGTTCGTCTTCCGGCAGTGCGATCAAGCCAATATCTTTCAAGTAACCATCTGAGCCAATCATCATCTCGCTCATAAACATGTCGACATATTCATACATCGGCGGTACTTCTTCAGCGTGCTGGTTCTTCACGTAGAACCAAAGTGAACGCGCGATAGGATAGTCTCCGGAACTGATTGCATCAGCTTCAGGCTCTACGCCGCCAATAGTGGCCGCGCTGATAGTATCGGTATTCTCTTCAAGGAAAGAGTAACCGAAAATACCAAAGGCACCGGTGTCTTCTGACAAGCGCTGAACGATCAGGTTATCGTTTTCACCAGCATCGATGTAAATACCGTCAGAACGGATATCGGTATAGCCTTCTTCGCCATAAATTTCCATTTCTGAAGAGGCGCTTTCCATGACCAGCTCTTCAAACGCATCACGCGTACCGGAAGTGGTTGGAGGTCCATAAATGGAGATTTCGCGGTCAGGCAGCGCGGAATCGATATCGCTCCAGTTGGTGTAGGGGTTATCGACTAACTCACCATCAACCGGCACCTGAGCGGCTACTGCCAGGAAAATTTGCTCAAGAGTGAAATCAACGCCATCGTTGGAGCTTGACTGGCCCAACACGATACCGTCAGAACCGATCTTAGCTTCGGTAATATCAGTCACGCCGTTCTCTTCACAACGCTCAAACTCAGCAACTTTCATGCGACGTGAAGCGTTGGTGATATCGGGCGTACCTTCGCCAATACCGTTACAGAACAGACGCAAACCACCGCCCGAACCGGTTGATTCAATAACAGGTGTCGGGTTGCCGGTAGTGGCACCGAACTCTTCAGTTACGTAGCTGGCAAACGGGTAAACGGTACTGGAGCCCACGATACGGATTTGATCACGGGCTTGGGCAACACCGGCAACGCTCATTACAGCAGCCGCGATAACGGTGGTTTTTAGAATACGGTTCATGCGAAAAACTCCTGTTCATGTAGGGATCTAACCTTCGCAAGGCATACCTTGCACTGGTTCCATGACAACTTCATGACAGTGAGTAATACGTGAAAGATTTTTCGCTACGCGGGGAATTCGCTTTCGCTTACAGCAGCAAACCCAATGCCGCCAAGGTACACAGCGCCAGCGAAGCGCCTTGCAGTAAACGTCTATCCAAGCGATGAGCAATGGCGTCCGCCACTGCGTTACCAACCAGTACCGCGGGGAGAAAGGTAAGGGCAACCTGAAAATGCCATAGCTGAATCTGGTTAGCGAAGGCGAGAGTAATAATGGTCAACATTGAGGTCAAAATGAAAAAGGCGGCTAAGTTCCCCCGCACCCGATCAGCGGGTAAACCATGCATCAATATCACCATGGGTGGGCCACCGATGGCAGCAACGGTGCCAAAGATACCTGACAGTACACCAGCGCCGAATAGGGATATTCGATTTACCGGTAGTTTAAAACGGCACAGCGTCACCAACACAGCAAACAGCACGATGATTGCGATCAGCTTTTCTAACAGAAACATCGGCGCGGCGAGCAGAAGCCAAATACCCAGCGCATTGCCAGGCAGGCGCCCTACTAACGCCATGCCAATGGAATCCAGTCGCACCTCGTGCCAATAGTGACGCACCATCATTAATGAGACGGTAAAGCCAAACAGCACTAAAATGACCGGCACCAAGCGTGGCTCAAGCATCAGCAGCAACGGCGCCCCGATAACGGCCAAACCGAAACCGGTCGCGCGCTGGACAAAGGCACCCAGCAGCAGCACGGCTGCGCAGGCTAACCAGGTACTCATCGGCATATTGACCCAGGCCAGCATGCTATCCATCACGGCTGTTCATTCTTATTGCTCATTCCTGCGATTCATCCCTGCTACTCGCTTATGGCGGGCGACTTGGTTAATTTCCGCACGCCGATATTCCCCAACAGGGCAGCGCCCAACATAGTTAGCACCATTGGCCAAAGGTGTTCCACTTCAAACAACCCGACCAGCACCCCAGCGAGAGCGCCACAGGTAAACTGAATGCCGCCTAAAAGCGCCGTCGCGGTGGCACTGATATGGCCAAAGTGATCCAGAAGCGCCGAGATTGCGTTCGGGGTAATCAGCCCAATCATGCCGGTGAAGAGCATAATAAGCGGCACTACTAACATGAGTGACGCCATATTTAACGCGGTGACCAACACCAACCCTAGCGCCGCCACTAACTGTATCAGCAGCCCCAAGCGTAGATTTTGCTGTGGCGTGCGTTTGCGCAGCAGGTGGATATTGACACGATTGGAGAGCGCAATGACCAGCACGTTGACACCAAACACGAGCGGATAGGTGCCGGGCGATAGACCAAAATAGTCGAGATAAAGAAACGGCGAAGCCGTCACAAATGCAAACAGGCCCGCAAAGGAAGCGGCTACCGCGCAGATATACCCCATCCCTTCACGATGCTTGAGCACGCTGGCGTAATTGCGAATGACCTGGCGCGGTGACGCCGCTGGAAGCGACATATCGCGAGTCTCAGGCAGGCGCGTTCCCAGCAGCCAGAGTAAAAAGCCTGCATAAACGGCCAAGAAAACAAAAATCAACCACCAACCGGCCACATACAGCAACAGACTCCCCACGGCTGGCGCCACTAGCGGCGCCAGCATCATAATCATCGCCATCGTCGACATCACTTTGGCAGCCTCTCGTCCGCTAAAGCAGTCACGCACAATGGCTGCCGAGTTGACAACACAAGCACCGCCGCCCAACGCCTGCACAAAGCGCCAGGCAAGCAGCGAGGAGAGACTATCGACCGTGGTGATCGCTAGGCTTGCCAGCATAAACACCACCAAGCCGCCCAGTAGTACAGGCTTTCTACCCATACGATCTGATAATGGCCCAAAACAAAGCTGGCCCAGCGCAAAGCCGAACAAGAACACGCTGATGGAAAGTTCAGTGCGGTGAATACTAGCGCCGATACTCTCGGCGATGATTCCCATCGCAGGTAAGTAGGCGTCGATCGCAAAGGGTGCAAGCGCCGTGTTGGCAGCAACTAACAACGCGACACGGCGGGGATTAAGATGCATGGGTCTCCTTACGGCGATAATGAACGCACGGGAATAGATAGGCCGCTAATCATAGCTGATTTTAAGACACTTGTCGGGGCTAAGCGCTATACACACAGAGCTAGCACATTGGGTAATACGATGGATCACCCGCTGCGATAGCCCTGAGAAAGCCAAATCAGATTAAAGAGGGGTATTTAATGGTGCGTGGCTGCGTCTTGGGACTCAAGCATGTCAACCAGCGGCTGAAACTGCTCGCGGTTATGCTCGTTCATGTGCATCAAAATACGGTGGGCTTCGAGAATGCGTTCACGCAGCCCCTCTTCGTCGGCAGGCTCTTCAGGTAACTCTTCGAGAGCATCGTTAAGCGTTGTTGCCTGCTGCAGAGGCGCTTCCATCAAAGTGAAAAAGCGCGCAAACCCCATCACGTTCAACATTTTTCGAACGTCATCATTATCGACAATAATGGTCGGGGACTGCTCTAAGCGCCCTTTTACTGCCATTGCGACCTTGGCCAAGAAACCCAACGCGGTCGAATCCACATTGGTGGCCTCACGCAGGTCAATCAGTACGGCACGCAACCCCGGTGTCTCAGCAAGACGTTGGGCTTGGGTATCCAGCGTAGCGCAGAGCGTTAAACGCACATCGCCACACAGCTTTAAGACAAAAACACCAGAATCGAACGCCGCTTTAATGCGGCCTTCTTCACTCAGCATGACCAAATCCGCTCACCATCATGATTGTTAGATCATCGGGTAAAGCATCGCGTTCCTGGTTAGCATCAAACTCCGCGTCCCCTTCTCCAAGGAGCGCATTCGTCTCTGCCAGCCGGTCGCGCAACTGCTCAAGCGTGACACTCTCGCTTACTAATTGCTCAAGCTCCTTGAGCCGCGTGTCGAGCGTTTTACCCGGCAAGCATTCCAATACACCGTCTGAGCAAAGCCATAAACGAAATTTGTTCGGCAAAGCACAACTAAGCGAAGGATACTCCACATCGGGGAAAAGGCCTACTGGCATTCCTTCGCCTTCAAGACGCCGTAGCTCTCCTTCTGCTGCTAAAAGCGGCATGGGAAGCTGAGCGCCGAGCGAATAGTGCAGAGTATGCGCCTCATGGTCAATAACACCGACAAATAAGGTGGCATGTTTGCCTATATCAGTACCCTGCAACTCCCGGTTCATCGCCTTTAGCCAATCCGGCGGCAAGTTTTCTGGCTGCTGGCCATCCCACTCACTCAACCAACGATTGCATAAATATTTGAGCAGTACCGTGACAAAGGCCGACGACGCACCGTGCCCCGACACATCGGCAAAATAGAAGGCGCTATAACGCTCGTTATAACGTTGATAGTCTAGAAAATCACCGGATAGATAGAGAGAAGGTGCAAATACATAGTCGTAATACACCCCATTGATGACTTTAGGACGTAACGGCAGTAAACGCCGCTGGATATGACCACCACTCTGCTGATCCATACGCAGTAGCGCTAAATGCGTCTCTAGACTCTCATTTAACTCGGCAAGACGCTCATGATCACGCTTACGCTCTAGGGCCAAATCATTTAGCTCGATGGCTTTACGGATCATGCGCCGCAGCAGCTCGGCATGGCGTAGAGGGTGGACGATATAATCCACCAGCCCAACGTCAATGGCTTTGATAAGATCAGCATCCTGACGCGAGTCACTTACAACCAGCGTTGGTAAGCGTCGCGTTAGCTGCGACCACTGCTGGCGTGGCACTGCTCTGGCGTGGGCCACGATCAGCGCCGTATCCGCAGGCAAATGGTCGATGTCTTCAGCGGCGAATACCCACATGTCGTCACAGGTAATCGCTTCGGCCAGCGCATCGCGCTCTCGACCCGGCTCGTCGATCACCGCGATCAACTGCTTAGAATGCTCCATCATAAGCCTCAATCGACGCTATTTTCGCCACCAACGCCGTCGTCACCAGCGTCGCTATCTTCAAAGTCACTGTCATCAAAGTCGCTATCATCAAAGTCGAAGGTATCGCTGGCAAAGGGGTCATCGCCCAATTCTCCATCGCTCACCTCGAACTGGCGGCTCTGTAAGTAAGCGTCACGAATAAAGCGGTAGCGATCACCGCGAATCAACTCTTCCTGGTCGAGCAACCCCGCTCGGGTGTCAATCAGGTTGAGTGCTGTCAGGCTTATGCGAACAGTGTCGTCTTCTACGTAGGTAACCGGATACGCGGCTATGTCAGCAGGCAAGCCCGTAGTATCACGTAGCGTACTGGGGCCTAAGAAAGGCAGCACCAAGTAGCGTGAATCATCCCAGCCCCATACCGCCAACGTTTGGCCAAAATCCTCTTTATCCGCGGTAATTTCCATCAGCGTTGCGTAATCTAACAACCCGCCAATGCCAACGGTGGAGTTAATCAAAAAGCGCGAGGTAGCAAGGCCCGCATTAGCAGGCTTACCTTGGAGCACACTATTAAGCGCAGTACGTACTTCGCCTAAATTGGAGAAAAAGTTACCTACCCCCGTCTCTACTGGATCAGGGGTAATAGTGCGATAGCCTTTTGCCACAGGCTTAAGCGCGTAGCGATCCAATACGTCGTTGAATGCAAACACTTTACGGTTAAAGCCTTCCCATGGGTCGTCTGGGTTGGCGTTTTCTGCCATTTGTGTACTGGCACAACCGCCGCTTGCTAATAACGCCACCAGCAGTAGCGGCAACCCTTTTGAGCGCCACGAAAGCGTTGACTTGTCGTTACTTAACCACTGCCACATGACATTTTCCTTTTTCCAATTCCACAGCACGTTGACAGAAACCTACACCCGCCGAATGACGACACTGCCCGCACTATAGCCAGCGCCAAACGAACAAATCACACCAATATCGCCCTGATTGAATTGCTCGCGATGAAGGTGAAACGCAATAATGGAGCCAGCTGAGCTGGTGTTTGCATAGCGATCTAAAATGATCGGTGCCTGGGTTTCACTTGGGTCATACCCCAACACTTTACGGGCAATCAAATCGTTCATATGCCGGTTAGCTTGGTGCAGCCACATGCGTTTAAGGTCGCTTCCATTTAGCTCCAAGGACGCCAGATGATCGGTGATCAACTTGGCCACCATTGGGCAAACTTCTTTAAATACCCGCCGCCCCTCCTGCACGAACAGCTTATCCAACGCCATCGGATCACTGTCCGTCACGCGATTTAAAAAACCCGCATTATTACGAATCGCATTGGAAAACTGAGTGATCAAACGCGTACCGAGGATTTCAAACTGCTCATCAGCAACGGCAACAGCGCTATTTTCTAGTACCACAGCAGTACAAGCATCGCCGAAAATGAAGTGGCTGTCACGGTCTCGAAAATTAAGATGCGCTGAGCAAATCTCAGGATTAACCACCAGTGCGCGCTTGACGCTACCGGAAGCTATCGCATTTGCCGCGGTTTCCAAAGCAAACGTGGCTGAACTGCAGGCCACATTCATATCAAACCCATAGCCACTTGTTCCCAGTGCTTGCTGGACTTCAACGGCCACGGCAGGATAGGCACGCTCTAGATTTGAGCAGGCAACAATCACTAGCTCGATATCAGCGGCATCCACTTGAGCGGCGGCCAGTGCCTGACGCGCAGCCTCGGTCGCCATCTCGCACTGAAGCGAGGGTTCGTCATTACTCCGCTGTGGCAGTTTAGGCCGCATACGCTGTGGGTCAAGGATACCTGACGCATCGAGCACATAGCGGCTCTTAATCCCTGACGCTTTTTCAATAAACTCGCTGCTTGAGTGCGCCAGCGGTTCACGCTCTCCTCGCGCAATGGCCTCGGCGTGCAGCTCATTCTCACCATCTACCCAAGCATTAAATGCCGCCACCAGGGCCGCATTATCAATGGCGTGTTCCGGTGTATAGAGTCCTGTACCGGTAATCACCACATGTGTCATGCCAATCTCCTTTAAGCGGCTTGCCGACGTGGCTGGCCAGTGATGGCTAGCGCATAACCTGCGACGAACCCATAACGTTACTGTGTGCGTAAAATAGCGGTTTTTCCAGCACCTTTTTCAACCACTTGCTAAACGCTGATAATCTCTTGCCAGTGCTTTTCGAGGCGTTTCACCGATACGGGCATACGGGTACCTAATTGCTGTGCAAATAGTGACACCCTGAGTTCTTGCAGCCACCAGCCATAAGCGACCAACTCCGGGTCTTCCACCCGCCCGCGACGCTCGCTTTCGCGGCGGGCATCAAAGCGGGCCTCTAATGCCTGAACATCCTGCATCATCATTTGATCACGGCCACGTTCACGAGCGGCTTTTTCAAGCCGAAGTAGCGCCGCCTCGGTGTAGCGTGGATATTCATCCAGCCACACACCGGCATCGCGTATAAACCCTGGATAAACCAAACGCTGCATTTGCGCACTAACATCGCTGTACACCAGCGCCAAGGCAAAATTGAGCTTACCTTTGAGCACCTTACTGACTGCCAAGTGCCCTTGCAGTGCGGCTTCCACCTTCACCAGCAGTGCTTTTGCTTCTTCAACAAGCTGGTTCTGAGTGGCCGTCAGCCGCTGTTCAAACTCCCCTTCTGAGCGCGGCAGCGGGTGCTGAGCGACGATCTGGGTAAACACCGCTAGCAGCAGGTCTTCAATCAGGGCTTGCTTGCTGCCCACTTTGGCAAATAGCAGCGCGCACTTCTCGACACCTGGCAGTTGCTTAATCGCTTTAACCTGTTCGGGCAGCTTGGCAATCGCCAGTCGGGCGATGCCCTCCTGGTGCGCGGCGTCAGCTTTTGCAGGGTGATCAAACAGCGCGACTTTGAACTCGCTGGCTTCAGCGACCAACGCAGGATACGCCTCAACACGAATGCCTGCCTGGGTAGTAACACGCGAAGCAGGCAGCGGCTCCTTGGGCAGCCCTGCAACGGCAGGCTCAGAACTCACCTGTTTGGCTAACGCCTGGGCGCCAGCGCTGGCGGCTGCCTCAAAGCGCTGCTCCAGCGCTCGTAGATCACGCCCCTGGCCAAGGGTTTCTCCCGCATGATCCACCACGCGAATATTCATGATCAAATGCGGTTCGAGCAAATCCAAACGCCAGTCGTCAGCATGCACACGCGTTGATGTGCGGCGGCGAATAAATTCTCCTAACGCCTCGGTTAACGGGCGTTGATCAGGCACCAAGGTTTCCAGCGCGGCATCCACCCAATCTGGGATCGGCACCACCTGGCGGCGAATGCTTTTTGGCAGCGACTTCAGCAGCGCAATACACTTTTCGCGTAACAGCCCCGGCACCAACCACTCCAGCGAATGCACCGACACTTGCGGCAGCATAGCGGCGGGAACGGTCAGGGTAATACCGTCATCCTCGGCTTCAGGGTCAAAGTGGTAGCTTACCGGGTACGCAACGCCCGCCAGAACTAAATGATCAGGATACTGAGCCTGGGTAACGTCATCAGCATCCCGTGCCTTAAGCGAATCAATATCGAAATGCAGTAATTGCGGCTCTTGCTGTTCGACCTGTTTGCGCCAGTGCTCAAAGCCCTTGCCGTTAACGATCTCCGCCGGGATCCGCTGGTCGTAAAAATCAAAAAGCGTATCTTCATCGACCAGAATATCCCGCCGCCGAGCACGGTCTTCCAGCGCTTCGACTTCGTCAATCAGCGCGCGGTTATGGGCAAAAAAGACCCCTTTGGTGTGAAACTCCCCCTCCACCAGCGCCCGGCGTATAAACAGCTCCCGGGACTCTTGGGGTGCGATTGACCCGTAGTGCACCCGGCGCTGCGCCACGATCGGCAGTCCAAACAATGTGACCTGCTCAAAGGCCACCACCTGGGCGCGTTTCATCTCCCAATGCGGTTCGCTGTAGCTGCGCTTAACCAAATGCTGCGCCTGGGGTTCGATCCACTGGGGGTCGATTTTGGCCACGGTGCGGGCAAACAGCTTGGAGGTCTCCACCATCTCAAACGCCATGATCCATTTGGGCGACTTCTTGGCCAATCCAGAGCCGGGGTGGATCATAAACTTGCGGTTGCGAGCACCAAGGTACTCGCGGTTCTCCACCAGCGTACCCAAATTGGAGAGTAGCCCTGAAAGCAGCGCCTGGTGGACTTTACCGGAGGTTTTACGTCGTGCCTGCTTAGCCTGCTCTTCGCTCTCTTCTTCATCACGTACAGGCGGCGCGGGTACGTCGATATCCATATCTCGCAGCAGTTGACGCAGCTGGCGGAAGGTATCGTGCCACTCGCGCATGCGCAGGTAGTTGATGTAGTGATCGCGGCACCAGCGGCGCAGTTGATTGCCCGACAGCGCCTCCCGGGCGTTCTCGATGCCGTGCCAGAGGTTCAGCAAGGCGACAAAATCTGAATCCGGATCGTGCCAGCGTTGGTGGGCTTGATCGGCGGCTTGTCGTTTGTCCGCAGGCCGGTCACGCGGGTCTTGAATGGCCAGCGCCGAGACCACGATCAGTACATCGCGCAGGCTGCCGAATTCGGCGCCCGCCAACACCATGCGCGCCAGGCGTGGGTCAATCGGCAGCCGTGCCAGCTTGCGGCCAAGTGGCGAGAGATGCTGTCGCTCATCGACAGCACCCAGCTCGAACAGCAGCCGAAAACCATCTTTAACAAAGCGGCTATCGGGGGGATCTACAAACGGAAACGCCTCAATATCACCCAGTTTAAGCCCCAGCATCGAGAGAATCACCGACGCTAAGTTGGTGCGCTGAATCTCGGGATCGGTAAAACCAGGCCGAGATAGAAAATCTTCTTCACTGTAGAGGCGAATACACACGCCCTCGGCGATCCGGCCACAGCGTCCCTTGCGCTGATTGGCGCTGGCTTGGCTGACCGCTTCTACCGGTAGACGCTGTATTTTGGAGCGGTAGCTATAGCGGCTGATACGCACCAGCCCTGGGTCGATCACGTAGCGAATGCCCGGCACCGTTAGCGAAGTTTCCGCGACGTTGGTGGCCAGCACGATACGCCGCCCTCGGTGTGGCGCAAACACACGATTCTGCTCTTCATTGGAGAGCCGAGCGTAAAGCGGCAGAATCTCGGTACCCTTTAGATCGGCACGGCGCAGAATATCGGCGGTTTCACGAATTTCACGCTCGCCGGGTAAGAATACCAGCACATCCCGGGGGCCATGCAGCCAGCCTTTCTCACGCTCAATAGCTTCGATCTCACCCACTGCGTGCAGGATTCCCTCTTGGAGCGTGCGGTCTTCCTCATCCTCGTCGTCACGTGTTAGCGGACGATAGTGCACTTCAACAGGATAAGTACGTCCGGTGACTTCCACGACCGGGGCGGGCGTTGTCGCAGTGCCAAAGTGTTTAGCAAAGCGATCGACGTCGATTGTTGCTGAGGTAATGATGATCTTCAGGTCGGGGCGCTTAGGTAACAAACGCTTTAAATAGCCGAGCAGAAAATCGATATTGAGGCTACGTTCGTGGGCTTCATCGATAATGATGGTGTCGTAGCGCAGTAGCAGCGGATCGTGCTGGGTCTCGGCCAACAAGATTCCGTCGGTCATCAATTTAACCAACGTACTCGGGCTGCTCTGGTCGGTGAAGCGCACCTGATAACCCACTTGTTCGCCCAGAGAGACCTGCAGCTCTTCGGCCAAACGCCCTGCAACGCTGCGGGCAGCTAGGCGACGCGGCTGGGTGTGACCAATCAATCCCCGGCGACCACGTCCAAGCTCCAAACACATTTTAGGTAGCTGGGTGGTTTTGCCTGAGCCGGTCTCCCCTGCCACCACCACCACTTGGTGATCGCGTATCGCGTTAACGATGTCTTCTTTACGTTCAACTACCGGCAGTTCGGGCGGATAGTTAAGCGCGACTTGCTGGGCTTCACGCAGGCTAAGCTGTTGCTGAGAGCGATCGAGCTCACGCTGCACTTCATCCAAACCACGGCTGATGGGCTTGTTGTCGCGCTGACGGCGGTATAAGCCCGCCAGGCGACGCTCCAGCCGCTCGGCATCGCGCAGCATCACACTCCCTGCCGCCTGTTGCAGCGACGCGAGACGTTGGCTATCGGTGGGGGCTGGGGATGTGTCGGTGGTCACGATTGAGTCGGCTTCCATTCACGTGGGCATTTAACAAGAGACATTTAACTAGAGCTATAAAAAATCAACCCGCTCAATTGAGCGGGTCGTATAGTGTAACGCTTTCATCTCCACGACGCCTAACCACAAAGCAAACAGAAAGTGGGCGAGTCCAGGTCTCCACAAGGGCGCTGTGAACCCGTCCGTGGGCGCTACTTTCGCCACCTGACCGCCATGGATGGCGGAAATGCCGGAATTGTCAGGAATATTTTCCGGCCATGGCGAAAGACCCTTGTTACAACCTGCCCTCGCCCGCTAATCGAGTGTTTATTAATGACTATCTGATGACGTTTTTGAAGGCTCTTCGTCGCGCAGCTGGCGGCGAAGTACTTTGCCCACGTTGGTTTTGGGCAGCTCATCTCGAAACTCGATGATTTTAGGCACTTTATAGCCGGTTAGCTCTTTTTTGCACCAGTCACGCAGCGTTTTCTCATCAAGCTGGCTATTTTTGCTCACCACAAACAGCTTAATCGCTTCGCCAGCATTTTCGTCCGGCACACCCACCGCTGCCGATTCAAGAACGTCCGGGTGGGCAGCTACCACATCCTCGACTTCGTTAGGATAAACATTGAAGCCGGAGACCAGGATCATGTCTTTTTTACGATCCACGATGCGGATATAGCCATCATCCTGCAGCACGGCGATATCACCGGTGTGGAACCAGCCATCTCCATCAATAGAAACGCGGGTTTCATCTTCACGCTGCCAGTAACCCTTCATCACCTGAGGCCCTTGAACGCACAGCTCCCCAGGTTCGCCCATTGGCACATCATTACCATCCGCATCAACGACTTTCACAGCAGTACCAGCAACCGGTTTACCTATGGTGCCCAACTGAATCGCATCGGTGGGATTGAAGCTTACGATAGGCGAGGTTTCCGTTAGGCCGTAACCTTCGGCAATTGGACAACCTGTGGTTTGTTCCCAGCGCTGCGCCGCCGCTTTCGTCAGCGCCATGCCGCCTGAGATTGTCAGTTTCAGCTTGGAGAAATCGAGCTGCTTGAAATCGTCCCGGTTACATAGCGCATTAAACAGCGTATTGAGGCCGATGAAAGCGGTGAACGGCAATCCCTTAAGCTCTTTGACAAAGCTATCCAAATCGCGAGGATTGGTAATCAACAGAGAGTGGTTGCCCGTTTCCATTAAAAATAAGCAGTTAACGGTAAATGTGTAGATGTGATAAACCGGTAGCGGCGCAATGACTAGCTCTTCGCCATCGGTTAAATGGGCGCCAATGGCTTCGCGGGCCTGGAGCATATTGGCGATTAGATTACGATGGGTCAGCATCGCCCCTTTCGGCATTCCCGTCGTACCCCCGGTGTATTGAAGCGCAGCTAGATCATCATGCGTTCTCTTGACCTCGGTATGGCTTAACGAGGCACCTTTTTTCAGCGCATCGCGAAAGCCAATTGCACTGGGTAGCGAATAGACCGGCACCATTTTTTTAACGTGCTTTACCACAGCATTGATTAGCCAGCGCTTGGGCACATCGTGCAAGTCAGCTAATTGAGTGACTAGCACGTGCTTGATGTCTGTTTTATCGAGCACTTTCTCCAGCTTATCCGCCATGTTGGCCAAGATTAAAATGGCTTTAGCATTGGAGTCTTTGAACTGGTTAGCCATTTCCCGCTCGGTATATAGCGGGTTGGTATTCACCACCACCAGCCCTGCCCGAAGTGCGCCAAATACCGCCACCGGAAACTGCAGTACGTTAGGTAGCTGGATAGCGATCCGATCGCCGGGGACGAGGTCGGTTTCGTGCTGCAGCCAAGCGGCAAAGTCTGCTGACAGGCGGTCAAGATCGGCGAAGGTTAACGTTTTCCCCATACAGGAAAATGCAGGCTTGTCCTTAAAACGTTCTACTGCGGTATGAAAAACATCCGTGACTGAATCGTATTGATCCAACCCTTCAAGCGCTGGGCCACGTAAAACGGCGGCGTTGGCGTGTTCGCTCATGGGCAATCTCCGCTATTGGCGTCGGCGTAAGTCACCGACCTTGTTGTTGTCGCTAAGCTCTGTCTGAAAAATAAGTTAAGAAGCCCAACGATATACGACCTACAACAGGCTGTAAAACGATCGATTGAAACTTACGTTTCAACTTTAGCCCATGGTCGGGTTTGCTTTATTGGCTGCTTCTCTCATTACAATTTAGTAGTTCGTGCGTTTATGGACAGTAACGCGCCTGGATTTCTCCGTCGCGCCATACTAATAGCTCACCCGGCACCATGCGCTGCCAGGCTTCGTTGTGGGTGAGAGGTTCAGTGGCAATCACTGAAACGATGTCGTCAGGCGTGGTATGTTCGGCAAAATTCACCGTCATTTCAGCGTCAGAAAGTTCCGCATCACCAAAAGGCGCGCAGCGAGTAATGTGGGCTAGTTTGGTGGCGCAAAACGTATATAAATAGCATCCATCAGAGAGCAGCATGTTGAATACGCCCAATGCTCTGAGTTGCTCACATAACTGGTGCAAGCGCTCCCAAAGAACTTCGGGTTCCGCAGGTGGGGTAGGAAACTCACGGCGAAGCTCTCCCATTAACCAGCAGTAGGCGTACTCACTGTCGGTGCTACCAACCGGGATGTAGTTTCCTAACGCTAGACTCTCCCAGCCACTTAATTGGCCATTATGCGCATAGCACCAGGGACGCCCCCACATTTCACGGGTGAAAGGATGGGTATTGGCAAGCTTCACGCCGCCCACATTCGCTTGACGAATATGGCTGATCACCACATTAGACTTAATGGGATAGTCGCAAATTAGCCGCGCAATGGGCGAATTGACAGAGGGGTGGGGGTCACGAAAATCGCGGTAACCGCCCTCTTCATAAAAGGCGATACCCCATCCATCACGGTGGGGGCCGGTGCCTCCACCGCGATGCAAAAAGCCCGAAAAGCTAAAGCAGATATCCGTAGGCACATTGGCGCTCATGCCAAGCAATTCACACATACGCTTCACACATGCTTAAACACCGAAGGGTTGGTTAAGGGGCTCATTAACCAATCACCGGTTCACGACGACGAGAAGGCGGCTGGTCATCATTAGGTTCCTCTTCTTGTGTCACATACTCAGCATTGCTAGAACGACGCCACCACCACAGGGCGACACCAATAAGCGCGCCTAGCGCCATACCCAACACCAGCCACATCAGCCCGCCACGCAGCGCTGAACCGTTATTTTCTAAAAAGCCAACCGCTGCCACCATCGCCGAAGGTGCCCAACCGGTATAGAATTCACCCTCTTCAATCAGCGGCAACCGGAAACCAGCAGGCGCCCATATGGCACCTGCGACTGCCCAAGTCAGCACTAGACGCGGTAAGCGAGGCAGAAAAACAAACGCAAAGTAGACCGCGACAATCACTAACAGCGACAGACCGTAATAACTCAACCACAGCAGTGACGTTGAATTTGCAAACAGCATAATACCCCTCATGTGGGTGAACTCACCCGACGTTGATTTCCCGTTATGGTACCTATCAATTTATGAAAGCACAGCTCGGCATATACTCAGACTTACCCGCTGCGCGCTATTATCGCGCTAATGACCCGCAATGGCACTGGTTAGAAGAGCGTGATAACGCTGACGTTAGTGACTTTTTAGAAGCCGCCAACCAGCAACAAGCCGATTGGTTTACCCCGCTAGCTCCGCTGGAGGAAGCGTTATACCAGAGCCACTTGGCTCGCCGTGAACTAGCCGTCACCAGCCTTAAGACACCGCTTGATCACTTTACGTTCTGGAGCAAGACCGGCGCCAAAGACGACTACCCAAGCTGGTGGCGTCATCCCAATAACCAACCTGAACAATATGAGTGCTTCTTCGACGTTAGCGCCCGCGCCGCCGAGTATAACTTTTACGACATGGGCGACATGGCGCTTTCACCCGACGAGCAGTGGCTAGCTTGGACAGAAGATACCCAAGGCGATGAACGTTTTACGCTCTGGTTGAAAGCCTTGCCTAACGGATCACCCGTGCAACTGCTTAGCGATATTGGCGCTGGCCTATGCTGGGCAGAAGATCAAACGGCCACCACCGCCACCCTACTATTTACCCGCTTTGATGACACTCAGCGCCCCGATAGCGTATGGCGCATCCTACTAAGCCTGGCTAACCCCAGCGCCTCACTAGCGCCTGAGCTGGTGCTGCGTGAGGACGACCCGGAGTTCTGGATTGGCATCGGCAAAACCCGTTCACGGTCATGGCTACTGCTCGAAAGCGGCTCAAAGGACACCAGTGAAATTCATCTGCTGCCAGCGCACTCCCCTGCCGAGACGCCGCGGTGCATTCAGCAGCGCCAAGCGGGGGTGGAGTACAGCATTGATCACCGCCCGGGCAGCTTTTATCGACTGCATAATCAAGCAGGCGCTCACTTCCAGCTTGATTATCTGCAGGAAAGCCAGCTTGGCCAGCGCCAATTAGGTTGGCTAACCTTAATCGGTCACCGTGAAGAGGCCACGCTTGAAGGCGTCGATGCGTTCTCCTGGGGGCTGATGCTGGGTGAGCGCGATCATGACCAAGCGCAGGTGCGTTTAAGGCGATTAGTGTTTGACGCACAGCATGCCTGCACGTTGGATGAGTACCTGGCTCTGCCCGAACAGCCATGTTCGCAACTGCTGGAAGATGCACCGCATTTTGATAGCCAAGTACTGCGCTTACGCGAAGAGTCGTTTACCCAGCCACCCAGCTGGTTCGCGTTTGATCTCACCAGCGGCGAACGAACGCTACTCAAACGTGCACCCGTATATGGCAATCTTCAGCCTGAACAATTAATCAGTAAGCGTCTATGGGCCACCAGCCATGACGGCGAGCAGGTACCGGTATCGGTGGTCATGCGCGCCGACCTAGCGAATCAGCCTTTACCCACGTTGCTGTATGGCTACGGTGCTTATGGAGAGGCGTTAGATCCTTGGTTCTCTATCGCCCGGTTAGAGCTACTAGAGCGCGGCGCAGCTTTTGCTGTTGCCCACGTTCGAGGTGGCGGTGAGCGTGGTGAACCCTGGTATTTAAACGGAAAGATGGCCCATAAGGAAAACAGCTTCCATGATTTCCTGGCAGCTCGCGAGGCACTGGTTGAGCAAGGCGTTAGTGATCCGCAGCATGTAGTGGCCTACGGCGCTAGCGCCGGCGGGCTACTGGTTGGCACCTGTATAAACCGTGCGCCTGACGCTTTCTGCGCTGCCTTGCTGGATGTACCCTTCTTGGACGTACTACGTACGATGCAGAATCCGGAACTTCCCCTGACGACCGCAGAGTACAGCGAGTGGGGGAACCCCGAAGACCCAGAAGTGGCCGAGCGAATAGCCGCGTACTCCCCTATCGACAATATCAAGGCGCAGGCTTACCCAGCCCTGTGGATTGAAGGCAGCTGGTTTGATACCCGAGTCAGCTACTGGGAGCCAGCCAAGTTTTATGCCCAGGTATCACGGCAGCAGCAGGGTTCAGCGCCGGTGCTAATGCGTACGGATATGAGCAGCGGACACGGTGGCGCATCGGGGCGTTTCAAAGCCTGGCGCGATACGGCGCGGCAAGATGCGTTTATTCTTTGGGCGTTGGGATTGGCAAAGCACTCTCAAACTAGCTGACGCAAATTATTAATTATAACTTATATCTACTTCTTGGCAGTGCTACGGCGCTGCTTTTTAATAGCCAGACTTAATTTTATGAAAAATTTTATGAAAATATTTTCCACAAGCTATTCACTCGCCCACACTTCTGCCTCATGCTACACCTTAGTCGCATACACTAACGTCTAATCTCAATCTATAAGCCCGCGGCTTATAAGCTCATTTTATAAGCCCAATGCTTATGACAGCTCTTTAGGAGTCAATAAAAGCTATGAAATACCAAGATCACTTCCCGACAATTTGGGACGCTCCTCGTAAGACTAGCGCCAAACCCGCTAACCAGACGCCAGCTAAAAAAGTACTTTCACCGGTTAAAGAAGCGTTTTTATCTATTTGGGATACCCCAAAGCGCCAGCCCAGCGCTTAAAACGTAAGGGATTACATCGGCAGCACGGCAATGATGTGTGACTCCAGCTGCTGCTCAGGCACCTCATCTTGAGAAACGGCAAAACTACGCACACTGATCCCTTTACGGTGAACCCGTTCGGCGTCATTGCTTAACAGCGGATGCCAGCCCGCCAGCTTGCGTCCCTCTGCCACTCGCCGGTAACCACAGCTTTGTGGTAACCAGGTGAATTCTTTTACTAAGGCAGGAGTAAGCTGGGTGCAGTCGGGAACCGTTTTAAAACGGTTCTCATAATCGCTGCACTGGCAGCTATGGATATCCAGCAGGCGGCAAGCCACGTTCAGCACTGCCAGTTCCTGGGTATCCTCGTCGTGCAACTTTAGCAGGCAGCACTGCCCACAGCCGTCACATAGCGCTTCCCACTCCTGGGGCGTCAACTCTTCTAGGGTATAGCGCTCCCAAAAACGCTCACGCATCGCGGTTTCCATCGTTTTCTCCTTCACTACCACACTGAAACACGTCCTATGGTGGTGTATCAGTGTGGCTTAATTCTGCCAACAGCGCTGGCCATAAAGCTTGAAAGTCGTCCTCTAGCGCTTGGTAATCGTCGTGCAGCCAGGGCACCAGAGCGGCAAGCTGATTCGGGCCAGACAATCGCTGGCCGATTCCCGCCACGGCGCGGCAGGTAAACGCAAAATCAGCGTAGCCTCTTAACCAGTCGTGCTCGACAAGTGATGGCACCATGCCCGCCAGCCGGTTCGGCGCAGAGCGTGCTAAGAGCAGTCGATAGCAGCGTTTTACAATCACTTCCTGGTCAGCCTGCCCCGCCGTATCACGGGCCAGAAAATGATCCCACACCATGTCGAGCGCAATGCCCGCATAGCGGCGCTGAGCAGGCGGGGCGCGTCGCCGCGCATTCACAACGCTCGGATGACTATCCACCCAGGCATCCACCCGGCGATGATGGCGAATGCCTAGCGCCGTGGCCGCGGGCCAATCACTTAAGTCACGCCCTTTAACCCCATCGGCAATTAAATTGCCGTAGAGAAAATCATCGCTACCCGCCCTGACGAGCCAAGCATGGGCAAGAAAATTCATGTAAAGCTAACGCTACTCATCGTCAGAACGCATATTAGAATGCGAGGCCACATGGGCGCGATGCATGTCGAGCAAGTAGGCCTCTTTAGGCGGCGGCATCTGTAAATAAAAGCCTTTATCGTTAATACCTTCGACCACATCAGCCGCATTAACACGTGACAACTTTTTATCAGCCGTTAGCAGCATGGTAAAAACCGGCACCGGCTTACCAAACGTTTCCAGCAGTGGCGCTGGAATATTTGCCAATCCTTGACGTTTATCTACGTACAAATACATTTCATCTTTACGCGAGCTTTTGAACACCTCGCAAATCAGTTTGTCGCTCATGATGGTCGCTCCTCAAGGGCCTGGGCCAGCGCAGCATTCAAATACTCTCCCCGCCAACCGCTCGGCCAGGTGCAAGGCTCGCCCGCCAAGTCCTGCATCACCAATGTTTCAATATCACGGCGGCGCAGCAGCATTTCCGGTGCCACACCTAAGTCGTTGGCTTTAGCCGTCACCGCTTTTTTGAGTGCCTTAAAGCGCGATTTGAACGATGGATGCATCGGGTCTGGCCAACGTGTCGGCAGTGACGCTTCATCGCAATGCTGCGCCTGCTTCACCATTGCCAAAAGAGCATCACCCTCTTTTTTAATTAGCACCGGCTTAACGCCTTCCACCTCAGCGAGTTCGAAGCGGTTGCTGGGCATCTTTTCGGCGATGGCGAACAGCAATTTATCGCTAATTAGCCAATTACGCGGCAAATCGCGACGACGTGTTTCGCCTTCACGCCATGTGGTCATCAGCCGATACGCCTCCATTTGACGGGGCATCAAGCGCCATAATTGACGTTGACGGGTATACCACTGTTGATCGCTATCAACGCTACGCCCGGCCTGTTCAATCAAGCTAGCACACTCAGCCTCCACCCACTCGCGACGACCTAGCGTAGTGAGCTTTTCAGCCTGTAGCGCCCAGACTTTCAATAAATAGATAACGTCCAGCGCGGCGTAATGGCACTGCGCAGGCGACAGCGGGCGCACTAACCAGTTTGAGCGCGTTTCCTCTTTAGGTAAAGTTTCACCGACCCAAAATTCAACCAGTTTTTGATACCCCATTCCTGGATTTTCACCCAAAAAGCCTTGTACTACCTGAGTATCAATTAAAGGTACGGGTAACACGCCTGCCCAGTGCTGAAAAACTTCCAGGTCCTCGCTACAGGAGTGGAGCAACTTAATCGCACTGTTTTGCAGCAGAGCACGGAATTTATCAGTACACGGGACAGCCACAGGATCAATTAGATAAGCCTCTTCACCCGCGGTGAACTGAATCAACGCAGGCACTGGAAAGAACGTATTCTCTCGGAAAAACTCGGTATCCAGAGCAATCACAGATGCATCAGCTACTTGATCGCACGCAGCATCAAGCGCCTCTGGAGTATCAAGCCATTGAAAAGAGGGAGTAAGAGAGGACAAAAGCATTCTTCCAAGTTGGCGCAAGCGCTAAAGCGCTTGCGTTTAGATAGGCTTATTCGCTGGCAAAAGGCAGGCGACCATTAAACGCGCGACTCAAGGTGCCGCCATCAACATACTCCAGCTCACCGCCCATCGGGACGCCATAGGCAAGCCGCGAGAGTTTGACGCCATATTCTGCTAACTGCGAGGCAATATAGTGAGCTGTCGCCTCCCCCTCGATAGTAGGGTTCGTCGCCAACACCACTTCTTCGACGAGCCCTTCTGCGACACGTGCTTCTAACAAATCCAAACCAATCGATTCTGGGCCAATGCCATCTAACGGTGAGAGGTGGCCGTGCAGCACAAAGTAGCGGCCTTTAAAGCCGCCGGCCTCTTCAATCGCTAGTTGATCGGCAGGTGACTCCACCACACACAGCAACGCATCATCGCGGCGTGGGCTTTCGCACAGCATGCAAATATCGGCTTCAGTGAGTGTGCGGCAACGTTGGCAATAGCCCACTTCTTCAATGGCTTGTTGAATAACTGCAGCGAGTCGCTGTCCCCCTGGGCGTTCACGCTCAAGCAGGTGCATCGCCATACGTTGAGCCGTTTTAGGCCCAACGCCTGGCAGTACGCGAAAAGCATCCATCAACTGCTCAACGAGAGGAGAAAAACGCATTGCTTAGAACGGCATCTTAAAGCCGGGCGGAAGGTTCAAGCCAGCGGTCGCTGCTTCCATTTTTTCTTTAGAGCTAACTTCCAATTTACGCACCGCATCGTTGACTGCCGCGGCTAGCAAATCTTCCAAAAGCTCTTTGTCTTCTTCCATAACGCTGGGGTCAATGGTCACTTTTGATACGTCATGTCGACCATTCATCGTGACCTTAACCATACCGGCACCCGCCTCACCCTGCACTTCGGCTTTGGCGACTTCTTCCTGGGCTTGCTGCATTTTTTCCTGCATCTCTTGGGCTTGTTTCATCAAGTTGCCCATTCCACCTTTAAGCATGGTCTAATCTCCAACGTGGTTAAAAGATAGGTCGCTATTGCAATGATGTGTGAGACAGCTTAGCGCATTTCATCGGCTGGCTTAACGCTGGATTCTATCAGCTTTGCTCCAAACGCCTGCTGTAATTTCTGTACATGGGGGTCGTGATTGAGTAGATCAACCGCCTGGGCATGACGCTCGTGATTAAGACGCTCTTCGCGCTGCCGGGGTGTTTCCAGGCTATTAGACAACTCAGCCACGTAAAACGCTATTCGCCGCGGCATGCCCTGCTCTTTTAGCGCCCGCTCAATACGGGTTTGGTGCACCTCCGCCTGCATGGCCTCCTGGCTAGGGTCCAGGCGAAGGGTCAGCAATGTGCCATCATCACTTTCGACCAGACAGTTGCCTGCCAGGTTGCGCGTCAAACCGCCCAGCCCGAGTGCATCAAAGCATTGCAACCATTTTGCGTTGTCCAGCATACCAGCCGAGGCCACCGAAGCAGGTTCCTCCTGCGCAGGAGCAGGGTCTGCTGTCAACTCGGGCGCTGGCGATGAAACCGGTTCCGGCGCTGTTGTTGATTCTGCTACAGGCGCTGGCTCAACCATAGCCGCGGACTCGGGGCCTTGATCAGGCGCGCCAACCTCTGACGATGGTGTTTCATTCTCGACAATCCAAGGAGGGAGCTCTTGTAACGGCGCCTCCTCTTCAGCGACAGGTAGGGCTTGGGGCTCGGCTTGGGGTTCTGGCTGCGCTTCTGGCGTGGACTGCGCTTCTGGAATGGTCTGAATGTCAGGCGTTGTTTTCGTTTCTGGCGTGGGCGCTGATGAAACCGTGGCCGGCACGGGAACGTGAGTATTCGTTTCTGACGCTGCCTCACCTGTAGGCTCGCGACGCAGGGGCAGCGGTGTACGCGGCGGTTTCGGTACGCCTTGAGGACGAAACGCCAGCATGCGCAGCAGCGTCATCTCCAGGGCGCTGCGCAGATCCGGTGCGTGCACCATATCCCCGCGGCCCTGAATACCGATTTGGTAATAGAGCTGAATGTCCTCGGCGGTAAAGCGGCTCGCTAGATGTAGGATAACATCGCGGTCGCCGTGACTATTATCAACCGCATCCGGCACCATTTGCGCCACCGCCAAGCGGTGCAGAATGCTGGAAAGCTCATCCAGCACCGCGGCAAAATCAGGGCCTTGTTCTGCCAACTCAGCCACTTCGGCCAGTAAGCGCTGCACATCCACATCGGCCAGGGCTTCTGCTAACCCAAGAATATGACGATGATCCAAGGTGCCCAGCATGGCAGCCACATCCGCATGGCGAACCGCCCCCTGGCCAAACGCGATGGCTTGGTCGGTCAGGCTCATGGCATCGCGCATTGAACCTTCGGCCGCTTTACCCAGCAGCCACAACGCGCTCTCATCAAATGCAACGCCCTCTTCCCCTAGTACGTAAGTGAGGTGCTCCACTACGCGCTCAGGCGGCATATGTTTGAGGGTAAATTGCAGGCAGCGCGAGAGTACCGTCGGCGGCAACTTTTGCGGATCGGTGGTCGCTAGTAGGAATTTAACGTGAGGGGGCGGCTCTTCCAGCGTTTTCAGCAGCGCATTAAAGCTGCTGGTGGAGAGCATGTGCACCTCATCAATCAGGTACACCTTGTAGCGCCCTTGGGTCGGCGCGTACTGAACGTTATCGAGTAGCTCGCGGGTATCTTCCACCTTGGTTCGAGAGGCTGCATCGACCTCAATCAGATCAACAAAGCGTCCTTCATCAATGGCTTGGCAGCTATCGCACTGCCCACAGGGGGTAGAGGTAATGCCTTCATCACCACGCCCGTTGGCCGTGCAATTCAAACATTTGGCGAGTATGCGCGCCAAGGTGGTTTTACCCACCCCACGGGTACCTGTAAAAAGATACGCATGATGTAAACGTCCCTGATCAAGGGCATTTACCAAGGCGCGTTGAACATGGGCCTGACCAACGAGTTCGTGGAATGTGCGGGGTCGCCACTTGCGGGCCAGAACCTGATAGCTCATGAAGCTGTACTTCCTTCAGCGGGCTAACTTACCTCGCGCTGAAGACAGCGCAAGGTAAGTGCCACGGTGCATAACAATGTGTCATTCTAGCGGTTGCACCATAGCCCGCCAACCGCTTAGGGCGGAGTGCTCAACAACACTTAAGCGTTGTCACCACCCTCTGCAGCACCAGCGCGCTCGGCAGCTGCTTTCACCAGTTTTTCCAGCTCACCGTTTTGATGCATTTCCACCACGATGTCACAGCCACCGACTAGCTCGCCTTCTACCCACAACTGAGGAAATGTCGGCCAGTTTGCAATCTTTGGCAGTTCCGCGCGAATGTCCGGGTTATCCAGAACATTAACGAATGCAAAGCGCTCACCGCAGCTCATCAAGGCTTGCACGGTCTGGGCGGAAAACCCGCACTGTGGCAACTGTGGCGACCCTTTCATGAAAATAAGGATCGGGTTTTCGCTGATTTGACGCTGAATGTTTTCGGCGGTAGTGCTCATACTATTTCCTCGCTTATTGATGACCGATGCTTAACTACTCCGTTGCTTAGCTACGTAGCACTTAAATCTAGCATTTGAACGTAGCACTAGAAAAAGTACCTGAGTAGAGCGCTCGGCTTTAACGTGTGGGTCTATTCTACGCATGCCATTCGCGTTGCGCATCCCCTGCTGCATAGCTAGGATAGTGTTTTTGCGCGGAGAGAAGCCCTTATGGCGACACGCCATTTCCTAACGCTGTTGGATTTGACCCCGGATGAGCTGGATTATTTGATCCAGCGCGCCATTACCATCAAGACCAACCTTAAAGCCCAAGGCCCTGTTTATACACCCTTACCCAACCGCACCCTGGCGATGATCTTTGAAAAATCGTCAACACGTACGCGAGTTTCATTCGAAACGGGTATGGCACAGCTTGGTGGTCACGCGCTATTTCTCTCCCCTCGCGACACCCAACTAGGCCGCGGCGAGCCGATCGAAGATACCGCTCGCGTACTGTCGGAAATGGTCGATGCGGTAATGATCCGTACTTTCTCCCACGCAGGCCTGGAGGCATACGCCAGCGCCAGCAGCGTGCCGGTTATTAACGCTCTGAGTGATGACTATCACCCCTGCCAGTTGCTTGCCGACGTAATGACCTGGACCGAGCTACGCGGCAGCGTAAAGGGCCGCACGGCAGTATGGATTGGTGATGGCAATAACATGTGCCACTCCTGGATCAATGCGGCCCGTCAGTTCGGTTTTCATTTGCGCATATGCTGCCCGAAAGGCTACGAGCCACGCGCCGACATCATGGCGGCCGCTGGTGACCAGATAACATTGCTGCATGACCCGCAAGCAGCGGTCAAAGACGCCGACCTGATCACCACCGATGTCTGGGCCTCCATGGGCCAAGAAGAAGAACAGGCCAAACGTGAGGCGGATTTCGCTGGCTTCCAGGTAACCGAAGCGATGCTTGATCAGGCGAATCAAGAGGTGCTGTTCCTGCACTGCCTGCCAGCACACCGCGGCGAAGAGATCAGCCAGACGCTGCTTGATGACCCCCGCGCCGTTGTTTGGCAGGAAGCCGGTAACCGCCTACATGCACAAAAAGCGCTGATCGAGTTCTTACTGCTGGGCAGGGTTGCTGAGTAATCTTTACTGGAGACGAAAAAAAGCCTCGTTTAATCAACGAGGCTTTTTTCTATAATCTTGATAAATATTATCAGGATTATATTTAATTTTGGTGGAGCCTAGCGGGATCGAACCGCTGACCTCAACACTGCCAGTGTTGCGCTCTCCCAGCTGAGCTAAGGCCCCACATGCTGCTCTTTTCGACAGCGAGGCGGATACTACGATGAACATTTACCTCGGTCAAGTTTTTGAACCACCAGCGTTGACTAATTCTCCTTTGCCGCCAGCTGTGGCACTCTATATGTCGTTAGCAAGATATGTAGTCAGCAATATAAAGTAGCGTACAAGGCCAACGCCTGAGCCCACGATGTTTCCATGCAGGAGCCTATCCATTGATCAGTGTACTTATCGCCGATGATCATCATTTAGTAAGAACCAGTATTGCGCACCTGCTAAACGAAGAGTGTGACATTAAAATTGTGGGCGAGGTCGACGACGGTGAAAATGCAGTGACACAGTGTCGCCATTTGAAGCCCGACATTGTGCTAATGGATATACGCATGCCGGGCATCGGCGGGCTGGAAGCGACACGCCGCATTCACCGCACAATAGAGGACGTCAAGGTATTGATCTTGACCGCGCACATGGAAGACAGCGTACTGCGTCGCATGCTGGAAGCTGGTGCCTCAGGATTTTTAAGCAAAGGCGCAGACGCAATAGAGATGACCGACGCCATACGCCAAGTATTTCATGGTCGACGATATGTCAGTCAGGAAATTGCGCAACGCTTAGCCCTTTCACACTTTACCAATGAGGATAATCCGTTTAGCCACCTCTCCCATCGCGAGCTACAGATTGCCCTGATGATTGTTAACTGCCAACGCGTACAAGACATCTCAGATCGCCTGCACTTAAGCCCTAAAACAGTAAATACCTATCGCTATCGACTGTTTGATAAACTACAGATTGCTACTGACGTTGAGCTCACTCATTTAGCGCTCCGCCACGGGTTAGTCGAGGGGTTTGACGCCGCCCAGATATAACTCAATTTTCCCTGCTGTTATCGGGTACCGACACGCTGATATGACCTTTGATGCAAAACAGTTTCTAAGCTCGGTAAGTACCTCTCCTGGTGTTTATCGTATGCTTGATGAACAAAGCAACACGCTCTATGTAGGCAAAGCAAAGCGCTTAAAAGCGCGCCTTGCCAGCTATTTCCGTGGCCAGCTGAATACCAAAACCCAGGCCATGGTCGGACGCATCGCCGACGTTCAGGTCACCGTGACGCGGACTGAAACTGAAGCCCTGCTGCTCGAACAGACGCTGATTAAGCAACTGCGTCCGCCTTACAACATTTTGTTGCGCGACGATAAGTCCTACCCGTTTGTGTTTGTCACCGACCGCCACCCTTACCCGGCACTTGAGTATAAACGCGCTCGTCAACGTAGCGATGACGGTCGCTATTTAGGCCCTTACCCCAGCAGTGGTGCGGTACGGGAAAGCCTAGCGCTGATGCAAAAAATATTTCATATTAGGAACTGCGAAGACAGCGTGTTTGCGCACCGTTCGCGCCCCTGTTTGCAGTATCAAATTCAGCGCTGTAGCGCTCCTTGCGTCGACTATATCTCCGCCGAGGATTACCAGCGCGATGTTGAACATGCGGTGATGTGTTTGGAAGGCAAAAGCGAAAATGTCACCCAAGAATTGATGGAGGCAATGGAAGCGGCCAGCCAAGCGCTGAACTTTGAGGAAGCCGCTCGCCTACGCGATCAAGTTCAGCAGCTGCGACAGCTTCAGCAGCGTCAGTTTGTCGATACAGGCGGTGGTGATGCAGATATTTTTGCCTTGGCACAGCGACCCGGCGCGCTAGGCGTTTCTGTTCTCAGTGTTCGCGACGGACGCCTGCTGGGGGCTCGCCATCACACGCCTAAAAACGATCTAGATTTACCGCTAGAGACACTGCTCACTGAAGTAGTTAGCCAATATTATTTTGGCCAACCGCATAACGTTCCTAGCGAAGTCATTACCAGCCACCCACTCGACGATAGTGAGCTGATTGCCGAAGCGTTGACGCAGCAGGCGGGCAAACGTATCCGCGTCACCAGTCAAGTGCGCGGCCACCGCGCCCAGTGGCAACAGCTTGCAATTACCAACGCGGAGCAGCAATTGGCGTCGCAGCTTGCCAACCAAACGCAGCTTACTCAGCGCTTTACTGCTCTACAGAAAGCACTCGGCTTGGAAGAAACGCCTCAACGCCTGGAGTGTTTTGATATTAGTCACAGCCATGGTGAAGCGACGGTTGCTTCTTGCGTTGTATTTGATCATCAGGGCCCACGTAAAAGTGACTACCGCCATTTCCGCATTGAAGGAGTGGCCGCGGGCGATGACTACGCCGCCATGCAGCAAGCGCTCACCCGGCGTCTTAAGCGGGTGAAAAGCGGCGAAGCGGTGGCGCCTGACATATTGATCGTTGACGGCGGCAAGGGGCAGCTCAATATGGCCCGCGAGGTGTTTAAAGAGCTCGATATCACCAATATCATGCTACTGGGCGTCGCTAAAGGCACCACGCGTAAAGCGGGGCTTGAAAGCCTGTTTGTGGAAACCGCTGACAACCCGCTCGACCTGGATCCGGCCTCACCGGCCCTGCATTTAATCCAACACATTCGCGATGAATCGCACCGTTTTGCCATTGCAGGCCACCGCGCCCAGCGTGATAAAGCGAGACGCACCTCTACACTTCAGGATATTCCTGGCATCGGCCCCAAGCGTAGGCGTGAGCTGCTGCGCTTCTTTGGCGGCCTGCAGGGCGTGCAAAAGGCTAGCCGCGATGAACTCGCTCGCGTTCCAGGTATTAATGCCTCGCTAGCTGAGAGTATTTACCGAGCGCTCAATGGATAAACCGCCTCTTGGCATAGATGCTATCGGCCAAGGGGGATAGAATAAGCGCCAGACACTTCGAATCCTCTGATTTTCCGGCAAGGATCGCACCCTGCGATGAATATACCCAACATACTGACACTGGCGAGAATCGCCTTTATTCCGCTGCTAGTGGTGCTGTTTTATCTGCCCTTCAGTTGGAGCATGCCCGTGGCGGCAGGCTTATTTGCGTTAGCCTCCATTACCGACTGGCTGGACGGCTATTTGGCACGGCGCTGGAATCAGTCAACGCCTTTTGGCGCTTTTTTAGACCCGGTGGCCGACAAACTTATGGTCGTCGTGGCCCTGGCGCTATTAATAGAGCGCTATGACACTCTGGTACTCACGCTCCCAGCACTGGTGATTATTGGTCGTGAAATTGTCATTTCGGCGCTGCGTGAATGGATGGCCGAAATGGGCAAGCGTGGCATGGTGGCCGTGTCCTGGGTGGGCAAATTGAAAACAACACTACAAATGGTGTCACTGCTAATCTTGCTGGCGCTTCCACCAGCGCACGAATTTGCACTGTTAGGTATTATGGTGCTCTATGCCGCTGCTATTCTCACGTTATGGTCCATGATCCAGTACTTGAAAGCCGCCTGGCCACATCTTAGCCGCTCAATGTAAGCTGCTGATAAGTAAATAATGAACACGCCCCAATTCATTGATTGACAAGCTGGCGGTGATCCGTATAATTCGCCCTCGAGTCGAGCGGGAATAGCTCAGTGGTAGAGCATCGCCTTGCCAAGGCGAGGGTCGGGAGTTCGAATCTCCTTTCCCGCTCCAAAGCGAAATTGAAGACGAGGTCGTAAGCTGGAACGCCAGCCCGGTCGAATCTACTTTCTCGCTTCAACGACTTTTGAGGCTGGATGGCAGAGTGGTTATGCAGCGGACTGCAACTCCGTGTACGCCGGTTCGATTCCGACTCCAGCCTCCATCTTTGTGTAGTAGTGATGTTTTAAAGACCTCTTTTTTAAAACAGCATTACGATGTTTTGCCCGGATGGCGAAATCGGTAGACGCAAGAGACTTAAAATCTCTCGGGGGCAACCCCGTGCCGGTTCAAGTCCGGCTCCGGGCACCATTTCTTAGTTTCATTCTTATCCTTTCTAGTATCACTCCCCCTTCTGCTATCGCTATTCTGCAATCTTTTCCCGCGGCACCTTACTAAGCATTTATCAGCGCCTAAATATCGCTAAACGCGTATCACCACGCTATGATGCCTGCCTTCTGTCAATGAGCACGACGCGAAGCTAGCAACAGTAACGGCTTACAAGATTTTAGTCAGCATGATGAAGGAGCGGGCACTATGAGCACGCCAATATCTGATGTCCTTATCATTGGCGGCGGCGTAGCGGGATTAACTCTTGCCCTAGAAATTGCTGACCATATGTCAGTAACGCTGGTTCGCCCCGCTCAAGATGATCAGGGCGCCAGCCGCTGGGCGCAAGGCGGTATAGCAGCGGTTCTCTCTCCGGATGACGATCTCGAAGCGCATATCAGCGACACGCTGATTGCTGGCGATGGACTATGCGATGTAAAAGCGGTTCGCTTTACCGTTACCCATGGCCCCGCCGCCATTCAGTGGCTGATTGATAATGGCGTGCCCTTTACGCCAGAGACTGACCCCAGCGCTCGCTACCCTTATCACCTGACCCGTGAAGGCGGCCACAATGCCCGGCGTATTATCCACGCGGATGATGCCACCGGCCGCGCCGTGGTGGATACACTGTTAAACAACGTGGCGCAGCACCCCAACATTACCCAGCGCAACGATCTCACCGTGGTGGGATTACTGCAGGATGAACAGGGCGCCTGCCGCGGCGCCTATGGCTGCGATGCTAACCTGCAGTGGCACTCGCTCATTGCGCGTCATACTGTATTAGCGACCGGCGGGGCCAGTGGTCTTTACCGTCACACCACCACGCCAGCTCCTAGCAGCGGCGAAGGCATGATGATGGCTGCCGAACTAGGCGCTTGCTTGATGAACCTTGAGTTTCAGCAGTTTCACCCGACCTGCCTCTTTGATCCGGAAGGCCCGGCGTTCTTAATTAGCGAAGCGGTTCGCGGTGAAGGCGGCCATTTGCTCAATGAAAATGGGCAGCGCTTTATGCTGGCGCTGGATCAACGCGCAGAGCTCGCCCCCCGCGATGTAGTGGCTCGTGCTATTGACGCCGAAATACAGCGCGGCACGCGGGGCCATGTATGGCTGGATATTCGCCATTTAGGTAAGCAGGCAATTCACCACCATTTCCCCACCATTCTGGCCCATTGCGCCTCACGCGGCATTGATATTACCCAGCAAGCTATTCCGGTAGTACCTGCGGCACACTATAGCTGCGGCGGTGTCGCAACCAACCTGCAAGGCGCCACTCATGTCATGAACCTATATGCCATTGGCGAAACGGCCTGCACGGGCCTACATGGTGCCAACCGGATGGCCAGCAATTCATTGTTAGAATGCCTAGTGTTTGCACGCAGTTGTGCTCGTGCTCTACTGGCCCAAGATGACCTCACACCCGTAGAGAAATTTCAGCCCCCTGCCTTACCGGCAACAGCCACTTTACCCACAGTAATGCTTAGCGATATCCGCCAACGCATGCGGGCCATCATGAGCCAGCATGTCTCCATTGTGCGTAACGCGACAGGGCTAAATACGGCTCAAAAGCAGCTGAAGGTACTGTTAAATTCGCTGGAAGAAGTAGAAAGCGCATTAGCAGCCCCGGAAGGTAAACGCTTACATCAAGCCCTGCAGTTAGCACGCCTAACGGTACTTGCGGCTCAACAGCGGCATGAGTCGCGTGGCTTGCACTACACCACGGATTGGCCACAGCAGCAGACGATAGCCGCTGCTTCGACACTGACTTTGCAAGATTTAGAAAAAAGGCGCTAGATCACGGCACTATTGGCCGGGGCGATGAAATAACTTGCGTACTTCGCGCAATTGCTCAGAAGGAGCGCTATCAGGCCATAACCAAACCCGCTGCTTACCAACATAAAGCCCTATTAACCAGGGCCCTAAATAGTCGCAGCGCACTTGATACTCCTTATTGTTAAGCGCGTTCAGCGGCTGGTCGTTCTCAGCAGGCCGCTGCTCGCACGGCAACCAGCGGCCATAAAACAGCGAGCCTGTTGATATCAAAGAGAGCACTCCTGTCGGTTGACGCTGATAACCACGCCACACAAGAGCACCCCCAACCACGGCTACAGCCACTACCGCTGGTTTGCCCCCAACCCAGTAGCTAAGCCCCGCTATTCCAATCAACAGACAGCACTGCGTTAACCGCCACTGCCTAGAGGGTACGATAGGCAGAATTATCGGTGGTTTCAGCATGTTCAACAATCATTTGTACGATACGCCGCTGGCTAGGTTCTTCAGGCCACTCTCGATGCATTAGCCAGACAAACAGGTCCTGGTCTTCACCTTCAATTAGCTGCTGATAGGCCAGTTGATCCGCTTCGCTAATATGATCAAAACGCTGTTCAAGAAACGGAATTAGCAGAAGGTCTAGCTCCCACATACCGCGACGCGAGTGCCAATAAAGCCGTTTGCGCAAAATGGCTGCAGGGGAATTGTCGTCGTTCAACGTCAGCCGCTCCGATCAAATAAATGAAGCACCAGTATACCTAAGCTGTGGGGTCGCGCCAGCGCCCTCCTTCGCCTATGCTATTAATCAGTCTAGAACCTTGTTTTATCTGAATTGTTTTATACTGAATTGAGCAGTATGCTGAATTTGATGTGAGTGAGGCCGAGAGCGCGTCACGGCCTTCAATGTTCGCAGGGAGCTAACCGATGACTAAATCTGAATTAATCGAACAAATTGCGATGCGTCAGCCGGAATTGTCCGCCAAAGATGTTGAAACAGCGGTGCGTATTATCCTGGACGATATGACGGATTCTCTCGCCAGCGGTGGTCGCGTTGAGATCCGTGGCTTCGGCAGCTTTTCTTTGCACTACCGGGAACCGCGCGTAGGGCGTAACCCAAAAACAGGCGATGCGGTTGATCTTGAAGGCAAATATGTGCCGCATTTCAAGCCTGGGAAAGAGCTACGTGAACAGGTAGACGCTAGTCGCGCACTCGGCTATTAGAGGCGGCTTTTGCGTTATCCGACCTTCTGCGGGATGACGCCGCCGCTTGAGTCGTACACAATAGCGCTACCGTGAACGTCACAGACTAGGAAACTCACATGCGTTGGATCAAAGGGCTTATTCTGGCCGTTATTTTGCTGATCGTAGTGCTCGTAGGTATTTTGTTTGCCGTTAACAATCAGCAAACGATTGCCTTGAACCTTATTTGGCTGGAGCTGCCAGCCGTATCGCTCTCTGTTTGGTTATTGGCGACACTGGTGCTTGGCGTCGTACTGGGCATGCTGGCCATGTTAGGTGTGTATGTCCGCCTAAAAGCAACATTGGCCCGTAGCCAGCGCCATAATAAGCAGCAACGCAAAGAGCTAGATAGCTTGCGCACCCAGGAGTTCAAGGAACTAGCATAAATGCTGGATGTCGCGCTGCTAAGCGTATTGTTGGTCGCTATTGCCATCGGTTATGGCTTGGGCTACCACCAAGCTGGACGCCGTCGACATCGCTCTCAACCGCCCTCAGCGTCCTCACAGGCACTGTCGAGAGATTACTTTGTCGGGCTAAACTACCTCCTTAACGAGCAGCCCGACGAAGCGATCAACACGTTCATCAACGTGCTAGCCGTTAACAGCGATACGGTGGATACCCACATTGCTCTTGGCAAACTTTTTCGCGCCCGTGGCGAGGCGGATAAAGCGGTCAGCATTCACCAAAACCTCTTAGCGCGTCCTGCGCTGTCGCAGCATACCAATGAACAGGTTCAGCTGGAGCTTGCCCGAGACTTCATGGCGCTGGGGGTACACGATCGCGCACAGCGTCTTCTTAACACACTGCTGGAGCACAGCAGCAACGATGAGCTCCGCTATGCTGCCAAACAGCTACTGGTGGATTTATTAGAGCGTGAAAAAGCCTGGCACCAAGCATTGGAAGTGATTCAACCGCTGTTTAAACAGCACCCCAAGCTGCGTCGCCCTGCCGCGCATTGGCTGTGCGAGCTGGCCATTAAGGAGATCAGCGAAGCCAGTCGAGCGCTTGCTAAAAAGCATCTAAAAAAAGCCCTACAGCTAGATGAAAGTTGCGTTCGCGCCACCCTGCTCTTGGCTGAATTGGAGATGGATAACGGCCACTATGGGCGCGCTATTGAGCGATTAGATAATATCCCGCGCCAGGAAATAGCCCATATTCCTACTATGCTGCCTGCTCTTAAAAATGCCTATTTGCGTCGTAACGATGTAGCGGGGTTTGAGGCGCACCTTTACCGCCTGCTTGAGCAAGCGCCCTACACCAGCATTATTATTGCACTAGGACAGCTCGTGCATCAGCGCGACGGCGTCGACAAAGCCATTGAGTTGATCGGCGAACGGTTGCGCGCAGTGCCAAGCTTGGGCGGGCTGGATTATTTGATTGACCTGTATATTGAGAGCCAGCGGCTAAACGGAAAATCCTCTCCTGACACGCGTTTATTGCTACTAAAACACCACACCGATGCGCTTTTGCTTAATCGCACCCGCCACCGCTGCCGACACTGTGGATTTGCGAGTGATGCGCTCCAGTGGCAATGCCCCAGTTGCCGCTACTGGGGGACTATCAAGCCAGTTATCGGCGTAGAAGGTGAATAGCGACAGAATAAACAGCGCCGTTTATGCAATCGCTAGTTCGGCCTCAATCGCCTCAAGAGCTATCATAGGGTCTGCGGCCTGAGTAACGGGTCGGCCAATAACTAAATGCGTGCTTCCTGCCTGTATAGCTTGGCTAGGCGTCATAATCCGTTGCTGATCATTAGACGCTGCAAAACTAGGGCGAATTCCAGGGGTTACTTTTAAGAACGAATCACCACAAAGTGTTTTAATTCGAGCGGACTCTTGAGCCGAACAGACAACACCGTGTAAGCCGCTTTGCTTCGCCAGCAGCGCTAAGCGCTCTACATGCTCAGCCAGCGGTGCATTAATACCAACATCTGCTAAGTCCTCGGCCTGCATGCTGGTCAATACGGTAACCGCAATTAAGTAGGTGGTTAAACCGTGTTGCTCCAGACGCTGCATAGCCGCCTCCATCATCCGCTGACCGCCACTGGCATGAACATTGACCATCCAAACACCCTGCTCCGCCGCTGCCTGCACGGCGCTGGCAACCGTGTTGGGTATATCGTGAAATTTAAGGTCCAAAAACACCTCAAAACCACGTCCATGCAACGCTTCAAGCACGGCGGGGCCACTGCGAGTAAACAACTCTTTACCTACTTTAACGCGGCAGCGGGCAGGGTCTAACTGATCAGCCATGCACAGCGCCGCATCTAGCGAAGGGTAGTCAAGCGCAATAATGATCGGGGATTCAGTGGCCATATAGTTGCTCCGAAAGTAGTTTTTGTCATTATACCAGCCTCTCACCCCTCCTCGCCTCCTCACGATGTAAGCTATTTGCCATAGAGCTATAGCTAAAAACTTACAACCGCTGTCGTACATCGCTGACATATTCACTCATTAAAAAAAGCTAAGTTGATAGTGCAGCAGCGTTCATAACGCTAAACGACAATTCAGGCGCATAACATCACCTCCTCTGAACTTCGCGCACCACATCTATGACACCAAATGTTATTAAAAGGATTATCGAGGATGAACATGACTATTAAAGGAACCTTAGCCGCACTTCTGCTTAGCCTTAGCTTGGGAATTTCCAGTGGCGTGCTGGCACAAGAGGTGGCGCCCATCAATGTGAATTCCGCCGATGCTGAACTGCTGGCCGAATTACCGGGCATTGGCCCAAGCCGAGCAGAAGCCATTATTGAAGAGCGCGAAACCAATGGTGCCTTTGAAAGCGCTGAAGACCTTGAACGTGTCAGTGGCATTGGGCCTGCCACCGTCGATCGCATGCGCGATCAAGTAACGTTTGAAGAGTAATTTAACGGTGCAAACAACCATAACCCGGTAGCGCTTAAGCGCACCGGGTATTTTTAGTGAGATGCATTGAGCACCAAGGGCTATATCACCCATTCATCCATAAATTTGTGTACCGGTAATGCTTCAAGCGTTGACCGGTGACTGCATACATCAACAATTTTTTGGCAACGACTTGCTGGAAATCGCATCGCCAAATGTCGCTTAAACTTATCAACTAACAGTGGCATACCCTCTTCACGCCGACGCCGGTGGCCTAATGGATACTCCACCACGGCTTTATCTGTCGCTCTACCATCCTTAAAAAAGACCTGCACCGCGTTAGCGATCGAGCGTTTCTCTGGGTCGTGGTAATCCGCCGAATATCCCGCGTTTTCCTCTACCACCATCTTGCCCCGCAGCTCATCAATCAGCGGATGAGCCGCGTGAAAACTATCTTCATAATGATCAGCGGTCAGCTCGCCAAAGATAAGCGGCACCGCGGTCATGTACTGCAAGCAGTGGTCGCGGTCCGCTGGGTTAGCGAGCGCCCCGGTTTTGGAAATGATACGGATAGCCGAATCATGAGTGGTCAGCACGATCTTATCGATGTCAGCCAGACGATCTTTCACCTGAGGATGAAGGATTACCGCAGCTTCACAAGCCGTCTGAGCATGAAACTCAGCAGGAAAAGCGATCTTGAACAGGATATTCTCCATCACGTAGCTGCCGAACTCGCGCTGGAAACGCAGCCGTCGCTCCGCTTCTGGTTTCAGGCTCAAATCTTTATTGGTGTGGCTAAACAGCACATCGTAGAAGCCCCATTGGGGCGCCGACAGCGCGCTGGGAATACCCATTTCACCGCGCAGGGCGATATCCGCTAAGCGCACGCCCCGTGAAGTGGCGTCCCCCGCGGCCCAGCTTTTCCGCGAACCTGCGTTGGGCGCATGACGATAAGTTCGTAGGCTCTGACCATCGACCCACGCATGGGAAAGCGCCGACAGCACCTGCTCACGATTGGCGCCCAACAACTTGGCGGCCACCGCAGTAGACGCCACCTTTACTAGCACCACGTGATCGAGTCCAACCCGATTAAAGCTGTTTTCCAGCGCCAGTACACCCTGTATTTCATGGGCCATAACCATTGCTTCAAGCACATCACGCATCACAAGCGGTGCTTCACCTTGAGCAACTCGCCGCTGAGAGAGGTGATCGGCTACCGCCAGAATGGCACCAAGATTATCGGAGGGGTGGCCCCACTCGGCGGCAAGCCAGGTATCGTTATAGTCCAGCCAGCGGATGATACAGCCGATATCCCATGCCGCTTTGACTGGATCAAGACGCAGCGTTGTGCCTGGGACTCGCGCTCCAAACGGCACCACCGTGCCTTCAACTATCGGCCCAAGGTGCTTGGTACACTCCGGAAAGCGTAGTGCCAAGAGCCCACAGCCAAGCGTATCCATCAGGCAGTAACGCGCAGTCTCCAGCGCCTCTTGGGAACCCACCTGATAGTTCAGGACATAATCGGCAATGGCCTGCAGCTCGGGATCGTAATCGGGCCGCTCATTGGCTTCGGATGTGGCAGATGGTCTGGTAGACATAGCGCTCTCTCCTACTGTTGAATCACCTATTACTCAGTATGGCTCAAGAAACGCGCCCTAAAAGCTGTCCCCAGGAATTCTCACCACTCCTTCCATCAATACCCGGGCACTACGGCTCATCACCGCCTGCTCGATATGCCACCGCCCCTCGACCAAGTTTGCTTCAGCGCCAACACGCAAGCTGCCGGAAGGGTGTCCAAAAGTGACCGCGTTACGTTGACCGCCACCTCCTGCTGCCAGATTCACCAGCGTGCCTTCAATGGCAGCTGCAGCGGCAATGGCGACGGCGGCCGTGCCCATCATGGCGTGATGCAACTTGCCCATCGAGAGCGCTCGCACCACCAGATCGATATCACTAGCATTCACACTCTTACCGCTCGAAGAGAGGTAATCCACTGGCGGGCCCACAAACGCCACTTTGGGTGTGTGCTGACGGTTAGCGGCCTCACTGATGTCGCTTATCAGCCCCATTCGTAATGCGCCATGGGCACGAATGGCTTCAAACATCGCAAGCGCTTTACCGTCGCCATTGATGACATCCTGAAGCTCGGTACCCACGTAGCCAATATCGTCGGCATTAATGAATATCGTGGGTATACCGGCATTGATCAGGGTGGCTTTCAGCATTCCCACGCCCGGGACGTCCAGTTCATCGATTAGGTTGCCAGTGGGGAAGATTGCTCCCTCGCCGTCCGCCGGATCCTTAAAAGCTACTGGAATTTCAGCCGCGGGAAATGTCACCCCATCCAGCTCAAAATCGCCTGTCTCCTGCACTTGACCATTCACAACAGGTACCTGGGAAACGATGGTTTTCTGAATATTGACCTGCCAGATTCTTACCTCGACGACACCATTTTCCGGAATGCGTGATGCATCAACTAGGCCGTTGGCTATCGCAAAGGGGCCAACCGCCGCCGATAGGTTGCCGCAGTTGCCGCTCCAATCAACATAGGGCTTATCGATAGAGACCTGGCCAAACAGGTAATCTACATCGTGTTCGGCTGACTTACTTTTCGACAGAATCACCGTCTTGCTGGTACTTGAGGTCGCCCCGCCCATGCCATCAATCTGTTTTTCGTAAGGGTCGGGGCTGCCGATGACGCGCAGTAGCAACTGATCCCGCGCTACGCCCGGCTGCTGGGCCGCTTCGGGTAGATCATTGAGCTTAAAAAATACGCCTTTACTGGTGCCGCCGCGCATATAGGTGGCCGGGATCTTTATCTGCGGCACATGTTTGTTTTGAACTGACTCGCTCATTATTACCACTCCTAAAAATAACCCGGTGCTCTAAGCCTGATTCGAAAAGCTAGGTTCGAAAAGCTAAAGACACCGGGCTCTCTTGGCCAGATACGGTTTTAAGCTGCCGTCGATTCGAGGAAATCCTGGGCGAAGCGCTGCAGTACGCCACCAGCGGTGTAAATTGACACCTCCTCGGCGGTATCCAAACGGCACTTCATCGCGACGCGCTCGCTGTCTCCGCGTTGGCGGTGGATTACCAGCGTGAGCATTGCCCCTGGCGAAACGGCGCCTTCGACATCGAAGGTTTCGGTGCCATCCAGAGCGAGTGTCATGCGTGTAGTACCCGGCTCAAACTCCAGCGGCATCACCCCCATACCGATCAGGTTGGTGCGGTGGATACGTTCAAAGCCTTCGGCGGCAATCGCTTCTACGCCTGCCAGTGCCACGCCTTTGGCCGCCCAGTCCCGTGAAGAGCCCTGGCCGTAATCCGCCCCGGCAATGATAATCAGCGGCTGCTTACGCGCCATATAGGTTTCAATCGCTTCCCACATTCTGGTCACTTCGCCTTCGGGCTCTACCCGCGCCAGCGAGCCCTGTTTTACCTTGCCGTCGGCATCGCGCACCATCTCGTTGAACAACTTCGGGTTGGCGAAGGTAGCGCGCTGGGCAGTCAGGTGGTCACCGCGGTGGGTGGCGTAGGAGTTGAAGTCTTCCTCCGGCAGGCCCATTTTGGCCAGGTACTCACCCGCCGCGCTGTTGAGCTGTATCGCGTTGGAGGGCGACAAGTGATCGGTCGTGATATTGTCCGGCAGTATCGCCAGCGGCCGCATGCCTTTAAGAGTTCGTACCTTGGCCATATTGCCCTCCCAGTACGGCGGACGGCGGATATAAGTGCTCTGGGGCCGCCAGTCATACAGAGGGCTGACCTGGGCGCGGGCGCTCTTATCCAAGTCGAACATGGGAATATAGGTCTGGCGGAACTGCTCCGGCTTCACCGATGATTTGACGATCGCGTCGATCTCTTCATCCGCTGGCCAGATATCCTTCAAAGTGACGGGGTTCCCCGCCTGATCAACACCTAATGCGTCTTTTTCAATATCAAAGCGAATCGTGCCTGCAATGGCGTAAGCGACCACCAACGGTGGTGATGCCAAAAACGCCTGCTGGGCGTGGGGATGAATACGGCCATCGAAGTTACGATTACCTGAAAGCACGGCGGTTGCGTAGAGGTCGCGCTCGATAATCTCCTGCTGAATTTTTGGTTCCAGCGCCCCGGACATGCCGTTACAAGTGGTGCAGGCATAGGCGACGACACCGAAGCCAAGATTTTCCAGCTCGCTCATCAAACCGGCTTCTTCCAGGTACATCTTGACGGTTTTCGAGCCCGGCGCCAGCGACGACTTCACCCAGGGCTTACGCAGCAGACCGAGCCGATTGGCGTTACGGGCGATCAGCCCGGCGGCGACCATATTGCGCGGGTTAGAGGTATTGGTGCAGCTGGTAATGGCGGCGATGATCACCGCGCCATCCGGCATTCTGCCCGCTTTCTCCTCTTCCCGCGCTGCCTCAAGCCCTACCGCAATACCGCGCTGTGCCAGTTCTGACGTGGGCAAATGAGCGTGAGGGTTGGAGGGCCCCGCCAGGGTGCGCGTCACCGACGAAAGATCAAAGGTCAGCACCCGCTCGTACTCAACCTCGGTCAGGCTATCCGCCCAGAGGCCGGTGTGCTTGGCATAGGTTTCGACCAGCGCCACCTGCTCATCTTCACGGCCGGTAATCCTCAGGTAGTCGATGGTTTGGCCATCGATGTAGAACATCGCCGCGGTCGCGCCGTATTCGGGGGTCATATTCGAAATCGTGGCGCGATCACCCACGGTGAGCGCATCGGCACCTTCGCCGTAAAATTCCAGATACGCCCCGACGACGCGCTCTTTACGCAGGAACTCGGTAATCGCCAGCACCATATCGGTGCCAGTTATCCCTGGTTGCAGCTTGCCGGTCAGCTCTACGCCGACGATATCCGGTAAGCGCATCATGGAAGCGCGGCCTAACATCACGCTTTCGGCTTCCAGGCCACCCACGCCTACTGAGATAACGCCGAGTGCGTCCACCATCGGCGTGTGGCTATCGGTCCCCACACAGGTATCGGGATAGGCAATGCCGTCGCGGTTCTGCACCACCGGTGACATCTTCTCCAGATTGATCTGGTGCATAATGCCGTTGCCGGGGGGAATCACATCGACGTTCTCGAATGCCGTCTTGGTCCAGTTGATAAAATGGAAACGGTCATCGTTGCGACGATCTTCAATGGCACGGTTTTTCTCAAAGGCGCCCTCTTCTGAGCCTGCGTGCTCCACCGCCAATGAGTGATCGACAATCAGTTGGGTGGGCACCACCGGATTAACCTTGGCGGGATCGCCGCCCTTTTCGGCGATGGCGTCACGCAGCCCGGCCAAATCGACCAGTGCGGTTTGGCCGAGGATATCGTGGCAGACGACACGCGCCGGGTACCAAGGAAAATCCAGGTCACTCTTGCGCTCGATCAGCTGTTTCAGCGCATCAGTGAGCAGTGCTGGATCACAGCGGCGCACCAACTGCTCGGCCAGCACACGCGAGGTATAGGGCAGCTGAGCATAGGCACCGGGCTGGATATCTTCCACCGCCTCGCGAGCATCAAAAAATTCAAGCGCTGTGCCAGGCAGGGGTTTACGGTATTGGGTATTCATAACAGGCAGACTCACAAGAAGGGGCTGAAAAAAGCCCGGTAGCCAAGCCACCGGGCATCACGCAGGTCAGTCTCGCGCTTCTATCGGCACCCACTCGCTCTTCTCGGGGCCGGTGTAATCGGCACTGGGGCGGATGATGCGATTATTGGCGCGCTGCTCAAATACGTGTGCCGCCCAGCCAGTCAGCCGCGAACAGACAAAAATCGGCGTGAACAGTTTGGTGGGTATATCCATAAAGTGGTATGCGCTGGCGTGGAAGAAGTCCGCGTTACAGAACAGCTTTTTCTCGCGCCACATTACCGCTTCGACCCGCTCGGAAACCGGGTAAAGCACTTTGTCACCTACGTCGTCGGAGAGCTTCTTGGACCAGTGCTTGATAATCGCGTTGCGCGGATCGGACTCGCGGTAGATCGCATGACCAAAGCCCATGATCTTGTCCTTGCGCTCCAACATGCCCATGATCTTGCTTTCCGCCTCTTCCGGCGACTGCCAATTCTCGATCATCGCCATGGCCGCTTCGTTGGCGCCGCCATGTAGCGGGCCGCGCAACGAACCAATCGCACCGGTCACGCAGGAGTGCATATCGGAAAGCGTTGAGGCACAAACTCGTGCTGTGAAGGTAGAGGCATTGAATTCGTGCTCGGCGTAAAGAATCAGCGAGACGTTCATGACCCGGGCATGCAGTTCAGAAGCAGGTTCGCCGCGCAGCATATGGAGGAAGTGACCGCCTACCGAGTCATCATCCGTTTCAGTATCAATGCGTACACCGTCATGAGAGAAGCGATACCAGTAGCAAATAATCGAGGGCAGCACCGCTAGCAGGCGGTCGGCCACGTCCTGCTGCTGATCAAAGTTCTCCTCGGTTTCTAGATTGCCCAGCATTGAGGTGCCGGTGCGCATCACATCCATCGGGTGAGCATCTTTAGGAATCTGCTCAAGCACCGTTTTCAACGCATCGGGCAAACCGCGCAGGTTTTTGAGCTTACTGATGTAGTGATCTAATTCACCCTGGTTGGGCAGCTTGCCTTTTAGCAGCAGGTAAGCAACCTCTTCAAACTTGGCTTTTTCGGCGAGCTCTTTGATATCAAATCCACGGTAGGTCAGGCCTGAGCCGGTTTTGCCTACCGTACACAGCGCGGTGGTACCGGCGCTCTGGCCACGCAATCCTGCACCTGTCACGGGTTTATCAGCCATGGTGAGTCTCCTGTTACTGCTTTTATTTTAAATTGTGTCTTTCAAATATGATCGAACGTTAACTGGCGTTTGACTTACTGGTCGTCGCCCTGTTCGGCAAACAGTGCATCGAGCTTTTGTTCAAAGTCGTGGTAGTTCAGAAAATCGTAGAGTTCATCGCGCGTCTGCATCATTGGCACAACGTCTTTTTGATGGCCGTTGTCGAAGATGCTTTGATAGACCTGCAGTGCCGCGGCATTCATAGCGCGGAACGCGGAGAGCGGGTAAAGCACCATGCGGCATCCAACGTCGCCAAGCTCCGCTTGAGTAAATAGCGGGGTAGCACCGAACTCGGTGATGTTGGCCAAAATCGGCGCGTTGACCCTTTCACAGAAAGCTTTGTAATCATCCAGTGTGTGAACGGCTTCGGCGAAAATAGCATCCGCCCCGGCTTCAACGCAGGCATTAGCGCGCTCAATGGCCGCATCGAGACCCTCTTTTTGAAACGCATCGGTACGGGCAATCAAATAGAATTCGGAGTCGATCTTGGCATCGGCGGCGGCTTTGATACGGTCGACCATCTCCTGCTGAGTGACAATTGCCTTATTGGGGCGATGGCCGCAGCGTTTTTGCGCGACCTGATCTTCCATGTGCACCGCGGCGACACCAGCACGCTGCATCTCTTTCACGGTGCGGGCGATATTGAAAGCACCGCCCCAGCCGGTATCGATATCCACCAGCAGCGGCAGCTCGGTCGCGCCGCAGATACGGTGAGCATCTTCCACCACATCATTCATGGTCGTCATGCCCAGATCCGGCAGGCCGAACGATGCATTGGCGACACCGCCACCGGAAAGGTAGATAGCCTGGTGACCGACTTTTTCAGCCATCAGTGCTGTATAGGCATTGATGGTGCCGAGTATCGGTAGCGGACGATTCGCTTCTAGCGCGGCCCGAAAACGGGCGCCGGGAGTCATCTGGGACATGAGGAGTTTCTCCTGTTGTTAATTTTTTAGTTATGTTTTAGCTGTATAATTGAGAGCGTTACGATTTGGACGCTGACTGTTCGAGAGAAGCTGCATAGCGATCCGCCACATTGGCGCGGGAGGCGCTGACATGACGGCGCATCAACAGCTCGGCCAACTCGGCGTCCCCGGCTTCAATGGCATCCACAATGCGATGGTGCTCCACGAAAGCCCGCTGCGGTCGCGTGCCACTGGCACTGAATTGGGTGCGATAAAGGCGCACGAGATAGTAGAGATCGTCGCACAACAGGTTCATCAGCATTTTGTTATGGCTGCCCTGAACAATGCAGTAGTGAAAATCGAGATCGCCTTCGCGCTGGTAGTAAGCTTCGCCGCGTTTCAGGTCGGCTTGTCCTTCATGCAGCGCCAGTACATCCCGCAAACCTTGCACCTCTTCCGGCGACATATGCTCCGCCGCCAGGCGCGCCGCCATACTTTCCAGAGCTTCACGCAGGTCAAACAGCTCTAGAAGCTCTTTCATTGAGAGTTGAACCACGCGCGCGCCTACATGAGGAACTCGCTCAATCAGGCGGTGTGCTTCCAGGCGACGCATCGCTTCGCGCAGCGGCCCGCGTGAAATACCATAGGTCTTGGAAAGCCCCGGTTCAGTGATCTTGCTTCCAGGGGCGAGTTCGCCGCGCACGATGGCATCCTGCAATTGATGAAATACCCGCTCTGCGAGCGTGCGTACTTCGGGTACAGCCATTTCCGAGGCGGTTGCCTCAGAACCTGCTGTTGCTGAGGAAGCGTTGGCGGCAGTAGACGAGTTAGAAGCGAGTGTTGCCATGATTAATTGTCGACAATTGAAAAGTAAACAAACTCTAGCGCGTGTCATTTGAACCGTCAACTAGCCTAGATAGCCGATTTTGTACGCCTTTCGTTGTACTGATAGGGAAAATCAGATCAGCTCTGTCAACAATCAAGCAGTTATTGTTAGGTAACGAGTGGTGGGTTGCGGTTGCATAGCGTTAAATGCGACAGGCGTCTAACACTGGTGTCATTGCCTACGCCCCTCTAAAATGGCTCGCCCTTTACTGGCGAGGCGTTTGTTTAATGATCAAGGCGTTGTCGATGACTTCCCTGCCCTATTCACCCGACCCCTTGGGTGTATTCGCCCGCCTGCGCGCCAGACCCGGCGCGGTGCTGCTCGATAGTGGTCGCCCGATTGCCAATGGTCGCTTTGATATTATCAGCAGCGACCCCCTGGCTACGCTGGAAGTGACGAGCGACGGCAACCCGAGCCTCTCATCTCATCAGTTCAGCCCTCCACCACACCTAGCCAACGATGCGTTTGCGCTGCAGCAGTGGCTATTGGATCAGTTAGATATTCCTAATGAGCTCAGTGAACTCCCTTTTCTTGGCGGTTTGATTGGCTATTGGGGCTACGATTTAGGACGTAAAACCTTATCAATACCTAGCGGTCAAACGAGCCCGGTCGCACTACCACAAGCCCGCCTAGGACTTTACGATTGGTGTATTACGCTAGATCACGTGGCCCAGCAGGCATGGTTAATTGCCACGCCGGAACGTCGTGACCAGGTAAAAACCTGGCTTGCCACGTCACCAGACCAGCCAGGCACATTTGCACTTAATAATGCCTTTCAGGCCGAGCTTAGCCATGACCAGTACGTCTCGGGTTTTAACGCCGTGCAGCGCTATATACGGGCGGGAGATTGCTACCAGATCAATTTAGCGCAGCGTTTTTATGCCGACTATGAGGGGGATGAGTGGCAAGCGTACCTGCGATTGCGTCAGGCAACGCCCACGCCTTTTTCGGGCTTCATGGCCTGGGGAGATAAAGCCGTTCTCTCACTTTCGCCGGAGCGTTTTATCCAATGCCGCAATAGAGAAGTCGAAACGCGGCCCATCAAAGGCACCCGTCCGCGGGGCGCAACGCCAGAAGAAGATCAGGCGTTAGCGGAACAGCTATTGAGCAGCACTAAAGACCGCGCTGAAAATGTGATGATCGTTGACCTGTTGCGCAATGACTTAGGCCGCGTGTGTAAGCCTGGCTCCATTCGCGTGCCGCAGCTGTGCCGCTTGGAGAGCTACCCCAACGTGCACCACCTGGTTAGCGTCGTGCAGGGAACGCTGGCCGATAGCTATACCCCACTGTCACTTCTTGAAGCCGCTTTTCCCGGCGGCTCGATTACCGGCGCACCCAAGGTTCGCGCCATGCAGATTATTGATGAATTAGAGCCCTGCCAGCGCAGCGTCTATTGCGGCAGCTTAGGTTATGTCGATGTACGCGGCAGTATGGATACCTCCATCGCCATTCGCACGATGGTTGCCGAGGCGGGAAGATTGCATGTATGGGGCGGCGGCGGCTTAGTGGCAGACTCACAAGCGGACGAAGAGTACACCGAAACACTGGATAAGATTCGCCACCTAATTGGCGCCCTGGAATAAGCAATTAAATTTCTATATCTAAAAGGAATATAAAAGCCTAACTAAACGGTATTGGGGCGTCAGGGGTCGGGTTTGATAGCCTAGTCACCATAACTCTACACCCGAACAGGAGGCAGCATGTCCTCAGAGCTTGAAGCGATCAATAACGAATTTGCTAACAACCCGCAGGGTTTGGTTGAGTGGGCATTAGCCCAGGGCGCGCGGCCTATCTGCACCACTAACTTTCGCCCTTTTGAGGCGGTGATTCTGCACATGGTCAGCCAGGTACGCCCGGATATACCAATTGTTTGGATGGACAGCGGTTACAACACCGAGGCGACCTATCAATTCGCCGACGAGGTGATAAAACAGCTCAACCTCAATATCGTCAGCTTTGTGCCCCGTCGTACTCGCGCCCACCGCGAAGCGCTGGACGGCCCCATGCCGGGCATTGACGACCCGCGCCATGCAGCCTTTACTCAGGAAGTGAAACTCGAACCTTTCGAGCGTGCGTTGCGTGAAATGCAGCCTGACGTATGGTTTACCGCGCTACGCGCTGAAGACACCCCCGAACGCGCCAAAATGCAGGCGGTTAGCCGCAACAGCGACGGCCTGTTAAAAGTGGCCCCGCTGCTACAGTGGAGCGCTAAAGATATGTATCAGTACCTACAGGCGCATAACCTACCCAACAACTTCGACTACTTTGACCCCACAAAGGTGGAAGAGAAGCGCGAATGCGGGCTGCATTTACAGCACTGATACTCGTCAATAATCAATACTCGGGCAGGTCTAAGTCATCAAACAGCGACTGTTCATGGCGTGGGCCTGCTGTTAGCGCTTCATCCACACGGTCACGGGTTAAGTGAGGCGCGAAGCGCTCTAAAAAGTCATACATATAGCCGCGCATAAAAGTGCCACGACGAATACCAATCTTGGTCGTGGAGCTGGCAAACAGATGGCTTGCATCCAGTGCTACCAAGTCATCGTCAAGCGCCTCATCCACGGCCATATGCGCCACGATACCCACGCCCATTCCCAGGCGCACGTAGGTTTTTATCACATCGGCATCGGCTGCCGTGAGCACTACGTTAGGCGTTAACCCCTTCGCTTTAAAGGCATCATCTAACTGAGAACGACCAGTAAACCCAAACACATAAGTCACCAACGGATGCTCGCCAAGCGCCTCAAGGGTCAACGGGCCATCATGAGTCGCTAAAGGGTGCCCCTTAGGCACCAGTACGCAGCGGTTCCAGCGATAGCATGGCAGCAGTACCAAATCGGTAAACAGCTCCAGTGACTCGGTGGCGATAGCAAAGTCTGCCTGCCCTTCGCTAACCATCTGTGCAATCTGTTTGGGCGTCCCCTGCTGCATATGCAGGGCTACATCAGGGTATTTCAGCGTGAATTCGCTAATGATCGGTGGTAGCGCGTAACGAGCTTGAGTGTGTGTGGTTGCAATCGACAGGCTGCCACGACGCTCGTCGCTATGCTCCTGGGCAACCTGCTTGATATTATCGGTCAGGCGCAGCACTTGCCCGGCCAGTTCAATAATCGATTGGCCAGCAGGCGTTACTCGCGTTAGGTGCTTGCCGCTGCGGGCAAAAATCTCAACGCCAAGCTCGTCTTCCAATAAACGAATTTGTTTGGAGATCCCCGGTTGTGAGGTAAATAGACTTTGCGCCGTGGCTGAGACGTTCAGGTTATGTCGATTGACTTCCCAGATATAGCGTAGCTGTTGTAGCTTCATATCCTCACCTTATTTATTCTCTAAACAGATCTATGTAGGATGCGCTTTGAAACACATCCTTGCGCAGCTACTACGATGCGTTTGATGGAAAGCGGCGCTGGTGCGGCACTTTACAGCACTAGATAGAATAAAAAACCAATGGATAATACTTTTATATTATAAAAAATCTTCCTACCAGCATCCATTAATTTCTGCTATTCAGATAAATCACCACACGGGAAATTTGCCAGCAACCTCCGCGCCCGCTAACATCTGACCACGCTTATCGTGATAGAGATGAGGCGCGGTGAACGAGCGCCAATTGATCGCGTAATGACCGTTGCTCCATTTGAGGCAACGAAACAGTAAGAGCAACGCAAACGGGAGAAGCAAATGGCTAATAATGTTGATGTCACCAACGCCAATTTTGAGCAAGAAGTCCTCAACGCTGAACAGCCTGTGCTAATGAAGTTCTGGGCGCCCTGGTGTGGCCCGTGCAAAGTCATGGCCCCGGTCGTTGATGAAGTAGCTGCAGAGCGTCAGGACAGCCTGAAAGTCGTTAGTGTCAATGTTGACGATGCACCTGAAATTGCTGCCGAGCAAGGCGTACGCGGTGTACCTACCGTGATGCTGTTTAAAGCAGGCACCAAAGTCGCCTCACTGGTTGGCGCGCAATCCAAATCACAACTGACGCAGTTCATCGAACAGAACGCCTGATGACAGCCGTTTAGTACGTGCAATTTAGTACGTACAATTACCGCCGACGCTGTCGGCGGTAGTGTTATCACTACTCTTTACCTCAACTTCAGCGCTTCCACGGCGGCAAGCTTGCGTCACTCGCCCTACTATCCTTTATACGCCGCCTCCCAGGCCCTAGCAGCCGAGCGATCCAGCGTGTTTGTGGGTGGCTATCAAGCGCGATTTTAAGTGTCATTGTCAGCACCACCGAAAGTAACATCCCCGCCGCACCAAAGATCCAGCCCCACACGACCAACGATAAAAACGCCACAAAAGTGGAGAGCCCTAACGCCTGCCCCATTACCCGTGGCTCAATTAGGTTGCCAAGCACAAAGTTGATGACCAGATAGGCCGATGCCAACAGCATCGCCTGAAACGCGCCGCCATCTTGGGCAACCAGTAGTAACAGCACCGGCGGTATGGCGGCCAGAGCAGAACCAATATTAGGAATGAAGTTTAGCGCAAAGGCTAACACCCCCCACAGCAGTGGAAATTCAACACCAACAATCAAGCAAGAGAGCCAAACCAGCGCACCCGTGGCAAGGCTAATTACCGTCTTAACTGCAAGGTAGCGCTTTAGCGTTAAGCTGAACTCACTGAAACGCTTCAAACTGGGCGCGGGATTTTCCAGTGCTCGAGATATTTTGTCGCGCACGTTGAGCGTCTCAAACAGCATGAAGATGACCAGCAGCCCAACAATAATGCTCTGCATGAAGAGATTGCCAAGCTGGCTCAGTAGCGCTGGCATCCAGGAGCCTTCATCCTCGCCTTCAAAGAGGGAGTTGATCTGGTCAGGGTTGATTGCTAATCCGCGTGAAGAGAGCGCATTAAGCAAGTTCCAATACTGTTCATATAGCCGAGACTCAATTTCCGGCAGCGCCGTCAAAAAAGTGCTAAAGCTATTAACCACTAGCAGACCAATGAGCGATATAAACGCCAGCAATACCATTAAGGTCAGAAAGGCCGACATTCGCATGCTCAGACCACAGCGGTGCAGCCACTGCACCGGCGAGGTACACACCACCGCGATAAATATCGCCAGTAGCAACGGCACCAGTAAATCAGCACCAACTTTCATTCCAGCAATAATCACTACCAACGCGGCAAGCGCCAAGGTGGCATTGAGCGGAATACTTCGGTAATCCTCATCAGACACGTTCGACATAATCTTTCCCTAGCCTGTTATTGGTACATAATGGCTGCTTTGATCATAGTGCACAAACCGTGCAAACAATAAGCAACTGTTGTGCGTCCACTCTTCCTTGCTGAACTTTCTTTTCTACTACCCTTCCAAGTTGTGTCTGCCCTAACTTCTTGAAACAGCTTTTAAAACGATGATTTAACTTGGCGGCGCGGCTGTCCACTCACTGCTGCCCTCTTACTTAGGAAGCCATTTATGAAAGCAATTCCACTCAGTCTTCAAAACGCTGGTTCTCAAACACTAGGTTCTCAAAGGTCAGGTTCTTCAGGACTACGCTCTCAACTTCTAGGTTACGGCCTGCTAGGTGGTACCTTATTAGCACTCCTAAGTGCGCCTTTTGCTCACGCGGCACCGGCACACCAAGCGCCCCCCAGCCTGCACGTTCAAGCACAGTCTTGGGTTGAGGTAGAACCCAACAAGGCCACCCTCAACGCGCGCTTATGGGAAAACACGCCAGCCCTTTCCACCTTGGAAGGGAGCGATAGTAGCGCACTTAGTGATGCACGCGAGCGTTTAGAGAGCCGCGCCAGCGAATTAATCGAAAAAATGGAAGCCACCGGTCTTGAACGCAACGCCATCAACGCTGGATCGCTTAACGTCTATCCAGAGCATATTCAAGGACCGCGCAACGAAGACGGCGAACATGAAACACTCCAGCGCACACGACTGGAGCGCCCTATCACCGTCGAACTTACCGACCTTGATCAGTTAAGCGAAGTGTTAGACGCACTGATTGCAGCGGGCGTTAACTCGCTGGACGGCGTGCAATTCGACCTACAGGACCGTGATGCCGCCACCGATGAAGCATTGGTCAAAGCGCTAGAAAAAGCGCAGCACAAGGCAAACTTGATGGCCGATAGCCTGGATGCCGAACTGGGCCATGTGAAGCGCATTGAAGAAACGCAATCACCTATCTTCCAACCGCAGATGATGTCGATGCGGGCGGAGAGCGATGCCGCTGGTGCCAGCCAATCCGCTGCCACCAGTGATTACAGCCCTGGCACCATTCGTATTGATGCTGGCGTTAACGTTGTGTGGGCGCTTAAAGGACCAAATGCTCCAGGCCGCCCAGGTAGCGACGTAGCGGCTCAGGAATAGTCACCGACCCATCCGCCTGCTGGTGGTTTTCAAGCACTGCCAGCAGGCAACGCCCCACCGCTAGTCCAGAACCATTCAAGGTATGCAGCAACTGTGGCTTTTTGGTATCCGGGTGGCGATAACGCGCCTGCATACGCCGCGCCTGAAAATCCTCGCAGTTGGAAACCGAAGAAATCTCCCGGTACGTTTCCTGACTGGGCAACCACACTTCTAAGTCGTAGGTTTTAGTCGCCCCAAAGCCCATATCCCCAGTACACAGCGTCACCACACGATACGGCAGATCCAGCGCCTGAAGGATTGCCTCCGCATGACCACGCATCTCGTCCAACGCCTCATAGCTCTTCTCCGGTTCGACGATCTGCACCATCTCGACCTTATCGAACTGATGCTGACGGATCATGCCGCGGGTATCACGGCCGTGTGAGCCTGCTTCAGAGCGGAAACACGGTGTATGCGCGGTAAGCTTCATCGGCAATGCCGCCTGCTCGACAATTTCATCGCGCACGAAGTTAGTCAGCGGTACTTCCGAGGTGGGAATCAGGTGGTACTCGCGCTCATCGTCCAGCTTGAACAGATCTTCGCCAAACTTCGGTAACTGGCCAGTCCCCATGAGCGATTCGCGATTCACCATATAGGGCACGTAGCACTCTTCGTAGCCGTGCTGTTCGGTTTGGGTGTCCAGCATAAACTGCGCCAGCGCCCGGTGCAGGCGTGCAATCGGCCCGCGCATTACCGCAAAGCGAGCGCCAGTAATCTTAGCTGCCAACTCAAAATCGAGATAACCCGATTTTTTACCCAGATCGACGTGATCGAGTACCGTGAAATCAAACTCCCGCGGCGTGCCCCAGCGGTGCAGCTCAACATTATCGTTCTCGCTTTTGCCTTCCGGCACGCTTTCATGGGGCAGGTTGGGAATACCGCTGATGGCGTCGTCCCACTCCTCCTGCACCTCGGCCAGCTCACGCTTGGCTTTATCCAAGCGATCGCCCAAATCGCTGACTTCATCCAGCAGCGGCTGAATATCTTCACCGTTAGCCTTGGCTTTACCAATCGCTTTGGAACGCATGTTGCGCTCGTTTTGCAGCTGCTCGGTTTGCGTTTGCAGCTCACGGCGACGCGACTCCAGCGCCTGCAGTCCCGCTTTATCAAGCACAAAGCCCCGGCGGGCCAGTTGTTGAGCAACCGTGTCAAGATCACCGCGCAGCAGTTTCGGATCGAGCATGAATCCTGTCCCTTGGCCTGAAATCAATAAGAGCAACGCGCCAACGCACGTGCAGAAAGGCGACTATTGTAGGCAAAAGCGCGGCGGGGAGCTATGGGCAGTGTCACGCTGCAGTTGTGATTCATGCGATTTCTCGGCAACCTAGCCCTTATTCACTCAAAGCCGAGCAACGCAACTATGTCTACTGCCTTTGATCAAACGCTTGCCGCCATTGATGCTTTGCATGCCGAGGATCCGCGCTCCACGACGCTTGCCGATGGCACCTCCATGCCCCAGGAGCTGGCCTACGCCCAGCGTATGAGTGGCTGGTTAGACCGCGTTCACGATGCCCCAGATGAAGTGCTGCGCCTGGCCGTTCGCGCCCAGCACTTGCAGCGCTGGTTAGTGCCGCGCGATGAGTACCCCGAAGGGCGTGTGGGTTATTTAACCTGGCGGCGCGATCAGGGAATTCGTGCTGGCGATACTACCGCTCAACTTATGCGCGACGCAGGCTATGCGGACCAAGACGCCGCCCGAGCCGCGAAGATGATTGGCAAGAAAGGCTTAGGCCGCGACCCAGACGTACAAGCGCTGGAAGATTGCGCCTGCCTGGTGTTTCTAGAGAACTACTTTGCTGATTTCTCGCGCAAGATCGAGCACGACCACATGGTGCGTATTGTGCAGATGACCTGGCGCAAAATGTCACCCCGTGCCCACGAACTGGCGCTAGCACTGCCGATGTCAGACGCCTCATCAGCGCTGGTAAAAGAAGCCCTGGGTGTTGAGTAAGGTGTTACCGTAAGGTGCAGCCGGGCAGTCGCTGCGGTAAAGTAGCCATCTTCTTTTTTTGCGCCCCCGGCACTGACGGCTTGCTCAACTATGATTGCATCCTTGGATACCCGTACCGCCCCGTTTGAACGCTTGGGAAATTCGTATTTACGTTTTCTTCAAGCCCTCAAAACTCGCGGATTTGAAGGCGAAATTGCCCCCGACTATGCCAACCGCACGGTGCTGGCGACAGATAACTCGATTTACCAGCGCCTGCCCCAGGCGGCGGTCTACCCCAAGCATGCCGAAGACCTTGAACGCCTGACCCGACTAGCCGCGCAAACCTCCCACCGGGGCATTGTGTTGACCCCACGTGGCGGCGGCACCGGCACCAACGGCCAGTCACTTACCGACGGCATCGTGGTGGACGTATCACGCCACATGAACAAGATCATCGAGATCGACACTGAAAACCGTCGAGTGCGTGTACAGGCCGGGGTGGTGAAAGACCAGCTCAACGCTGCGCTCAAACCCCACGGGCTGTTTTTCGCCCCGGAGCTTTCGACCTCTAACCGCGCCACCATCGGCGGCATGATCTCCACTGATGCCAGCGGCCAGGGCAGCTGCGAATATGGTAAAACCCGCGACCATGTTTTGGAACTCGATACTATTCTGATCGGTGGAAAGCACCTGCACAGCCGTGCGTTAACACGTGACGAAGAGCAGGCTGAATGCCAGCAGGAAGGCATTCTGGGCCGCGTACATTCCACCGCCGCCGCCATTGTCGACCAGCAGCGGGACTTGATTGCAGCCAAGTTCCCGCCGCTCAACCGCTGCCTGACCGGCTATGACTTGGCCCACCTGCGCAATGATGAAGGGCAACTAAACCTCAATAGCCTGCTGTGCGGTTCGGAAGGTTCGCTGGGCTTTTTGAACGAAGCGGTGTTGAACGTGCTGCCAATCCCCAAGCACTCAACACTGGTTAATGTGCGCTACACCAGTTTTATGGACGCACTGCGGGATGCCAAAGCGCTCATGGCGGCTAGCTCTTCACAAAACCAGCCGCAGGCGCTGCGCCCGACTTCCATAGAGACCATCGACGACACAGTACTGCAACTGGCCATGGAAGACTTCGTCTGGGACAGCGTAGCGGAGTTCTTCCCGGCAACCGCTAACACGGCAATTCGCGGCATTAACCTGATCGAATTTAATGACGACCATGAAGCCCCCCTCGCCGAACGAGTGCGCGCTTTCACCAACCATCTAAGCCAAGACACCACCGTAGAGCGACTGGGCTACACCCTGGCCGAAGGGCGCGAGCAGATCCAGAAAGTCTACGGTATGCGCAAACGCTCGGTCGGTTTGCTCGGCAACGTGCAGGGCGAGAAACGGCCGATTCCGTTTGTGGAAGATACCGCCGTACCGCCGGAGCACTTGGCGGACTTTATTGCCGAATTTCGTGCCGCGCTGGATGCCAGAGGGCTCTCCTACGGGATGTTTGGCCATGTAGACGCTGGCGTACTCCATGTGCGCCCCGCCATTGATATGAAGGATCCCGAGCAGGAAAAACTGATTCGCGCAGTGTCCGATGAAGTCGCCGCGCTTACCCAAAAATATGGTGGCCTGCTGTGGGGCGAACACGGTAAAGGCGTGCGCTCTGAGTACGCGCCTAAATTCTTTGGCGAGCTCTATCCCAGTCTTCAGCGGGTAAAAGCGGCCTTTGACCCCTATAACCAACTCAACCCTGGCAAAATCGCTTCGCCCGCCGAAAGCGGTGAGCTAATCGCGAAGGATAGCGACCCTGATCTGCTGACGGTCGATGGCGTGCCCATGCGCGGCCAGTTTGACCGCACCATCGACGAGCACGCCTGGCAGGCCTACGACGCCGCGGTGTACTGCAACGGTAACGGCGCCTGCTACAACTACGACCTTGATGACCCCATGTGCCCTTCCTGGAAGGCAACGCGGGATCGCCGCCACTCTCCCAAAGGCCGCGCCAGCCTGATCCGCGAATGGCTGCGCCTGCAGACCCAAGCAGGGATCGACGTTGTTGAGGAGTCGCGGAAGAAAAAAGCCGAGGGCAGCTGGGGGTTTATTAAAAGCTTTCCACTACGGGTGGCGAATACGCTAAGCCGCAAGCAGCACCACGACTACTCCCACGAAGTTTATGACGCCATGGCGGGCTGTTTGGCGTGTAAGTCCTGCGCCGGGCAGTGCCCCGTCAAGGTCAACGTGCCCCAGTTCCGTTCGCAGTTTTTAGAGGTCTACCACGGCCGTTACCTGCGCCCGCTGCGCGACTATGTGATTGGTGGCACCGAGTTTATGCTGCCCACCCTGGCCAAGGCGGCGCCGCTGTATAACGCGGTAATTGGCCAACGTTGGGTAAAGCAACTAATGCGCCGCACGCTGGGCATGAGCGATTCCCCGGCGCTCTCGCGGGCCAGTGTTAAAAAGCAGTTGAAGGCCTGGGGCGTCGCCGAGGCAACACCGCTCTCGCTGGCCCTGTTAACCGAACAGCAGCGCGCCAACAGCGTGATACTTGTGCAGGACGCCTTCACCACCCACTTTGAAGCCAAGCTGGTGATGGACGTGGTGGAGCTACTCTCGCGCTTCAATCTACGTGTGTTTGTGATGCCTTATTCGGCTAACGGCAAACCCCTCCAGGTACAGGGCTTCCTGGGCGCCTTCGAGCGCACCGCCGCCAAGCAGGCCGAGCGGCTACGCACCTTGGCCCGCTTTGATATTCCCCTGGTGGGCATCGACCCGGCGATGACGCTCACCTATCGCCAGGAGTACGTCAAAGCGTTAGGCCATGAAGCCGTGCCGGAGGTGCTGATGCTGCAAGAGTGGCTGGCGACCCGCATCAATACGCTAGCGCCCACCCCGCTAAAGCTAACCGACCCCGGCTTTAAGCTGCTCGCCCACTGCACCGAGAAAACCAACGCGCCGGGCAGCCCTAAAGCATGGCAGCAAGTGTTCTCGGCGTTTGGGTTAGAGCTTGAGCTGATGGCCACCGGCTGCTGCGGTATGTCAGGCACTTACGGCCACGAAACCCGCAACGCCGCTACATCAAAAACGATCTACGCCCAGTCTTGGCAGCCCCAGGTGGAAGCCGAAGAAAACACAGGCAAGCTACTGGCCACCGGCTACTCCTGCCGCAGCCAGGTGAAGCGCTATTCGGCACAAAAACTACCTCACCCACTTCAAGCCCTATTGAAAGCCCTGAAGCAGCAGTGATGAGGTTCCGGTAGTCAGGCTTGGTGCTGCTTGAGTTCAGCAATCAGAAAAAGAGCCTTTTCAGCGCCAAACCCGGATCGCTTTCGCGCATAAAGGCTTCGCCAACCAGGAACCCGTTAACGTTGTGGTCACGCATCAGCTCAACGTCATCGCGGGTATGAATACCCGATTCGGTAATCACCGTGACGCCTTCAGGAATGCGCGGCAGCAGATCCAGCGTGGTATTGAGGCTGGTGTCAAAGGTGTGCAAATTGCGGTTGTTGATACCCACTAACTTTAGCTCCAGCGCCAAGGCGCGCTCCAGCTCGTCTGCATCGTGCACCTCTACCAACACATCCATTCCCAGTTGATTGGCCTGCTGGTGTAGATCACGCAGCTGTGAGTCATCCAAGGCGGCGACAATCAATAGGATGCAATCGGCACCAATAGCTCGCGCTTCACTGACCTGATAACCGTGGGTGATAAAGTCTTTACGAATCACCGGTAGCGTACACACATCCCGCGCGGCAATCAGGTAGTCTTCGTGGCCCTGGAAGAAGTCGGCATCGGTGAGCACCGATAGACAGGCAGCGCCCCCTTGCGCATAGCTTTTGGCGATATCGGACGGGTGAAACTCTTCACGAATAACGCCTTTCGAGGGAGAGGCTTTTTTCACCTCGGCGATAATCGCCGGATCACCCGTTGCGATGCGTGTATTAAGCGCTTCAATAAAGCCACGCGGGGCGCTCTGCTTCTCTCCTAGCGCGAGCAGGTCTGATTCTGAAACCGCTTGACGACGCTCAGCCACTTCTTGATCTTTGCGAGCCAGAATGCGCGTTAAAATAGTTGGCGTTGCCTGTTGAGTCATGTTGATCTCTTTTTTTAAAACTTATCTTGTTTAAGAACCTACTGCTTAAAAACGCTGGTAAAGTGCGAAAGCTCTTTGAGTTTTTCGAGCGGCAGCTTGGAGGCTTGCGCGTCCTGGGCCACCATCACCCCCTCTTTTAAGGTATCCGCCACGCCCGAACAATAAAGTGCGGCGCCAGCGTTTAGCGCGACCATATCGGCGGCGGCGCCTTCACCGGAAAGCGCGGCCTTGACTAAGCGCAGGCTATCTTCGGCGCTATTGGCTTTCAGTGTTGCCAAGCTCTGGCGCTCAATGCCCAGCTCTTCGGGCGTAATGGTGTACTGGGTAATCTCACCCTCCTTAAGCTCGGCGACTAAGGTGGGGCCTGCCAGGGAGATTTCATCCAAACCATCGTCTGAATGGACCACCATCACGTGGCGGCTACCCAAGGTTTTCAGCACTTCTGCCATTAGCGGTACCAGCTCCGGCGCATAAACGCCAAGTACCTGGTTGGGAGCACCAGCCGGGTTGGTCAGTGGGCCCAGAATATTAAACAGCGTGCGCACGCCCATTTCACGGCGGGGCCCAATGGCATAGCGCATGGCCGGGTGATGATTAGGGGCAAACATAAAGCCAACGCCCACCTGCTCAATACAGCGCGCCACCTGATCAGGCTTAAGATCCAGGTAGATACCCGCCACATCAAATAAGTCTGCACTACCGGATGACGACGAAACGCTGCGGTTACCGTGCTTGGCCACGTGTGCGCCAGCGGCAGCGGCAACAAAACTGGCAGCGGTGGAAACATTGAACAGGTTCGCGCCATCGCCACCGGTGCCGACAATATCGACAACGTTTTCAGCATGCAGCTCAACGCGTTTCATCAGCTCGCGCATGACCTGGGCAGCAGCGCTGATTTCAACGGCGCTTTCGCCCTTCATGGCAAGGCCCACCAGCAGGCCACCGATTTGCGCATCACTAGCATCGCCGGTCATGATTTGGCGCATCAAGGCGTGCATGGCATCGAAAGAAAGGTCTTCGCGGCGCATCACCGCATTAATTGCGTCTCGCATTTGCATGAGCAGAGGGGCCCCTAAAAAAGCGTGTGAAACCGGCCATCAGCCGCGTTTTAAAAAATTGGCCAATAGCTCATGGCCTTGGCGGGTAAGAATCGACTCGGGGTGAAACTGCACCCCTTCAATATCTAGCTCGCGGTGACGAAACCCCATGACTAAGCCGGGAGTAACGTCGTCATCGCCTGTCCAGGCAGTGACTTCCAAACAGTCAGGCAGGCTCGCTTTATCGACGACCAGAGAGTGATAGCGGGTCACCTCAACAGGGTTATCCAACCCTTCAAATACACCTTGGTTCGCGTGTAGTACAGCAGAGGTTTTGCCATGCATGACCTGTGGGGCGCGCACGACCTTGCCACCAAAGACCTGCCCAATCGCCTGATGGCCCAGGCAGACACCTAAAATAGGTAGCTTGCCAGCAAAATGTTCGATGGCGGCCATGGAGATACCTGCCTCGTTAGGCGTACAGGGCCCGGGCGACACCACCAAGTGCGTCGGCGCCAGCGCTTCAATCTGCTCAATGGTGATGTCGTCATTAAGGTAAGTGATTACTTTCGCGCCCAGCTCGCCCAGGTACTGGACGATGTTAAACGTGAAACTGTCGTAATTGTCTATCATCACCACTTTACGCGCTGGCTGATTCTGCGCTGACAGTTTCTGCCCCGACTGAGCTTGCGCCATTGCCCCACTTACTCCGTTGCGTCATTCAGATCACAGATGAAACCACTAATGACTTGATGATACCGCAACCGGGCGCTGCGTTGCAGGGGTTAAGTGCCGCGCCGGGCAGTAATGATCAGAAGCTCCCCCAGCGAGCTTACGAACCGCCCCATAAATGGGACTCACCAGCGGCGCACAGAAGAAACCGTTCGTTCAGTCATCAGGCACGCTATGCTTAGGAGTGTAAGACTATTAAGCATAGTGGCACTTTCCTTTAGAGGAAATCCAACCTTATACCTTACCTCGCTCGACCTGCCCGAAGATTGGTACTAGCAACGAACCACCGCAGTCTTTATTATCTACCGACATTTACGTTAGTTTACAATTAAGTTAGGAGCGTAAGATGACAAAGCGGGTTACCTGGATGTGTACGCTCTTATTTGTCGCATTGATCAGCACTGCGCCAGCCTATGCCAACACAACGCTACGCGTTATTGCCTCGTTTTCAGTCATGGAGGAGTTGGTCAAACGGGTGGCAGGAGACGCGGTCAGCGTCAATGTCATTGTTCCTGTGGGTGAAGACGTTCACCGCTGGGAGTTAACACCCCCCAATGTGCTTGCGTTAGAAGAGACCCATATCGTCTTTTATAACGGGTTGGGCTTAGAGCCTTGGATTCGTCATATTGAAGCGATGTCAGACGATCAGTTAACCCTCGTGGAAGTGGCGAAAAAGGCCGACTACGCGCCGCTGATGATCTCGACCGGGCAATATAAAGGCGAACCAGATCCGCACATGTGGATGGACCCCGCCGGCGCCGCCGCTTACATTGATGTGATTGCCGCCACGCTGGCCGAGCACCTGCCCAAGCAGGCAGATGTGTTTTATGCGCGCGCCGAAGAAGCTCGCAAAGCGCTGACTACTCTGAGCTCAGAGGTGAAAGAGCGGCTCGATGGTATCCCTCAAACCAACCGCACACTAATCACTAGTGAAGCAAGCTTTGGTTATTTCGCACGTGCTTTCTCATTTCAAGCCCAGGGAATATGGGGCGTTAATCATGAGACCCAAGGCAGTGCCCAGGCAATGGCCAAAATGAGCGAGCAACTTGCTGCAAAACGTCTCTCGGCACTCTTTTTTGAAAGCACGACACCCAGTATTCATATGGATGCTTTAGCTCGGGAGACTTCAATTCCACTCGCGGGGCCGTTGTATGTCGATTCACTGAGTAGCACAGATGGCCCAGCTGCCAACTATTCGGCCATGCTGCGTCATAACGCAGAGGTACTGCATACCGCTTTAGGCGGCGCAACGGCCGAGTAATCAGCCCTTTGTCATTACTCAATCGCCTTTGTCGTCTGGGAAGTAGTTGCCAGCAATTCTGTTAACGAAGAGAGCACTAGGTCAGGGTGACTCTCTTCGATTGGCTCGCCGTGGTTGTAGCCGTACGGTAACGCTACGGTAGTAAAGCCTGCCGCTTTACCAGCAGCAATATCATGCCGGGAATCGCCCACCATCACACATTCATCGGCTGGAATCTGGCACATGCGGGCAGCATGCAGCAGCGGCAGTGGATGAGGCTTTTTTTCAGCCAGTGAATCACCACCCACCCAGAGCGCAAAATAGTCCAGCAGTTCAAAGTGCTGTAAGAGCGGCTCAATAAAACGCTCAGGCTTATTGGTAATTAGCACCAGTGTCATTCCTTGCTGGTGCAGCCCCTGAAGCGCTTGTTGAACGCCCGAATAGAGCGTTGTGAGAACATGGGGCGCGGCGCCATAGTAATCCATAAAAGTATCATAGCCGCGCTGCTGGAGTGCGGGCGTGGGCGGTGTCTGTAACGCCCAGGTTAGGGCTCTTTCGACTAATACCGGCGCCCCATTACCGACCCAATCGCGCACCTCTGCTTCGCTTGGCTGGCGTAGATCAAGCGCCTTTAGAGCATGCGCCACCGCGGCGGCAAGATCAGGTACCGAATCAATCAACGTGCCATCCAAGTCGAACGCAATCAGCCGCTTACCCTGCAGTGCTGAATGTAGTCCTGAATATCGTTCTGTCAATCGTATGGAATGCACCGTCATTGCCCTCTGCCTCATCGTGTTTAGAAAACTATCTTACCTGTTCAAGGTAAACGTTCGCATTAGTCAGAAGCGTAAGAAGCTTCTATGCTGGAGCTAACTTAGCCAAGGAGATAATGATGGCCATACCCAGGATTGTGATTGTCGGCGGTGGCGCGGGTGGGCTAGCCCTCGCTACGCGGCTAGGGCATACATTAGGCAAGCGTAAACGCGCAGAGATTGTGTTGTTGGATCGTAACACCACCCACGTTTGGAAGCCTTTGCTCCATGAACTGGCGACCGGCGTGCTTAATTCCAGTATGGACGAGGTGGATTATCGCGGACATTCGTCTGCTCACTTCTACCGTTATCAGCGAGGTTCACTGACGGGTGTGGATCGCCAGCAGCAAGTCCTACGTTTAGCCCCCGTTAAAGACGAAGATGGCGCTGAGGTACTGCCTGCCCGCGAGTTAACCTATGACTACTTAGTGATGGCGTTGGGTAGTGTTTCCAATGACTTCGGCACGCCCGGCGTCGCCGAGCACTGCCACTTTATTGATTCGCCCCAGCAGGCCAAAGCGTTTCAGCGCGATATGATCAATACCTTCCTGCGCTATACCGACCCCACCCTGCGCCAGCATACCCAGTTGACTATTGGCATTGTGGGCGGCGGCGCAACAGGGGTAGAGCTTGCCGCCGAGCTATTTGATGCCTCACGTATGCTCAATGCCTATGGCGTAACGGCGATAGATCATCAGCACATTAGCGTACACTTGCTAGAGGCTGCGCCACGCTTGCTGCCTGGGCTTTCTGACCGGGTCAGCCAGACCGTTAAAACAGAGCTTGAGAAAATGGGCGTCACCGTTCATACCGATACGGCGATCAAGGAAGCACAAGCGCATCGGCTGATTACCGACAACGGTGAGGAGATAAAGACGGATATTAATGTGTGGGCAGCGGGTATTAAAGCGCCGCCATTTCTAACCGAACTTGGCCTGACGACTAACAAGAAAAATCAGATCGAAGTGAAACGTAGCCTGCAAAGTGTCGACGATGAACGAATATTCGCGCTTGGCGACTGCGCCAGTTGCCCGATGGGAGACGAGGGTACCGTGCCGCCTCGCGCTCAAGCGGCGCATCAACAAGCCAAGTTATTAGCCAAAAACCTGGTTAACCAACTGGAAGATAAGCCATTACAGGATTTTCGCTACCGTGATCATGGCTCACTGGTCTCACTGGCGCGCTACGATGCAGTGGGTAATTTGATGCGTAGCGGAGCCTCCAAAGGTCTGTTTTTGGAAGGCTGGCTGGCACGCAAAGCGTATGCTTCGTTATATCGTACGCATCAGCTCTCAATTCATGGGGCGACAAAAACGGGGCTGTCATGGCTGGTGGATAAACTTAATAAGTATTTAAAACCGCGCATGAAATTACACTAAACAAACACCCCGTTAATTTTCGCTTGAAACGCAGTATTAAGCCGTCGCTAGCGCCGCCCGCAGTTGTTTGAGTACTGTGTCGTAACCGTGCGGGTCGCTGGCTTGGTGGGCACTGAAAATAGCGGAGCCTGCTACAAAGGTATCGGCGCCAGCGGCGGCAATCTCGGCGATGTTGTCCACTTTTACTCCGCCGTCGATTTCCAAGCGGATATCATAGTGTGATGCATCAATGCGCGCCCGTGCCTCGCGCAACTTGTTTAGCGTACCAGGAATAAATGACTGGCCACCAAAGCCTGGGTTAACGCTCATCAGCAGTACCATATCGACTTTATCCATCACGTAGTCAAGATAAGAGAGCGGCGTCGCGGGATTAAACACTAAACCAGCCTTACAGCCACCATCGCGGATCAACTGCAGCGAACGGTCAACGTGCTCAGAGGCTTCAGGGTGAAAGGTGATGTAGCTGGCGCCTGCCTCGATAAAGTCGCTGATCATGCGGTCGACCGGCTTGACCATCAAATGCACATCAATGGGCGCCGTTACGCCGTGCTTACGCAGCGCTTTGCACACCATGGGGCCAATCGTGAGGTTAGGCACATAGTGATTATCCATTACATCGAAGTGCACCACATCGGCGCCTGCAGCCAGCACGTTATCCACCTCTTCACCCAACCGGGCAAAATCAGCTGATAAAATAGAGGGGGCAATGAGAAAATCATGCGCAGCGGTCATATTCCATTCCTGAAGAGTAAACAGTAGACGAGAGTAGCGACCCCTATGCCTGCGAGCACAGGCTAAAGAGCAAAGCCAAACATCTATCTTATCAGAGCCGCTTACTAGAACCACGTATCTGCGGCCTAAGAGCGGCTGAGCATAGTCATCACAGGCATATTCTTAAATAGAATATAAAACATGATTGTAATTCCACATTGATAGCTTTAACCTTGCGGCTATTGCGACACTACTTTTTGGCGATCCTATGCGCTTACTAATTTAAGGAGTTAACGATGACATTGCCGACAATTTTCCGCCGCAGCCTGATAGCCATTGCCATGGGCGTTACGGTCAGCGGTTCCGCCGTTGCCCAGGAGCGGGAGCTGCTCAATTCGTCCTACGATATCGCTCGCGAGCTGTTTGCCGCGATCAACCCTGAGTTTCAAGCGTGGTGGCAGGAAGAGCACGGTGAAGAAATTGCCATTAGCCAGTCTCACGGCGGCTCTTCTGCACAAGCACGCGCCATCTTGCAGGGCCTACGTGCCGATGTAGTGACCTTTAACCAGGTGACCGACGTGCAAGTACTCGCGGATGCCGGGCTGGTAGCAGAAGATTGGCAAGACGCATTTGAGAACAATGCTTCGCCCTACTACTCCACTACCGCTTTCCTGGTGCGTAAAGGCAACCCCAAAGGCATCGAAAGCTGGGACGATCTAGTCCAAGAAGACGTAGAAGTGGTCTTCCCTAACCCGAAAACCTCGGGTAATGGCCGCTACACCTATTTAGCCGCTTGGGGCTTTGCCGAGAACGAATTTGATGGCGATGAAGAGCAAATCGAAGAGTTCATGAGCACCTTTTTAGCCAATGTGGCGGTATTTGATACCGGCGGCCGTGGCGCGACGACCAGCTTTATTGAGCGAGAAATTGGCGATGTACTGATTAGCTTCGAGTCTGAAGTTAACAATATTCGTAGCGAGTACGGCAGCGACGATTACGAAGTGATCGTGCCGCCTGTCAGTATCCTAGCCGAATTCCCCGTTGCTGTTGTCGGCGAAAACGCTGAGCGCAACGGCAACAGCGACTTGGCCCAGAGCTATCTTGAGTACCTCTACACCGAAGAGACTCAGCGCCTACTCGCGGGCTTCAACTACCGGGTGCATAACGAAGCCGTGGTCGAAGAGTTTGCCGACGAGTTCCCGGAGACCGAATTACTCGAGGTAGACGACGTGTTTGGTAGCTGGGATGAAGCAATGGAAACTCACTTCGGCAGCGGCGGCCTTCTCGACCAGTTACAGCGCCGCTAATATTCACCTATGAGCCAGCCTGAACTATGAGTCAACTTGCCACTTGGCGAACCGGCAGCACACGCGTGCTGCCGGGTTTTGGCCTTTCTATGGGTATCAGCGTGCTGTTTATTTCGCTGGTGCTGCTCTTACCGATTACCGGCCTGTTCGGCCAGTTAGCGGGGCTTAGCTTCGCCGAATACTGGGCGATTATCACTGAAGGTCGTGTGGTCGCAAGCTATATGGTGACCATTGGCGCGGCAGCCGTCGCGGCCATTATCAATGCCATCTTTGGCCTGTTATTGGCCTGGGTGCTGGTGCGCTACGAGTTCCCTGGCAAGCGCTTACTGGATGCCTTGATGGATCTGCCCTTTGCGTTGCCCACCGCGGTGGCAGGCATTACCTTGGCAACGCTTTACGCCAGCAGCGGCTGGATGGGCCAACTGCTTGAACCGCTTGGTTTTCAGGTCGCCTATACCTGGGTGGGCATTGCACTAGCCATGGCCTTTACCAGTATTCCGTTTGTAGTGCGCACCGTTCAACCAGTGTTGGAAGACTTGCCCGCCGAAGTTGATGAAGCCGCCATGTCACTAGGGGCAACTGACGGTGTCGCCTTTCGTCGTGTGATCTTGCCGCATATCTGGCCTGCCTTGGTGACCGGGACCGGGCTTGCGTTTGTGCGCTCACTAGGCGAGTTCGGCGCGATCATTTTTATCGCTGGCAATATGCCTTATGAAACCGAGATCACCGCGCTGATGATCTTCGTCAAACTGCAAGAATACGACTATGCGGGCGCATCGGCGATTGCCTCGGTCGTGCTGTTCGTATCGCTGGCGCTGCTACTGGCTATCAATATTTGGCAGGGACGTTTTGTACGCCGCCTGCATGGAGGTAAGGGGTAATGCGTCGAATTGGTGATGCACCGGTTATCCGGCGTCTGCTGATAGGTGCCGCCCTAGTGCTGTCAGCACTTTTTTTGTTGCTACCATTGGTCGCTATTTTTGCTCAGGCATTTTCTCAGGGCGTCATGGTCTTCTGGACCAATGTAAGTAATACCTTCACGCTGCATGCGATTGGCTTAACGCTGATGATAGCGCTACTCACTATCCCGGTGTGCTTGGTGTTTGGTGTAGCGCTGGCGTGGCTGGTAACACGCTTCAGCTTTCCCGGGCGACGCATTTTACAGACCCTGATCGATATTCCCTTTGCGGTCTCACCTGTGGTGGCAGGTCTGATTTACTTGCTGCTGTATGGGCGCAACGGCTGGATCGGCACGTGGCTGGATGGCCACGATATTCAGTTGATGTTTGCCTGGCCGGGTATTCTGATGGTGACTATTTTTGTGACCTGCCCTTTCGTGGCCCGGGAATTGATTCCGCTGATGCAGGCTCAAGGCTCGCGTGAAGAAGAAGCGGCCGTGACGCTTGGCGCTTCCGGTTGGACGACATTTCGTCGCGTCACGCTACCCAACATTCGCTGGGCACTACTGTATGGCGTCATCCTCACCAATGCTCGTGCAGTCGGCGAATTCGGTGCCGTTTCGGTGGTCTCAGGTGCCATTCGCGGCCAGACCAATACACTGCCACTGCACCTTGAGCAGCTTTATCAGGATTACAACGCCGTAGGGGCTTTTGCCTGCGCGGCCTTACTCGCATTCATTGCCCTATTGACGCTCGCCGCGAAGGCCGGGCTGGAATGGCGCGCAGCGCGCCGGGAGGCATTTGCATGAGCATTCGCTTACACAACATCGCTAAGCACTTCGGCAATACCCAGGCATTAGAGCCCATCAATCTGGATATTCATGAAGGTGAGCTGGTCGGCCTGCTCGGCCCTTCGGGTTCAGGCAAAACCACCCTGCTGCGGATTATCGCCGGATTGGAAAATGCCGACCGTACCACCCAACCGGGTAAAATTCTGTTTGGCGACCGCGACGTGACCAATGTACATGTTCGCGACCGGCGGATTGGCTTTGTCTTCCAGCACTATGCGCTGTTCCGCCATATGAGCGTTTACGATAACGTGGCGTTTGGCTTGACCGTGCTCTCGCGCAAACGCCGCCCCAGCAGCGGTGAGATTCGTGCACGGGTGTTCAGGCTGCTTGAAATGGTCAAGCTGGAGCATCTTGCCAACCGCTACCCTGCCCAGCTTTCGGGCGGCCAGCAGCAGCGCGTGTCGTTGGCCCGCGCCTTAGCGGTGGAGCCTGAAGTATTGCTCTTGGACGAACCGTTTGGTGCCCTTGATGCCAAAGTACGCCAGGAGCTTCGCCGCTGGCTGCGTCATCTGCATGATGAGCTCAATTTCACCAGCGTCTTTGTAACTCACGATCAGGAAGAGGCACTGGAGCTTTCCGACCGCGTCGTGGTAATGAGCAATGGCCGTATAGAGCAGATCGACACCCCCGACGAGCTCTACCGCACGCCAGCAAATCGCTTTGTGTTTGAATTTTTAGGCGATGTCAACCACCTGGAAGGCAAAGTGAGTAACGGCGTATTGACCTGCGGCGATGCCTATTGGCACGTTGATCTGCCCGATGGTCATGAAGAGCTGTTGCTGCGCCCGCATGAAGTACGCTTAACCGAGCAGCCCACCTCAGAGAGCCACTTGCCGGTTACCATCACAGCGATCTCCCCGGTAGGTGCCGAAGTACGCGTGGAGCTAGAAGCCGACTGGCTGGCCCAGCCGTGGCTGGCTACCGTGCGCCACACTGACTTTGAACACTTGGCGCTACGCCGTGGGCAGCGCTTGTTTGCTCACCCGCGCCACTGGCGTCGCTTCCCCAAAGTCACTGAGAAAACGACGGAGCAGACACGCGTCGCATGACGTTTCAATAGCCGCCCCGCCCAGGGGTGGCTTGCGTTAATAACTACTCGGATTAGCTCAAAAGCGCATTTGCCTAAACGTTAGGCTCACCCGCGGCTCGATACTTTTTTTGGTTTTAGGCAGGCTATGTAGCCAGTTTTGCTGTGTAGTACCTTTCATAATCAACAGACTGCCGTGCTCTAGAGTAAGCGACACACTCTCCCCTGTTTGTTTATGTTTAAACGAGAATTTCCTTTCGCCGCCTAGGGTCAACGCCCCGATTGCCCCATTTTCAACAAGGTCTTTTTCGGCATCACTGTGCCAGCTCATGCCTTCCTCACCGGAGCTGTAATAATTACCCAGGCACGAATTAAAGCCCTCTTTGCAGTGGCTCTCCACAACCTGTTTAAGATCACGCAAAAAGTCCGGCCACACTAACGCCATTTTTGTGTAGCCGGAGTAGGTATAGGAAATCGGCTTGTCTGCATACCAGGCTATTTTCCTCTTTGTAACAATCTCTTTGCCGTAAATAAACGTGCGATCATGCTCCCAGCTTAATTCGCTTATGCATTTATCTAAATACATAGCCGCTGTGACTGTATCCAGGATTTTGCCGTGGTAATAAGCCGCCCCATCCCATGGGAGCAGATTAATCAACTTCATATCGTCGTTTTCAAACAGATCTGTATACGTCATAGCGGTGCCTATTTTGCATTCAGGACTGTAAAAAATTAGGACCAGTAGCTGCCAGCAGCGAAGCGATCCAGCAACCCTTTGCCATCGTTGGCAAAGCCGCAACGCCAGAACATACCGTCAGCGCGCTAGCCGCGTTATACTGGCCTTTTAGCCATAGCGGAGGAAGACTATGCTTCGGCGTCACTTTTTACGGATTTCAGGTGTTCTGCTTGCCAGCGCCTGGCTAGCCGGTTGTACTAGCCCGCAGTACCTGCAACTCAGCCCTGAACGCAGCGCCCAGGTGCCTCAGGTTGGCTCTGGCCAGCAAGTCACGGTAATTGCTCAGGATGGGCGCGAAAGCGATATTATTGGCAATCGTGCTGGCGGCGGAATGTCCACCGCGCATATCACCGTGAGCAGCCACGAATTAATTCCGCGCTTACAGCAAGAAGCAGAGCGCGCCGTTAGCGATATGGGCTTTACGCCCACGACTGAGCAAGCCGAGGGGCGTCCGAGTTTGACGCTGGAACTTGCCAGCCTGAATTACGCGCGTGGCGAGAGCGGCCAGCCGTTGGTAGACGAAGCGCGTCTTGAAGGTGTCTTCCGCGCTATCGCGCAAAACAAGGGCACTACTTATACCGGCACTTACACATCGCGCCGTACACAGGGTTATGCGCTTAAACCCGACGCCGACAGTAATGCACGCATGCTGAGCGATCTACTTAGCGATGGTATGAACCGTGCTTTTAGCGACCCTGAACTGGGCCAATTGCTCGCCCGCTAAGCTATCTCCTTCGCACAAGCCGCACACATGCGGGCTGCCCCTCTAAACACTTAGAGGCGCGGCCCGCGTCGTTCCAGCGCCCACACGCTCTCCGTGTAGCCGCGTTCATCGGGGTTGCCCTGCTCTAGAAATGTTAACGTGAAATTAGGGGCGAACAGGCTTTCAATTTCGCTGGCGGGGACACTATAGGGAGGCCCAGCATCACCCTCGTTGTGGGCCAAACTAATCAGCAGACCTTTGGCACCGGGCGGTACCAGTTGAGCAAGATGGAAAGCATAGCGCTGACGGGTTGCTGGCGGCAGCGCTATCAGTGAAGCGCGATCATAAAACGCCCCAATTTCTGCTGCCTGCTGAATATGTAGATGAAAAAAGTCCCCACACCAGAGTTCGACATTACCTTGACGGGAGACATTGAACCCTGCCTGGCGATATCGTGATACTGAGGTACTGCGCTGAGCCAAAAACTGCTCAATGGCTTCTGGGGCAAACTCAATACCCAATACCGGATATCCTTCATCAGCCAGCCAGCGCATATCCAGACTCTTGCCACACAGCGGTACAAGTACCTTGGTGCGTTTGGCAACACCAAGAGAGCCCCAATGACGCAGTAGTGCCGGGTGCGCCTGCCGCAGGTGAAAACCAATGCGCCCTTCTTGCCAGCGCTTGCGCCATTGATCACTCATTTTTTGCTACCTTGTCGTTGATCGCGCTATTAAAACCAACGGTCACGCTTTTTACGCCGACGTGGTAGGTGCGGCACAATCAAACCAACCAACAAGCCCGCGCCAGCCACACCACCGCCGTACATAAAGTAGCGCATCAAAAGATCTTCTTCCTGGGTTTCTAAGCGCGCCTGAAGCCCTCTTACCTGCTGGCGTGACTGCTCAGCCTGACTGTCCAGCTCTTGATTACTCGCTTCAAGCTCGGCAATACGCCGCTCACGAACCTCAAGAGTTTCGGTCATTGAAGAAACACGCTGTTCCCAGGATTCATTGATGCCTTCAAGCTCAGCCGTTAACTCTTCGACCTGCGCTTCTAACGCGGGTAGCTGCTCAACCGCACTCGGCGTCTGCTGAAGCTCGTCGCTCAATACCCAGACCGCATTGCCATCGCTATTACGAACCCGGGTGTAATTCCCGCTGGTTTCAAGAACATCGACCTGCTCACCGGCATTCAACGTACCGATGATGCGATAACCGTCCGTTGGGCCACTACGCACGTAGGTACTTAACTCGTCGGTCACCCATGCCTGGTTGTCGGATTGGGCGTTAGCATTAATGCTCGCCACACTTAGTAAAACGCCGGCCGCAGCGGCGTAATATCGAAAACGAATTTTATTTACCTGCATGACATCATGTCCTGATTTAAAACGCTGCAAGGCGGACGAAGCCAACAGCGCTTATCGCCTAACTTAGCGGTGCGCTTGTCTCATACGCTTACCCTTCTCCGCGCGGTGGCAACGAAAAGGGACGGGGGAACTCTGCTACTCGGGCATCAGTTTTAACCGCCTTCAATGGGCCTTCACGCTCTACTTCATCAATGCGCACAATAGCATTTAATGGTAAGTAGCTACGTTTGACACCATCAAAGGTTCGCTGCAATTTTTCAGTCGCAGGGTCGACGACTACCCGTGAAGCATCGTCAAAGACAAACTCCTCGACTTCAATAAAGCCCCAAAGTTCGCTCTGAAAGATTTCTCGGACGTATAAATCCCAAATTTCACCCTGCTGGTGAACCACCACACGGTAGATCGGCTTGGCCGCCATCTTGGCCTATTCCTCTTGCCATTTGTACATGAAGTTGAACCGACTAGCTTACCATATTCCTACCGCTACGACTTTACGCAAAGCCTTTAGCGAGTGTTGCGTTAATGCTGCGGATAATGGGCTCATTAGCCGCACCAGCCGCCCTCGTGTATGGTGGGCTGGGTGTTTTGGCAATTCTTTTCACTCACCAAGTAGGAGTCATCAACATGCAAAAGGATCCAAATAAGGGCTATATCGCTCTGCTCGGTTGGAGCCTCAATGCGATTGAAGCGGCTGAGAATTTTGATCGTCGCTACATTGTCGTTGCACCTGACTGGGCCGAAGAGTATTGCCAAAAACACGACATTCCCTATGTGCCTTGGAATTTCGAGCGCCTCAATGACCGCTCAATGGAAATCGCCGAGACACTCAAAGAAAAGGGTGTTGATGTCGCGATCCCTCTCTATGAAGAAACCGTAGAATGGGCTGGGGCCATCAACTCCGTACTGCTTGATAACCCACGTATTTATGGTCAATCGCTACTGCTTCGCGACAAGGCGTTGATGAAGCGTCGGGCCCAGTTAGGCGGCATCCGCGTCGGTATCTTTGAAGAAGCCCACGATAAAGAAGACGTGGTGCGCTTTCTCAAACGCGTTAACCAGACGCTGCTTAAGCTGGATGGTGACCCCAACGACCCCATTCACCTCAAGGCCTTCGATAAAGCAGGCTGCCTGGGCCACCGTGTTATTCGCACACCGGATGAAGTGGATACCATCCCGGACGAAGAGTTCCCGGTGCTGATGGAATCGCACCTGGACGGCTGGGAGTTTGCTGTCGAAGCGTGGATTCATGATGGCAAAATCGCCTTCTTGAACATCTCAGAATATGTAACGCTGGGTTACTCTGTATTTGTGCCTGCGTCTCCAGAGCTTGAGAAGTATCGCGAACAGATCACCGTGCAAATCGAAAAGCTAGTTAAAGCATTTGATATTGAGTTTGGCTTGATTCACCCCGAATACTTTGTCACCAGCGATGGTGAGATGTATTTTGGCGAAGTGGCTTACCGTCCGCCCGGTTTCAAAGTCTTTGAATTGTTAGAACGTGTTTACGGCTTTAATGCTTATCAAGCGTCAATGCTAGTGTTCGACCCGAAAACCACGAAAGAAGAAGTGGCCAAGTTTTTCCCGAAAGAAGTGGTCGATGCCGATGGCTTTGCCGGTTGCTTTGGCGTATACCCACGCCGTCGTGTGGTCAGCCGTTTGGAAATTCCCGAAGAGACCGAAGATCACCCCTACTTTGAGTCTCATGAGCTAACCTCACCAGTAGAAGAAACCGTTACCAAACGCACCGCGTTTGGTACCCATTGGGGTCTGGTCTACTTTAAAGGCGAGGATGCGCATACCATACGCGACCTATTAAAACGCCAAGAAGACCTCGACTTCTATGTATAATCCCTGCTAACGCTGGGATAAGGAGTCACCGTGGAGACTGATCAAGTTACGTCTTCTCAAGAAGATAGCAAGCTCAATGGACTGTTGAGCAAATTTGATGACGCTGTGCGCCTGCTTACGCAGGCGCCCGCCTTCTCAAAGCCCGCCAAGCTGCCGCGAGTAATGGATACTGCGCGGCGAATATTACTTCAGGATGGCGGTTGTGAAGCACTGGAATCCCGCGCGCAAGCGTTCGAGGAGGCTGGTGTGTTTTTAGGCTCCGACTGGGAAACTCCCCAATATCTGGTGCCGACCCTGACAACTTTTGCGCTGAAAAGCGCGGATGCCAATGTGGTCGTCATCGAAGCATTAAGCGAGCTTCGGCTTCTCGCCGTCGCTAAAGGCGACTTTATTCATCCCCTGATTTCCGCCGATCATGCGCACCATTACCTGACTCAGGTCATGGCCATTAATTTATGGCTGCTATTTTTACCGCCCAGTGAGGCGGAGCGGGAAACCCAGGGGCGCCTGGCGACCATTCCTCGCCAGCTTTTCCAGCACTTAGCGGATCGAATCGGCTACGAACATATCGTCGATCAACTGATTGATGAGATTTGGCGCATTTTAAAGCAGCGTCCCATCCAGGTTGACTCGATCAAACAAATGATCACCCAAATTGCCCTTTGCCAAGCCAACCCGGCGATTGATCTTGGCGCCAGTGGCCAAGGCGCCGACCGTTTGGTCAGCTCGCTTTACGGGCCCACTCAGGCCTGCCGAGAAGACCCTGGTGTCGATGTTTATCGCGACCGATTGGAGCACATGGATCAGGCGGCGCTGCAGGCTGAATCCACGGGTTTTGCCAGGGCGATGCACGATACCGGGCTAGTTTCGCCCTACCACGCCGTGTTGCTACGCCACCTGCTTGAAGAGGGTGATCATTTACTCTCTGAAGCGTTGGGCTTGTCGTCTACCGGGCGTGATTGCTTACTCTGCTACCGTGAGCTGGTTCAAGCGTTGATTCGTGGTGGTGTTTATCCTGCTACGTCGCAGGCGGTCTATGGCCTAGCGCTCATGCTCGAACGCGGCATTCTTTATCAGCCGCCGGTGGCACCGGCCATGTGGCGCCAGCTTAATCTACCGCTCTCAGAGTGGGCCCAGTCACGACTCACTATCGCCTATGGCGACACTGTTTCGCCCCGTGCACGGCTGATTGAAGGCGTGCTATGCATGCTGGGTCTACCGTTAGGCGTTGGACAGGGTAATAACCCTACCTGCCAATCGGCACGCGCCCTTTCCATGTGGGCCTACAATGATCCGGACTATCTGCTGCAGATGGTGGCGTGGGCAGCGCGCGATGACGAACTCATTATGCATTTCGAGGGCCAGGCCATCTCATCGATGGAGAGCCTTTCTGGCGTTGCGACTGAATTGCCAATGGATTTAGATCCCGTGTCGCTGATTGTGGTGCCACACCTTGATCGCATTTATGCCGAAATGGGCCGACGTTGCATTGGTCGTGAGGGTGACCCTCACCGCTGGGTGAATCCTGAATTTCATGGCTGGTGGTCAGGACGCGGTTTCCGCATCAATGTCGATGTGGCCACCGGGCAGCTAAGCGATGTGGATGATTTTGTACGCCACTTCTATGCCAGCTATCACCCCTACTACAATGGCAACCAACCGCTGATTCATCCCCAGCCAGCGGGCATTGCGGTCACCGATAGCGCAGCACGCTTTATTGGCTGGCACGCGATCACCATTTTGCGGGCCTCCCTCGACCCATCTGACGTTATGCGGGTTTATTTTTATAATCCCAACAACGATAGCGGCCAGGATTGGGGCGACGGCGTCATTGTCAGCACCTCGGGTAACGGTGAACGCTTTGGTGAAGCATCGCTGCCTTTCGAACGCTTTGCATCGCGGCTGTATATTTATCATTACGACCCACTCGAGCGTGGTGAAGTAGTGTCTGTCACCGATGAAGAGTTGGAAAATGTGAAATATTACCTCCACCGTAGCTGGGGGGCATCGCGTTTACCGCCTGTCGAACTGCAGGCTGATCAAGGCCCTAACGCCCCACCGGATGCAGAATAAGCCGCCCTATTAACGACACTCTTAATCATTATGATGCGACTCGATCAACTATTGGTCAGCCAAGGGCTGGCCAATTCGCGTACCCGCGCCCAGCGGCTTATTCGACATGGGCGGGTTCGTCTTGCCAGTAACGGTAAGCCGTTAACTAAGGCGTCAGAAAAGTGGCCCGAAGATACTCGCTTTGAAGTGGAGGACGACCCTGAAGAGCGCTATGTCTCCCGCGCGGGTTTGAAACTGGAAGCGGTGCTGACAACGCTACAAATGCATTTCAATGAAGCGGTGGTACTCGATATAGGCCAATCGACCGGTGGCTTCACCGACTGCGCGCTGCGCTTTGGCGCGCGCCATGTCGTTGGTATAGAGGTTGGCCATGGGCAGCTGGCCCCCGAGCTACGTGGCGACCCACGCGTGACGTGCCTGGAGGGATTGAATGCGCGTTACATGAGTAGCGATGAAGCACTAAAAAGCGTGCTTGCCGCTCAACCCATCGATAGCGCCATTATGGATGTGTCATTTATCTCGCAAACGCTAATTCTGCCTGAAATTGCTACTCTGCTGCCGCTGGAGGGGCAATTGATTTCGCTGGTTAAACCTCAGTTTGAGCTGAACGCAGAAGCTCTCGATAAGCGCGGCGTGGTGCGTGACGCTAGCCGTTTTAACGACGTTGAAGCCAATATTCGCAGCACCTGTCACGCCTGCGGATTTACCATACGCCACTGGCAGGAGAGCCCGATTACCGGCGGCGATGGCAATCGGGAGTTTCTCCTGCATGCCGTAAAAGGCGCTTAATAAAAAGCTTCAAGTCGACGAAGGAGGCGTGAGCTGATTTGCAGACTGCACTTTTATAGCCTCGCCCTTATCAGGATGTAGCCATACGTCCATCTGCTCAAAGGCCACGCGTACGCCCGCCTCACGAAACAGTGCATCAACCCGACAGTTAATTTCATCGGCCGCAAACAGCCTGTCGAGCAGGTCGTTGACGAAAATACGCAGCTCAAAATTGAGGCTATGCTGCCCGTAGCTTAAACAGAAAACCTGAGGTTCTGGGTCCGCCAGCACGCGCGGGTTTTCATCTGCAGCTTTGCGCAGCAATTGATGCACCTTCGGCATGTCCGACCCATGAGCCACGCCGTAAGTCAGCACGACTCGGGTAATATTATCCGACAGCGACCAGTTGATTAGCTGGTCAGTCACAAAGGTTTTATTGGGGATAATAATTTCTTTACGGTCAAAATCAGTGACGGTGGTCGCCCGAATGCGGATACGGCTGACGGTACCGTGCAAATTGCCAATCGTGATCGTGTCGCCAATACGGATGGGGCGTTCAAACAGAATGATCAAGCCGGATATAAAGTTGGCGAAAATCTCCTGCAATCCAAACCCTAGGCCCACACTCAGAGCGGCCACCAGCCACTGCAGTTTGTCCCAGGAAACGCCAAGGGTCGATAACCCCATCACAATCCCCGTGCCCACAATAGTGTAGGAGAGCAGCGAGCTAATGGCATAGGCGCTGCCCTGTTTCAATGACAGGCGGGATAACACCATCACTTCTAGCAAGCCGGGTAAGTTGCCCGCCATGATAAACGTAATAGCGACAATCAGCAGGGCAGCAAAGATGTCGGATATCGATAGCGCGTTATCAACCAGGTCCCCCTCTTGCGCCTCCCATAGTGACACGTTGTCCAAATAGCCAAGCACTGAAAGCAAGTCTGCCCAGACCAGATAAAGCAGGGCACTAAAACCAATCAACACAATCAGCTTGGAAAGCCGCAGCGACTGGCTGTTGATTTGCGCCATATCAAGCGGTGGCTCTTCGACAACTTCTAACCCACCTTCAGCGCCCTCCTGTACCTGAGCGCGTCGGCGCGCCAGCGCACGACGATAGGCAAGTCGCCGCGCGGCCACGGCAAGGCTTCTCACCAACGTGGCTTCCACCACTACCCACAGCCCCAACAGGTAAAGCGTAATGGCGAACCTGCCTACTAGACGCAAAGCAGTGTATTCATAGCCCCAGGCGACTAATCCCAGCAGCATCAGCGGTACCGACGCCATCGCCAGCCCCAAAAACAAACGAAACAGGCGCACGCCAAAAATGGGGATATGCGCCAGTATCAACTGCGTCAGCCACCAGCTCATGGCTATCAATCCAAGTGACAGTAACGCCAGCGCAACGGGGCGCTGTGCTAACGGAGTCTCCATCTCACCCGACATAGCCGCAATGGCAATGACGGGCACCAAAGCGATACCTAACCCGCCTAACAGTTGGCGTAAGCGAGCGGTGTATTGAGGCGACCAGGTAAAATGACGTTCAGCCACCCCATCAGCAACCAATAGTCGGCGCACCCATGCCACTACGCCCCAACTCAGGGCTAACTGAAGCAGTGCCGGAGCAACGCTAGTCGCCAACGGCCCCACCGCGCCTAATAACCCAACCCCAATGCCCGCTAACGCTAATGGGCCAGGCAGCGCCAGCAGCGCATTGAACAGCACCGCTTTAGGCGTGTGCAGCTGGGTATCGCTTTTCAAGCGTCCGATTTGTGAATGCAGGTTCGCCAAGCGCGTCTTAATTTGGCGACGTAACCCCATCAGCACAAGCCCCACCAACACCAGCGGTGCCCCGTTAAGCACTTGCCAAGAGAGCCCTTGCCAACGGGTGGGCAAAATGGCGCGCCACTCTCCCTCTTGCCACTCTAAAAGTAAATTACGCGGTAACTGGCGCAGCCAATTAACGTCCAGCGGGCGGCTATTGGCGACCCAAAAGAGATGTTCATCAATCGTCTCGCGTAGCTCACTGGTGGTCGTTAATACCTGCTGCTGGTTCAGCTGTAGCTCGATCGCTGCACTCAACAAGCTTCCATAAGACTGCTCCAATTGTTCGACTAGCTCCCGACGTGATTGATAAAGACGAGAGAGAGAATCGACTAATCCAGGCGTTACCTCTATGCCCGCCTCTGCCAGACGCTGCGTGGCAAACTGGTCACTTTGACGTAGCTGGTCGCGCTGACGAACCAAATCAAACTGTTTTAAGCGCAGGTCGGCAATTTCGTCCTGTAAATCTCGTGGTGCCGACAAGGGAGGCAAGGACTTGCGCTGTTCACGCAGAATACGCGACAGCAGCTGGCTGCCGCGGATAGCCTCAATTTGCTCATTAAGGCTGCGCTGAAGCTGACGCACGTTCTCTAACTGTCGCTGGGCTTCAATATTGTCGCGCACTATACTGTTTGCGCGATCTGTCGCCCGCAGCAGCTCTAAACTTAGCATTTGATTGTTTTGCTGCTCTTGCACCAGCACCGGATGCCCAGCGGCGATTAACGGGTTATCCCTGGCGGCATCGGCAATGGCTTGCTCAGAGGCCAATCGGCGTTGCCGATCAATAACGCCTTGCAACATCGTTAGCTGCTGCTGTTGATAATCGATCTGCACCATCAGCACATCACGGCGCTCCTGGGCTAATTCGCGCAGGCGGCTATTAGCGCTTAGCTCACGCTGATAAAAGCTTACTTCACGTTCGGCCAGTGCCCGCTCAAGGCGTAATTGGATAAGCCGTGCATCGCTCAGTGCAGAAAGTTGGCGATCCGCTAGCAAAGCCTCGCGCTCATCGTGTTGTCGGCGTAGACTTTCTGCGCGTTGGAGAGTTTCAGCGATGGACTGCTGGGCACGTTCAGGCAGTGTTTGGGCGGCCAGCAGTTGCGAGTTCACTTCTGCCAGTTGGCTTTGCAACTGCTGCAGCTCGACCACGGCGTTAGTTTGCAACGTTTCCAGCTCATCAAGGGGGCGGTTGCTCAAGTCAGCCACCGTTAGCTGCTGGGAAGCCTCTTCCGCTTCGCTCAACTCGCGCTGCAGTCGTGCTAACATTTCAGGGGCTTGTTCTACTCGGGTGTCTAGAGCCGCTAGACGCTCGTCCACAGAAGCCAGCCGCTCATAAGCTTCAAGAGCCGCTTCCAGGGCCTCTTTATCGCTGACCTGCTGGGCGGTCAAGGGTTCTTCAAGAGCTTCTAACTGAGCAAGCCTTGATGCCAATTCAGCCTGTTCGGGCACTAGCTCAAGCATATTGGACTGAAGCGCAGCGTGTGCTGGATTAAAAGCGACACTGCTCATGACAAACAGCAGGAACAAACAGGTTATACTCCACTGACAGGCGCATCTCACCACGTTACGTATCAACACGTTACTTAGGGCCTCGCTGACATCAAATGCTCCGCAGAGACGGAGAATGATGCTATTGTCAGGCGTTCTGATGGTCAGCGCAATCAGAGGTGTTGACTTCCTCAGGCGGCGTGATAGAAACACGCTTGGCATTTGCCTATTCCTTTATTTTGCGAGTCACCTTGATGGTCACCCGAAAACTGCCGTTAACGAAACTTATTGTCCTGCTGAGTCTTGCTACTTTTAGTGCGAGTGCCGTCGCTGAGTCTCAACAAGAGATTGAGGAGCGTATCCGTGCCCTCAACGCCGAGCTGTATGACCTGCATCAACAGTTGCAGCAGATTGAGAGCCCCGAAGATGCCGCGCAGGGCATGCCGTTTGAACAGTTGCCTGAAGAAGCTGCACGGAAAGATTTAAGCGAGCGCCGTGAGCTTGAACAGGCATCAACCCGCAACCCGTTTTCCATCACTACCCACCGCACCAACTACCTTTTTCCAGTTAGCTATAACGCCAATCAAAACCGTGAAAGCTTCCGAAATATTTCTGGTGATACCCCGATTGATAACGTTGAGTTGAAATTCCAGTTTAGTGCCAAGGTTAATCTGGCCGAGCAGGTATTGGGCAACTATGGCGATGTTTACTTCGGCTACACCCAGCGCAGTTGGTGGCAGGCTTATAATACTGACGCCTCATCGCCTTTCCGGGAAACCAACTACGAGCCGGAAGTGTTTATCGACTTTGACAATGCCTGGGGGGCGCTGGGCTGGGTGAATACCCGCAACCGAGTTTCCCTCAATCACCAGTCTAATGGACGCTCAGATCCTCTCTCCCGTAGCTGGAACCGGGTTTATCTTGAAAGTACTTTCCAGCGCGGTGACTGGGCTTTTACCCTGGCACCCCATTGGCGGATACCGGAATCCACAAAGGATGACGACAACCCAGATATCGAACGCTACATGGGGTACGGCGATATTCGCCTCGCCAAGCGCCTTAATAACAACCATGAAGTGAGTGGACAGCTGCGTGGCAACCCAAGCGCTGGCAATATAGGCACACAGATAGATTACAGCTGGCCTGCTTTCAACAGCTTGCGAGCACATGTACAGTATTACTATGGCTACGGCGAAAGCATGATTGATTACGATCATCGTGTGCATCGCTTAAGCTTGGGGTTCAGTTTAAATCCCTTATTTAGTGCCACAGGGCTGAACCGATAGGTGTAACTGCTTGTCTGTTGTCAGGTGGCTGCTATGCTTGTAGCAGCCCTCTCATTCATTCGTCAAAGGAAGACTTCATGGCCAAACGTCAGCAAACTTACTCTACGCAAGCCGATCAACTTAAAGATGATCTGCGCCATTTGAGCGAAACCGTTGAAGAACTCGTCAACGCGACCGCTAAAGATGCCAGCGGAGAGATGAACGATCTACGTACACGCGCCGAGCGTCGATTAAAAGATACCCGTGCGCGCCTTGAAGCTCGCGGCGAACGCCTCTATGACGACACGCGCGACTCACTGACACAGCAAGCAGATGCCTGCGACCGCTATGTTCATGAGAACCCCTGGACGAGTATTGGCATTGGTGCGGCAGTGGGTATGGTTGTGGGTATGCTGCTCGGTCGTCGCTAATGGCTTTGGGTCCAACCCAACGCGTCTTCTCTGCTGCCAAACGCTTACTAAAATCGCTGATCGCTAATAGCGAAACTCGCCTGCGTTTGGCGGTGTTTGAGTTAGAAGAAGAGCGTGCGCGGCTACTGGTTTTACTCCTTCTTGCAGGTGCGAGCTTACTGCTGCTGTTGCTGGGTATTGCCACACTGACAGCGCTGGTAGTGGTTCTGTTCTGGGATAGCTATCGCTTAACCGCCATCGTGATAAGCGCTGGGGTATTGATAGGCGCCAGTTTGTTACTAGCGTGGATCGCTGTTCGCCAGTCGAAGCGCCACTCTCTTTTGAAAGAAACACTCAAACAGCTTGCCGCAGATCGAGCACTGCTTGAGGAGCCAAGTGATGAAACCATCCGCAGACACCGCTAACCCGCCAACAAAGCCACTAAGCCGCGCTGAACGTAAAGCCCTGCTGCTGGCGGAATTGGAGCAGCAGCGTGTGGATATTCTGGTCGATAGCGAATACCTGCAGCAAGCCGCCTCGCCCCTGGATAAAAACTGGCAAAGTTTCAAGCTGCCGCTTTACGCCGTCGGTGGTTTTGCCGCATTCAAACTAATGCGCCACCCAGGTGGAGCAATGGCGGCAGGTAGAAAAGTGCTTGCGGGCTATATGCTACTCAAGAAGCTTAAGTTATTAGCCAAAGTGGCTACTTAAGCCTGTTGCTAATACCCTGAGCGAGCGGCGTTGCCTAGCAAGACTGACCACAGGCTACGCCACTCGCCCATGCCCACTGAAAGTTATACCCACCGAGCTCGCCTGTAACATCCACTACTTCACCGATAAACCGCAGCTGTGGCAAGCCTTTCACTTCAAAGGTTTTGGATGATAGCGCGTCGGTATTGACTCCCCCCATGGTCACTTCAGCAGTGCGCCACCCTTCAGTACCTGCCGGTTTCAGTTGCCAAGCATTAAGCCTGCCAGCCCATTCGTCCAAGGCCTGATTGGCATATTGAGCGAGCGGCCGCGCAGGATCATGATCGGGATACCACTCAAGCAATGCTTGCGCCAAGCGCTTCGGAAAGCGTTCCGTCAGCCACGTAGAAAGTTGACGCTTGGGCGTTGCTTGACGCGCCTCACGCAGCGATTCCGCCACATCTTCACCGGGCAACAGATCAACGGTAAGGCTCTCCCCTGGCTGCCAAACGCTGGATACCTGCAGCATCGCGGGCCCAGACAGGCCGCGGTGGGTAAACAGCATAGGATCAACAAAGCGACGGCTGCCAGCACTGGCGACCACTGGTACGCTGACACCAGAAAGTGATGCTGCACGCGCTTTCCAGGTATCGCTAAGGGTGAACGGCACCAACCCCGGCCGAGTATCGAACACTTCCAAGCCAAATTGACGCGCTATGTCGTAACCAAATCCCGTCGCTCCCATACTCGGAATAGAAAGCCCCCCGCTGGCCACTACCACCACACCCGCATCAATTTTACCGATCGACGTCGACAGCCGCATGGCATTGCCCTGCTGTTCCACACGGGTAATCTGAGTACTGAGTTTTATTTCAGCCCCGGCCCACTCGCACTCGGTGAGTAGGGTGCGAACAATTTCCTTGGCGGAGGTTGCGCAGAACAGCTGCCCCGGTGTTTTCTCAACATGCTCAACGCCATGGCGCTCAACGAGCTCGACAAAGTGTTCTGGGCGGTAGCGCTTGAGCGCTGAGATACAAAAGTAAGGATTTGAAGAGTAAAAATGCTGTGGCGTCGTGCCTAGATTGGTAAAGTTGCAGCGGCCGCCGCCGGACATCAGAACCTTCTTGCCCGCTTTGTTAGCATGATCAAGCACTAAGACCCGTTTACCGGCATAGCCCGCTTGCGCTGCGCACATTAACCCTGCGGCGCCAGCGCCAATAACAACGACATCATAGATCATAATGGGCAGTTCAAATTTGACGACATTCAGGGCGGCTCCGAGTGCAAAAAACAGGCATTCTACCAGGGGCATGCTTGATAAATTTTTATATTAAAAAAATACTCTGCATAATAAACGTATAACTATTTACAACACTGAGATCACTATGTCTTTACCAGTTCGACGACGACTGCTTCTAAGACTCACGCTTGTTCCTTTTGCCCTGCTGTTAGCGCAGGTGGCGTTTGCCCAATCGGCACCGTCTGTCATCGGGACACGGGCAGAAATGACCACCTGGTCTGACCCCCTTGAAGCGCTGGGGACGCTGAGTGCCGATGAAAGCGTCACGCTTTCCACCACCGTCACGGAAATTGTCTCCGAGATCAATTTCCAGGACGGTGAACAGGTTGACGAGGGACAACTGCTTATCCGACTAGAAGATGCCGAAGAGCAGGCGCAACTAAGGGCCTCGCAAGCGCTACGCGAAGAGCGACGCAATGCCTCGAACCGTGCCACGCAGTTGCAAGACCGTAATCTGGCGGCCAGAGCCGACGTAGAAGATAGCCAGTCCCGCCTGCGTCAGGCAGAAGCCGACATTCAAGCCATTGAGGCCCAACTAGCCAACTACCAAATAGAAGCTCCCTTCAGTGGCCGCGTTGGGTTTCGTAATATCAGCGTCGGTGCGCTGGTCACCCCAGGAATGGATCTGGTGACGTTGGATAAACTAGAAGTTATGAAACTGGACTTCAGCGTACCCGAGGTGTTTCTAGGCCGCCTTGCACCAGGATTAATACTAAATGCCACTACCGCTGCCTTCCCAGACGATATTTTCAGCGGTGAAATTGCCACCATCGGCACTCGGGTCGACCCGGTGACGCGCAGTATTGATGTCCGCGCCGAACTCGACAACTCTGACGGCCGGTTGCGCCCTGGCATGCTGATGGAAGTCATCGTTCAGCAACACGTGCGCGACACTATTGTGATCCCTGAAGCCGCTATCGAACCCAGTGGAGACCGTCATTTTGTGATGCTTATCGAACAAAGTGACGGCACGACTCGCTTGGCACGCCGCGAAGTGGCGATTGGTGAACGACGCAATGGCGAGGTAGAAATTCTAGAGGGGTTGTCTGCCGATGAGTTAATTGTCGTTCACGGCCTGCAACTGGCCCGGGATGGACAAGAAGCCAGGCTGATCGGGATTGTCGATGACGAGACCGGTATTCGAGCGTTGCTAGAGGCTGACCGCTGATGCGCCTTTCGGATATCTCCGTTCAGCGCCCTGTGCTCGCGATGGTGATCGCGGCGCTGATTATCGCGTTTGGTCTTTTGGCGCTCAATCGCCTGCCATTGCAGGAGTACCCCACCATTGACCCGCCGGTGGTCACTATCGACACCCGCTACCCAGGCGCCTCGGCCAGCGTGGTCGAAACGCGCATCACCCAGGTGCTTGAGGATCGCATAGCCGGGGTGGAAGGCATCGAGCTGATTACTTCGCAAAGCGAAGATGGCCGTTCCCAGATTGAAATCGAATTCGGCATCGATATGGATATCAATGCCGCCGCCAATGATATTCGTGACCGAATTTCCGGCGCCCTGCGCAACCTGCCCGACGATGCTGACAACCCCGAGGTCACCAAGGCTGACAGCAGTGAGGAGATAGTGGTGTGGCTCAGCCTTTCCGGTGAAGACTACTCCATTACCGAACTCACCGATTACGCTAACCGCTTTCTGGTCGACAGCCTTTCCGTGCAACCAGGCGTGGCACGGGTACGCGTTGGCGGCGGCAGCGACTACGCGATGCGGGTTTGGCTGGATCGCAATGCACTGGCTGCCCGAGGGCTTACCGTCGGCAATATCGAGGATGCCCTGCGGGCCGAAAACGTAGAGCTCCCGGCAGGCTCGATTGAATCTGTCGATCGCCAGTTTATCGTTCGCCTTCCCCGCAGCTTTGCCAGCGCTGACGACTTTCAGCGCCTTGCGATCAACTCTCCTCAAAACCAGAGCGAAAACGGCTACCTGGTGCGCCTTGCCGACGTAGCCCGAGTGGAAGTCGGTGCGGTAGAAGATCGCTCTGTCTTCCGCTCCAACGGTGTGCCCATGGTCGGGCTTGGCATGATCATGCAGTCCACAGCCAATGTCATCGAGCTTTCCGAGGCGGTACAGGTAGAGCTTGAAAGGCTGCAGGGCACGCTGCCGGAGGGAATGACGCTTAGCTTGAACTACGACGCCTCACTGTTCGTCTCCGGCGCGATTGATCAGGTCGTCATGACGCTGTTTATCGCCATGGGCTTGGTGGTGGTGGTGATTTTCCTGTTCCTGGGCAATTTGCGCACCACGCTGGTACCCGCCGTGACGGTTCCCATTGCCGTTATTGGCGCGTTTACCGCCCTTGCCGCGATGAATTTTTCCATCAACCTGTTAACCCTGCTGGCCCTGGTGCTTGCCATTGGCCTGATTGTGGATGACGCCATCGTAGTGCTTGAGAACATCAACCGGCGTATGCACGACTACGGTGAAACACCGCTGGTCGCCGCCTTTCGCGGTACCCGGCAGATCGCCTTTGCAGTCATCGCCACCACGCTGGTATTGGTGGCGGTTTTTGTGCCCCTGAGTATGCTGCAGGGGGATATTGGCCGGCTCTTTTCCGAATTCGCGCTGACCATGGCCGCCGCGGTGGTGATTTCTACCCTACTCGCGTTGACGCTTACGCCGATGATGGCGTCTAAAATTCTTAAGCCAGGCATGCACGATAGCCGCATTGGTAAAGCCGTACAGTGGCTGCTTAATGCCACCCAGCGCCGCTATCAGGCCTCACTGGAGTGGATGCTCAAGATGCGCTGGCTGGTCGTCGCCATGTTTGTGCTGTTGATTGCGGCTACGGCCTGGTTGGCGACAGCGTTGCCGAATGAATACACCCCACAGGAGGACCGCGGCAACTTTATCGTATTAGTGAATGGCCCTGAAGGCGCTACCTTCGATTACATGATGGATTATATGGATGAAATCGAAGCGCGTATGACACCGCTGATCGAGAGCGGCGAGCTGGAGCGTGTGGTGGTTCGTGCGCCACGTGGCTACGGCAATATCGAGAATTTCAACAGCGGCTTTATTATCGTCAATATGGCCGACTGGGGCAGTCGCCGTAGCGCCTGGGAAATCATGGCCGACGTACGCCAGACACTGAGCACCCTACCCGGCGTACAAGCGTTCCCCGTCATGCGCCAGGGCTTTGGGCAACGCACCGAAAAACCGGTCCAGTTTGTACTGGGTGGCGGCACGTATGAGGAACTTGCCCGCTGGCGGGATATGTTGATCGACCATGTGCGTGAAAACAATCCGCGCTTAACAGCCCTGGAAAGCAACTACAACGAGACCCAACCGCAACTGCGGGTGGAGATCGACTACGAGCGTGCTGCCTCGTTAGGGGTGACTGTCTCGGAGATCGGCAGAACGCTGGAAGTGTTGTTGGGCGGTCGCAATGTCACCCGCTATGTGGATGAGGGTGAGGAGTACGATGTCATCCTGGAAGGCGACCGCGGCAGCCAGAACAGCCCCAGGGCGCTGGATAACATTCAGGTTCGCTCGGCGCGCTCCGGTGAGCTGATTCCTCTGGCCAGCCTTGTCACGCTTTCCGACTTTGCTGGCGCCAGCACCTTGAATCGCTTTGACCGCATACGCGCGATTACCATTGAGGCCAATCTGGCAGATGGTTACCCACTCGGCGAAGCGTTGGCGTACCTAGAGGAGCGTGCTACTGAGTTGCTGCCAGAAGAGGCACAAACCAATGTGGCAGGCGCATCGCGCGACTTCCAGCAGGCGAGTGGCGCCACCGCCTTCCTGTTGATAATGGGCGCACTGGTGGTGTTCTTGGTACTCGCTGCCCAGTTTGAGAGCCTAATCCATCCCTTTGTCATCATGCTCACGGTGCCACTGGCAATGAGCGGCGCCCTGCTTGCCCTGCTGCTCAGCGGGCAGTCGCTGAACATCTACAGTCAAGTAGGCCTAGTGCTACTGATAGGCTTAGCCGCTAAAAACGGCATTCTGATTGTCGAGTTTGCCAATCAATTGCGTGACGAGGGAAAAGCGTTTCGAGCCGCATTGATTGAAGCCGCTGTGACACGCTTGAGACCTATCTTAATGACCGCCGTCACCACCATGGCCGGCGCCATTCCATTGATTATCTCGACAGGACCGGGGGCCGAGTCGCGCTTGGTCATCGGTACCGTGATTATGGCGGGGGTCGGTTCAGCCACGCTGTTTACACTGTTTGTCGTGCCCGTGGCTTACGACCTGCTGGCACGCCATACGGGATCGCCAGGCGCAGTGAAGCGACAGCTCGAAGAGGAAATCGCCAACGCCCCTTCCCATGAAGGCGCTGCAGACAGGCAATAAGTACCTATGCAGTAACTACCAATGAAAAGGGCTTCCCGGTTAACCGGGAAGCCCTTGCTTTGAACTAGCGTTGCTGCTGGCGGTTACTCACACTCGCCGAGGTACTCGCCTTCAATGACCGTGTTCATGCTCAGCTCGCCCATAGGCGACTGAGTCAGGATATCGACACTGCCTTCAATACGTTCGCCCATAAACCGCATTTCGCCATCGATGGTCGCTTCGCCGCCTTCAGCACGGCATACCATGCTGTAGCTAAGGCCGTCTGCGTTCAATTCTTGATCGAGCAGTTCACAGCCCTCTTCTTCCTCGATGAAGCCGAATTCAGCCCCCTCAAGTTCTTCCTGAGTAATACACTGGCGCTCGGTTTCCGTTTGATCTGGAATTTCCATTTCGCCGCTGACGCTGGTTTTGCTGACAAATTCCCACTCGCCAGCTTTCACATTGGGGGTTTCAGCCAACGCGACCATCGGAAAGGCCACTAGGGCCGCTACTGCCATGTTACGTAACATCATCGCTACTCTCACTGCGTTGCTTTAGGAACCAGCGAATATCCTACCTGATTCAATCCTACGATGCCCTACCTGAGGGACACACTGCTACACTCACTTCCTTAGAAATGCTTGATTAAGCGCACTCCATCTAAAAGGAAGCCAACGATGCATGACGACGCCCTGGTCAATTATGACTTCCACTGCCCTTACTGCGATTCACCGCTGACCTTTCTCATTGATACGTCACAAAGCAGCCATGACACGTGGGAAGATTGCCACCAGTGCTGCGCGCCTATCCAGTTACAAGTTGTCGTTTCGCCGATGACCGGCGAACTCGATAGCGTAGTGGCCGGTCGCGACGACGACGTTCTATAGTTTGCATTAAACGTCTTGCAGGGCAGCCTTTCGCTTGGTTTCGTTGCGGCGCATAACAAACCAAGCCAAAAATGTTGCCAGGGATACGATCAGTATAATCAGCGTGGCAAGCGCATTAATCTTTGGTGATACGCCCATACGCACCGATGAAAACACCACCATCGGCAGCGTATTCGCTCCTGGGCCCGAGACAAAGCTGGCAATCACTAAGTCATCGAGTGAGAGCGTAAACGCCAGCAGCCAACCGGCTGCCAGCGCTGGAGTGATAATCGGCAGCGTAATGGAAAAGAAGGTTTTCACCGGCGGCGAGCCCAAGTCCATGGCCGCCTCTTCAATGGAGTGATCCACTTCGCGCAGACGCGCTGCCACCACGACCGCGACATAGGCACTGCAAAACGTGGTGTGGGCAATCCAGATCGTCGCCATGCCACGGTCAGCAGGCCACCCGGTAATCTGCGCCATTTGCACAAACAACAACAGCAGCGACAGACCGGTAATCACCTCGGGCATGACCAATGGCGCCGTCACCATGCTGGAGAGTGCCGTTTTACCCCGGAAATGGCCGTAGCGCGTCATCACAAAGGCCGCTACGGTGCCTAAGCAAACCGCCATGCTGGCAGCGAAAAATGCAATCCTCAGGCTCGTCCACACCGCCGATAGAATCTGCTCGTCACGAAATAGTTCACCGTACCATTGGGTAGAAAACCCAGCCCACACGGTGACCAGTTTTGAGGCGTTAAACGAATACACCACCAGCACAAACATCGGTAGGTAAAGAAACAGCAGTCCAAGCACCAGCATGACCGTTGAGAAGTTGATCCGTCGCAGGCTGCTCATGACGCTAGCTCCTTGGACTGATAGCGATGGAACCAGACAATCGGCACTAGTAAGAGCAGCAGCATCACCATGGCCAGCGCCGACGCCACGGGCCAGTCGCGGTTTAGGAAAAACTCCTCCCACAACACCTTACCGATCATTAATGTGTCCGGGCCGCCAAGCAACTCGGGAATCACGAACTCGCCTACCGCCGGGATAAACACTAGCATCGAACCGGCGACAATCCCCCCCATAGAGAGCGGCAAAGTAACTTTGACAAAGGTATTGATCTTGCGCGAACCCAGGTCAGCAGCGGCTTCCAATAACGAATTATCCATCCGGGTTAGGTGGGCATACAGCGGCAACACCATAAACGGCAAGTAGGCGTAAACGATACCAATCGTGACCGCAAACTGGGTATTCATCATGCGTAGTGGAGAATCGATCAGACCTATCCCTATCAGCAGGTTATTGATCAACCCGCTATTGCTTAAAATACCCATCCAGGCGTAGACACGAATCAGAAACGACGTCCACGAAGGCAGCATGACCAGCAGCAGTAACAGCAGCTGCCAGCGAGCCGGTGCCCGCGCCATGGCATACGCCATTGGGTAGCCGATCAGCAGACAAGCCACCGTCGCTATGAACGCAGTTTTGACTGAGCCCCAATAGGCGGCAATATAAAGCGAATCTGAAAGGAGAAAGAGATAGTTGCCCAGGTTTAAAAAGACATGCAGCGTCTGGTCGGCATACTCAAGCAGTGGCCCGTAAGGCGGAATCGCAATCGCCGCCTCGGACAGGCTGATTTTGAGTACCAGTGCAAAAGGCAGCAAGAAAAACAGCGTTAACCAGACGAGCGGAAACGCAATTACTGCCCGCCGCCCCAGTTTCAAGCGTTTGAGCAGTGCTGAAGAACGAGATGGCTTCATTGAAGGCAGGCTCCTCGCAGTAGGAAAGGCACCACGCTAGCGGTTCAAGACCCTAGCGATTCAGAACAATAGTGCTGTGATCTTCCCAGTGAACATAGACGCTGTCTTCCCAGGTTGGACGATCACCGCGGCGTTCCGTATTGGCCATGCTGACCTTGATCATCTGGCCCGACGGCGTGCGCACGTAGTAGAGCGAGAAGCCCCCCAGGTAGGCAATATCATCCACCTTGCCTTCCGCCCAGTTATATTCCGTGGTGGGCTTTTCACGGGTTAACCAGATTTTCTCGGGGCGTAGTGCGACCCACACTCGGCGATCCATCGCTTGGGTGGTTATCCCATGATCAATATAGATGGGACGCTCCAGCGCAGGGGCGACGATGCGGCAGTGGTCGGCAGCATCCTCGATAATTTCCCCTTCAAACAGATTCACCGTACCGACGAACTCTGCCACCATGCGGCTTACCGGGCTTTCATAAATATCTACCGGCGAACCTACCTGCTCGATCCAGCCATCGGCCATGATCGCCACGCGGTCAGCCATGGTCATGGCTTCTTCCTGGTCGTGCGTCACCATGATGCAGGTAACGCCTACCTGTTCGATGATCTCGACCACTTCCAGCTGCATTTCAGTGCGTAGTTTTTTATCCAGCGCCCCCATGGGCTCGTCCAGTAGCAGCAGTTTGGGTCGCTTGGCCAACGAGCGCGCCAGTGCCACCCGCTGACGTTGCCCGCCGGAAAGTTGATGCGGCTTGCGCTTGGCGAAGCGCTCCATGTGCACCAGCTTGAGCATTTGCGCAACACGGGCGTCGATATCCGCTTTGGGCAGTTTGTCCTGCTTTAAACCAAAGGCAATATTCTGGGCAACCGTCATATGCGGAAATAACGCATAAGACTGGAACATCATATTGATGGGCCGCTTGTGAGGTGGCATTGCGGTGATATTGACACCGTCTAGCAAAATGCGCCCTTCTGTTGGTGTCTCAAACCCTGCCAGCATCCGCAGCAAAGTTGATTTTCCCGATCCGGAACCACCTAATAACGCGAATATTTCGCCGCGCTTAACCTGCAGATTGACATCATCCACCGCCAGCGCATCATCAAATCGTTTGCTTAAGCGCTTGACTTCCAGCACGACGTCCTCGGCAAACCGTGGGGTTTTACCCTGAGGACGTAATGCGGAAGGAGTGCTTGGCGCAGCAGATGAAGGCTCGTTCGACAGGGGCGTAGTGACCATTCGCCACTCCCATCAAAAGGCCCGGCAACCCGGGCATTAATAAAGACGAACAGCGAGCCGGTGAGGAAATGCCTCTGGCTCGCCGTCGGATAAATGTCGGTTTTAACGACCAGACTTCACACGATTCCAGATCCGTGTACGTGCGCGCTGCACATCTTGAGGCTTTTCAATCGCTACGTACAGGTTTTGCATGACCTCAGTTTCCGGGTAAATAGCCGGGTCATTGATAATCTCATCAGAGAGATATTCATTGGCCGCCGCGTTGGGGTTGGCATACCGCACATACTCGGTAATTTCAGCGGCGATTTCCGGATCAAGAATAAAGTTGATAAACGCATGGGCGTTTTCAGTGTTCGGCGCATCGGCGGGTACCGCCATCATATCGAACCAAAGGGCAGCACCTTCTTTGGGAATGCTGTAACCAATACTGAAATCACGACCAGCCTCTTCAGCACGCGCCGCAGCTTGGAAAATATCACCGGAGTAACCTGCGGCGACGCAAATATCGCCATTCGCCAGATCAGACACATAGCGTGACGAGTGGAAATAGGTCATATCGTCGCGAACGTCGGCAATCAGCTCGCCGCCAGCTTCCAGGTCATCAATACTTTCACTAAGCGGGTCCAAGCCCAAATACGCCATGGCGGGCGAGAGCATTTCATCACCTGAATCCAGCATCGACAAGCCGCAACCTGCCTCGCTCAACGCAGCGGTTATTTCAGGATCAAACAGCAGCGCCCAACTGTCCAAGGGGGCGTCGTCACCGAGGATTTCCTTTACACGCTCAACGTTATAGCCAACACCGTTAGTGCCCCACATATAAGGAACCGAGTATTCGCTACCCGCATCAATAGCTTCCAAGTTGGCCATCAGGTCGGAGTTGAGATTGTCTAAATTGGGCAGTAGCTCATGGTTAAGCGGCTGGTAAACACCGGCGCTTAATTGACGAGTAAAATAGTGGGTAGAGGGTACCACCACATCGTAGCCGGAGCGCCCAGCGAGCAGCGCGGCATCCAAAATTTCATTGCTGTCGTAAACGTCGTAGGTCACTTCAATGCCGGTACGCTCGGTGAATTTTTCCAGCGTTTCCGGGGCAATGTAATCTGACCAGTTAAACACCCGCACCTCGTCGGCGTGGGCAGCGCTAGCCGCTGCGGCAAACGAAATGGCCGCAACGGCCGCGGAAAGTTTGTGGATGTTCCCCATTATCACTGCTCCTAATGTCAAAGCTCTATTTGTCTAAGCTCTATTAGCGATGTTTTTGAGCCACTCGTTTTTAGCTCTCACTGTTAATAACGCTTGGCTACGGCTGTTTGTGCCAGCGGGCCCACGGCTAACAATAGCGTAGGTCATAACGCTGACCGTGCGAATTTTGCGGTGCAGTGACGCCTACCGCAAGCCAATGTGAAAAATTCTTGTATTTTGCTTCATCGACCCCATTAAACAGCTAGTGCAACGACAATGGCTTGGTCAATAGGGAAAATCTATTGATGGCATGGCTATTCTTAATTTTAGCCATTAGTCGTTAGCCATTAGTATTATCAACAATTTCACATTATTCATTCACCAATCCTGGAGATTATCTGAATGTCATTGATCAACACTGAAGTTAAGCCGTTTAAAGCAACTGCCTATTTGAATGGCGAATTTGTTGATGTTACTGAAGCCGACATGCAGGGTCAGTGGTCCATCTTTTTCTTCTATCCCGCTGACTTCACCTTTGTTTGCCCGACTGAGCTTGGCGACTTAGCCGACAACTATGCTGAATTCAAAAAACTAGGCGTTGAAATCTACAGCGTTTCAACCGATACCCACTTTACTCACAAGGCATGGCACGACAGCTCTGACACCATCGGCAAACTTCAGTACCCGATGATTGCGGATCCGACGCTGCGCATTTCACGTAACTTTGAAGTCTTGATCGAAGAAGCTGGTCTTGCCGAGCGCGGCACCTTTGTTGTCGACCCCGACGGCAAAATCCAGATCGTCGAAATTAACGCAGGCAACATCGGTCGTAATGCCGAAGAACTGCTGCGCAAAGTGAAAGCCGCTCAATACGTTCGTGCCAACCCGAACGAAGTGTGCCCAGCCAAGTGGAAAGAAGGCGAAGAGACTCTCGCTCCTTCTCTGGACTTGGTAGGCAAAATCTAAACCGCTCGCGGTTTTCGCGCCCTTGCTCTTTTTTGCTGCGCAAGTGCGTGCATGTTCAACGCCCGGGTTCGCCCGGGCGTTCTGTTTTAAAACTGTTATTAAACCTGTTGTTAAAACAGTTTTTTAAAGTATTAATTGTTAGCACCGTCACACACGTGTGTTCAATACGTCTGTTACCTGCGAGGAAGCTACTGTCATGCTGGACGCCAATTTAAAATCCCAGTTAAAAGCGTATCTGGAAAAAGTGACTCAGCCGTTCGAGATCGTTGCGTCCCTCGATGACGGTGCCAAGTCACAAGAACTGCTTGGTCTGTTGGAAGATATCAGCAGCCTGAGCGACAAGATTACCCTGCACAGCGATGGTGAGGATGCACGTACGCCATCGTTTGCGATCAACCGCCCCGGTGAAGAGACTGGCGTGGTATTTGCCGGTATTCCTATGGGCCACGAGTTCACCTCGTTAGTGCTTGCCCTGCTGCACGTTGGCGGTCATCCGCCTAAGACGTCTGACGAATTGCTCGATCAGGTTCGAGCATTAGATGGCGAGATGCTTTTCGAGACCTATTACTCGCTGTCGTGCCAGAACTGTCCGGACGTGGTTCAGGCACTGAATTTAATGGCCACCTTCAACCCGAACGTTCGCCACGTCGCTATTGACGGCGCGCTGTTTCAGGATGAAGTCGAGTCTCGCGAAATCATGTCGGTACCGAGCGTCTATTTGAACGGTAAACCGTTCGACCAGGGCCGCATGACGCTTGAACAGATTCTGGCCAAGGTTGACACCGGTGCCGCCGAACGCGATGCCAAAAAGCTGAGCGAAAAAGCCGCTTTCGATACGCTGGTGATTGGTGGTGGCCCAGCAGGCGCTGCGGCGGCTATCTACTCGGCGCGCAAAGGCATCAATACCGGTGTTGCCGCTGAGCGCTTCGGTGGTCAGGTGGCGGACACCATGGGCATTGAAAACTTCATTTCGGTGTCACACACCGAAGGCCCAAAAATGGTCAGCGCGCTTGAAGAGCATGTCAAAGATTACGAAGTTGACGTCATGAACCTGCAGCTGGCTACTTCCTTTAAAGCCGCCGAGACAGAAGGCGGCCTACACGAAGTATCGTTTGAGTCCGGCGCTAAGCTGAAGAGCAAGACGCTAGTACTGGCGACCGGCGCCCGCTGGCGTGAGATGAACGTACCCGGCGAGCAGCAGTATCGCAACAAAGGGGTTGCCTACTGTCCCCACTGTGACGGTCCGTTGTTCAAAGGCAAGCGGGTAGCGGTCATTGGTGGCGGTAACTCAGGTGTTGAAGCGGCGATTGACTTGGCAGGCATTGTCGGCCACGTCACACTGGTAGAGTTTATGGGCGAGATGCGTGCTGATGCGGTGCTTCAGAAGAAGCTCAAGAGCCTGCCTAACGTTGATATCATTCTCAACGCACAATCGACCGAAGTCACCGGTGACGGCAGCCGTGTCAATGGCTTGAACTATAAAGACCGTACGACGGATGAGAGCAAATCCATCACGTTAGAAGGTATTTTTGTTCAGATTGGTTTGGTACCTAACACCGAGTGGTTAAAAGGCTCACCGATCGAAATGACGCCGCGTGGTGAAATCATTGTCGATGCCCATGGCATGACATCCGTACCCGGCGTGTTTGCCGCAGGCGATGTGACCACCGTTCCCTACAAGCAGATCATTATCGCCATGGGCGAAGGTGCGAAAGCATCGCTCGGCGCTTTCGACTACTTGATTCGTAACTGACCGTGACGAAGAAAAGCCCGCTGACAAAATATCAGCGGGCTTTTCTGTTGGGAAGTACCTTTAACTCGCGACCCGTTACGATACCCACGTACAATCTTTTAGGTATCCATTAAGATTTAGTTGGAATTTCCCCTAGCACCTCTGGAATCGTCATCTTCACATAGCGCCCTGGCGCAGGCTCAATCACTTTGAGTTCACCATCGCCAGGTTGGCGCGCAGGCACCATCTTTTCGCTATCGGCATAGCCATTATCAGTCATCCAAGACTGCCAGTGGGGCCACCAAGAGCCTTCATGAGGCGTTGCGTTTGCTAGCCATTCTTCATGCGTTTCCGGCAGCGCATCGTTCGTCCAGTAGCCGTACTTGTTTTTATGGGGCGGATTGACAATACCCGCAATATGGCCTGATCCGCCCAATACGAAGGTGACCGGTCCTTTAGGTAACAACGCCCCATAATAGGTGCTGTTCCATTTGGCGATGTGATCCTCTTTGGTGGATACGAAATAGCTGGGCGTGGAGACTTTACGCAGGTCTATTTTCACATCATCCAACTCAATGCCGCCAGGCTCAACGAGGCGGTTTTCCAGGTACATATAGCGCAGGTACCAAGCGTGCGTCCCGGCAGGAAGGTTGGTGCCATCGGTGTTCCAGTAAAGCAGGTCAAAGGCGGCGGGCGTTTCGCCCTTTAAATAATTATTGATGTAAAACGACCAAAACAGATCATTTTCACGCAGCAAGTTGAAGGTATAAGCCATTGAACGACCATCAAGATAGCCTTTCAACTGCAGCGTCTGCTCAATGCCTTCTACCACTCGCTCATTAAGAAATACGCCGATATCGCCAGGGTCACGAAAATCCTGCAGCGTCGCCATATAAGTAACCGACTTTACTTTGCGCCCACGCCGCGTGCTGGTGAGGTAGGCCACAGTAGAGGCGGCTAGTGTGCCCCCCACGCAATAGCTGAGTAGATTGACCGACTTCTCACCACAGGCCTGTTCGATGGCTTCCATCGCGCTGATGGGTCCCATCTGCATATAGTCGGCCCAGGTGATATCTCGCTGTTCAGGGCCAGGGTTACGCCAGGAGATCAGAAAGACTGTATGGCCTTGATCCACCAGCCACTTAACCATTGAGTTATCTTCACGTAGATCAAGAATGTAGTACTTATTGATCCACGGCGGCACCATTAGCAACGGCGTTTTAAAAGTTTTTTCCGTGGTGGGGATGTACTGAATCAACTGGATCAATTCGTTTTCGTAGACCACTGCCCCGGGCGTTACGGCGATATTTTCACCCACGCCAAAAGCGCCACGATCCGTCATGCGGACATTGATACCCTCGGCAGAATTCCCCAAATCTTCGCGTAGGCGGGCTAACCCGTCCACCAAGTTCTGGCCACGGGTTTCAAGCGTGCGGCGCATGACTTCAGGGTTGGTGCTCATAAAATTTGTCGGCGCCATCGCGTTGACCAACTGGCGCGCGTAAAACATCAGATTACGCTTTTTGGTTTCGTCTAAACCGCTTAGGCTTTCAACCAGCTCTTCCACCATCTGCGAAAACAGTAGGTACTGCTGCATGATAGCCATATAGTGCGGGTCTTGTGTCCACGCCTCGTCTTTAAAACGGCGGTCATTTTTGGCTGGCGTGATCAACGGAGTGACCTGCTCGCCAGCCATCCCGCGCATGGCTTGCTGCCACAACAACCATTGATCCTGCACCAACCGGGCCTGGGTTTCCCACAGCAGGGTAGGATTCTGCATCAGCGACTGCGCACCCGCTTCAAAGCTTTCGCGCATATCGCTATAAATGGAGTCGGCGGCTTCACTTGGTGCGATACGGGAAAGCAGATCCTGCATCAATCCTTGGTACTGCTCACCGATCTCTTTGAGCTGATTATTCCACTCTTCAAGCTCTGCCTGAGATAACCCTTCAGGTAAGCCCTTGGCTATTTCATCGGCTAGCCCTTGAGAAAGCCCTGATGATAATGCCTGGAACGGATTGTGCCACGCTGACTGCATACTAACTCTCCCTACGCCCTCTCCAGGCGCACCAACCACTTTGACCAAGACCAAGCTGTTATATAGCTGAGTTTTTAATACGATAAAGTTTTTATACGATAAGGCTTCTATATGACAAGGTTTTATCGTTGCAATGTTTTATTTATAGTTGCAGCGTTTTAAATGCATCGCGGCGCCCTAAGGCGCCGCGATGATGTCGTCAATCAGCTTTTGCGCGTTGACTGACTGGAGGCTTTCGCAGGCTGCTCACCTTTCGCAGTAGCCTTGGCTTGGTCGGACATTTGCTGCCCGGCTTCACTGAACATCTTTTCCATCTCAGATTTAAACTGCAGGCTCATTTCGCTCATCACCCGCGCGTCTTCCTGCATCTGCTGGGAAAGTTCGTTCATCATCTCGGCTTGCTTGGTGCCGAAATCACGCAGGCTTTCTGCGTCTTGAATTTCAGTGGCGCTACGAATGCGCTCGGTACCCATCTGGCTGTAGCGCTTCATGGCTTCCAGCTGATACTGGGTCATTTTTTCCATATTGTTGAGCATCAGCGAATTAATTTTTCGCATGGGCTCAAACATCTGCTTAGTTTGGGCGTTAAAGGCGTCCATCATATTGTCTTGCATAGTGTCTGCTCCTGTATCGTTCCTTGGCATGAGCCTTGGAGTGACTCACCGTGATGTAGCTTTGCTGCACTGCAAAAAGAGTAATCTTTGGCATGCTGCATTGCAACAGTGGTGTCATTTCAGTATCACCGTGCAAGCCTGAACCGCTTTGCCATATTACCCTGCCCTACCTCAACAGGTGGAGAACCACCTGTTAAGTTAATGCGCGTTAACTGCTTGCTTCAATCTATGTGCCGCTGCGTTTGGATTCAGAACGGGAACGTGACGATGCCGTTGACTTTGCTTTGCTGGAAGTAGCGCTTTCTGAATTGCTTTTAGAGCTAGCCCCCCCCGACTTCTCATCATCATTGCTGTGGGCCGAAGAAGCGCTGGCGCTGCCCGCTTGCCGCAACATATCGAGCATCATTTGCTGGTAGGTTCCGAAATTAGCTAGCCCTTGAGAAAGCCCCTGCTGCATCATCGGTTGCTGCAGGAAAGGCCGCATTAGGCTCATAGGATCGTAACCTTCCACCCCAGACTCCATCTGCCGTTGAATATTCTCTAGCAGATTTTTCTGGAAAGCTTCGACATCAGGCAGTCCCAGTGATTGGCGAAACTCATCGGGGGTAAGATCAAACTCAACGTTAATCTTCATAGGCGGCTCCTGCACTGTTTTTCATGACGACTGCTCATGCATTTGTTTTGTTTGAGTGTAGCAGCGAACTGCAAACCTCACCGTTATGCGTTAACGCTGAGTTAAACGCGGTGTATCAACGCTGACATCGCCATTCTGACCACGCTGACGCAGCCAGTGATCCAACAGCGTAATCGCCATCATCGCCTCAGCGATAGGCGTTGCGCGGATCCCTACGCAAGGGTCGTGGCGCCCTTTAGTCACCACCTCAACTGCCTGACCATGAATATCGATAGAGCGGCCCGGCGTAGTGATACTGGAAGTGGGCTTCAGCGCTAAGCGCGCTACAATCGGCTGCCCGCTAGAGATGCCACCAAGCACGCCGCCTGCATGGTTGGAAAGAAAACCCTCTGGCGTCATCTCATCACGATGCTCGCTGCCGCGCTGGGCGATACAGCCAAACCCTGCGCCGATCTCAATCCCTTTTACCGCATTGATACTCATCAAAGCATGCGCCAGATCAGCATCCAGGCGGTCAAACACCGGTTCGCCCAGCCCTACCGGTACGCCTTCGGCAATCACGGTAATTTCGGCACCGACCGAATCCTGGTCGCGTCGTAATTGGTCCATATAGGCTTCCAGTTCAGCGACGCGCTCCGGGTCGGGGCAGAAAAACGCATTTTGACCCACCGATTCCCACTGTTTGAACTCAATCTTGATAGGGCCTAACTGGCTCATATAGCCACGAATCTGGACGCCCTGGGCGGCTAGATACTTCTTGGCAATCGCCCCCGCTGCCACGCGCATAGCAGTTTCACGGGCACTGGAGCGCCCGCCCCCACGATAGTCCCGGTGGCCATATTTATGGTGGTAGGTGTAATCCGCGTGGGCGGGCCGAAACTGCTCTTTGATTTTCGAGTAGTCGTTAGAGCGCTGATCGGTGTTCTCAATCAGCAGGCCGATCGAGGTACCGGTGGTTTTGCCTTCAAACACCCCGGAAAGGATGCGCACCTGATCGGGTTCTTTGCGCTGAGTGGTATGCCGCGAACTGCCCGGCCTGCGGCGATCCAGGTCGAGCTGTAAATCGGCTTCGCTTAACGGCAGCCCAGGCGGACAACCATCCACAATAGCGCCGAGCGCTGGTCCGTGGCTCTCACCAAAGGTAGTCACACTGAATAGTTTGCCAAACGTATTGCCAGACATGGCCGTTAATTCCTCACACGAAAGACGCCGCATGGGCGTCGAGTTCAGCGGCGCTCAGAGCAAAAACACCCTGGCCGCCACGCTCGAATTCAAGCCATAGAAAAGCGACATCCGGAAATGCCGCTTCCACATGGCGGTCAGAGTTGCCGACTTCTACAATCAGCCAGCCCTCATCGGTTAAGTGTTCCCGCGCCTCGCGCAAAATACGCCGCACAATATCCAGCCCATCGCTACCGGCTCCCAGGGCGAGCGAAGGCTCGTGGCGAAACTCGGCGGGCATGGTGGCAAGGTCACGGGCATCGACATAAGGCGGATTAGAGACAATCAAATCAAAGCGTCGACCTTCTAAGCCACTGAAGACATCCGACTCTACCGCCCGTACCCGGTCGCCCACATCATGGCGGGTAATATTCTGACGCGCGACGGCCAAGGCCTCCTGACTAATATCGGCAAGCGCCACTTCGCAGGTCGGTAAATAAAGTGCCGTCGCAATGCCGATACAGCCAGAACCGGTGCATAAATCCAGCACACTGGCAGGCGGCTCTTCAGGAAACCAGGCGGCAAAGCCGTCTTCAATCAGCTCGGCAATCGGCGAACGCGGTATCAGTACCCGTTCATCGACACTGAACGGATGGCCGGCAAAAAAGCTCTCGCCCAATAAATAGGGGAGCGGACGGCGGGTGGTAACACGTTCCCGCGCCAGAGTAATAATCCGCTGCCGTTCTACGGGCAGTAGCCGCGCCTCGAGCACACCGGGATCGATGTTCCACGGCAAGTGCAGCGCGCCTAAGCAGAGCGCTACCGCCTCATCCCAGGCAGAATCGGTGCCATGGCCGTAGTGCAGGCCCGCCAGATAAAACTCGCTGGAGACCCAGCGCAGATAGTCGCGTAGGGTAAAGAGCTGGCTCACCAGCAACGACTCCGACAGGGAAAGGGTTGAGTGAGAATGCTCAACGTTTAGATGCGTGGTCACAGCGGCTCCTGATTGACGATAATGATGAATACAGCTGATAAAGCCTTATTCATGCAACGAATAAAAAGATTGTACCTTTCACGCCGCCCGGTTCACAGCAACGCTCAGCCCGCTATACTGTGCCTCTTTATCTGTTTCACCTTTATTTGCCACTTTTTTGCCACCCGAGCCTACCATGACGCGACGCCGCCACCTGCCCGACGATGACGATATCAATGCCTTTCGCGATGCGTTAAAGGCGGCAGGCGTGCGCCGTATCGCGACTAACCAGGCCGACCCTGGCAAACCTAAAATTGACGGCAAGGCCCATGAAGCTAGACGCCATGCGGCTGTTGAAAGCAATACGCCTCAGTCCAGCGGGCGCACCTCTGATGGCCGGGTGGAGGCCGTGCGCCCTTCTGAGTATTTAGAGTTTTGTGTGCCGGATTTACCATGGCGTACTTTTAGCCAACTAAAACGTGGGCAAACGGCGTGGCAAGCGGGACTTGATATGCACGGCTATACGCTGGAAGAGGCGCGTGCGGAACTGGAGAGTTTTTTGCGCGACGCCGCCAGCCAAGGCTTACGCTGCGTACTGGTGGTGCATGGCAAAGCGTGGGGCACCACCTCCGACTTCCCTGTGCTTAAAAGCCATACCAATGCCTGGTTGCGTGAGTGGCCCGGCGTACTGGCTTTCTGCTCCGCTATCGATATCGATGGTGGCACCGGTGCGGTGTATATATTGCTGCGCAAGCGGGGCCAGTAGCCATTACTCGGTAGCGTCGGACGCGATACTCGGCATGCGCCGCTCCAGCGCTTCATCGGCCAGATGCCTGCCCAGGCGAATCAAATCCTTGCCGCGGTGGAATTCGTAGGTACTGCAGACTGTTTTGGGTATTTCGATCAGCACGTCGGGCGGGTAGCCCGCCACCTTGTACTTGGCCAGCGCCGCCTGAGTAATATCAAACGACTCAAGAATCATATCGAGCTTGCTCCACTCCCGCTTACCACGGGCTTCAGTGGTCTCCTCCAGCTCTTCGCCCTCTCCGCTTGCCCCCTCCCCATTCGCTCCCATCCCCGCCCACAGTTTTCGCGTAGCGGCGCGCACATCCCCCATCCAGTTACCCATGTTTTGATCGCGATCAATCTCTTTTTTACTACGGCTATCGACGGCTTCCTCTTCCTTAGGCAGCAATTCCTCTAAGGTGACTGGCAGTGGGCTATGCGCGGTCACGTTGACGGCTACCACAAAGTCCGCTTGATGAGCCGCCACCACAGGCATGATCGGCAGCGGGTTAAGCAACCCGCCATCCACCAACACCTGATCACCCAAATGCACTGGCGTTATTACTCCCGGCACGGCAATTGAGGCGCGAATCGCCTGTAATAAGGGGCCATTTTGAAACCACACTTCCCGCTGGCGAACCAGATCCGTTGCCACCGTTGTCACTGGAATCGCGAGGTTTTCAATTAATATATCGCCCACCAGCGCTTCCAGCTTGCTCATGATCTTGCTGGCACGCATCGCACCCATGGGGCTCCAGGTCACGTCGACCAATTTAAGTACGTCCAGGTAGTCAAGGTTGCACACCCAATCGCGGTATTCAGGCAGCTTGCCTGCCGCGTAAATACCACCGATCAGCGCGCCCATCGAGCATCCTGATACGGCGATGATGTCAAAGCCCCGCGCCTCAAGTGCTTCAATTACCCCAATATGCGCATAGCCGCGCGCACCGCCGCTGCCCAACACCAGAGCGACCTTGTTCCCACTACTGACATGCACCAATTCGTTCATACTGCCATCCATCGCTAGGCCTTATCGCTCTTAACCCTGTCGCTCGTAACCCTGTCGCTCATAACCCAATGAGCGCTGATTATTGCAGAGACTTGCGCTACGGCGCGGGGCTCCAGATGCAAATGATGGCCACCATTAAGCACGTGACGGGTCAATTCCTTGACTGCTTGCCGCGCCTGAACCGCCCAGTCACGTTCACACAGAATCCCCTGCTCCCCTTCAACCAATAGCACTGGAGCGCTAATTTCCGCCAGCAATGACAACACCTGTTCGGGTGTGAAGCGCACCAATGAAGGCTTCAGCAAGCGACTGTCGGTGCGCATTTGCACATGGCCATCGGCGGTGGGCTGGGTGTTGCGCTCCACTAGCGGTGTGGCCGTAATGGTATCCACCGGCGTGACACCTCCGGCAACACGTGCAGCGATGGCACTCTCGATATCCAGGTAGCGCGGCGCGCGGGAAAGTGACCGACGGTGGGCTATCAGTCCTTTGCGCAGTTGGCTGGCGGTCTCTTCAATGGGCGTATTGAGCGCCCCCAGCCCGTCAATCAACGTTAGCCGCTCAACGCGCTCCGGCATCGCAGCAGCAAGCAGGCAGGCCACTGCGGCGCCCATGGAGTGGGCCAACACGCTAACTTGGTTAAGGCCGAGGTCTTCCATGGCATCCAACACATCGTGGCAGTAGCCCCATAGCGCATAGTCACTGCCTTGTGGTAAGTGCGCCGACTGGCCATGACCACGAAAATCCAGCGCTACTATGCGAATACCGAGCTTTTCCACCAGCAGGGGAGCTAAGCGTGAAAAGCTGGCCGCATTATCCAGCCAGCCGTGCAGAGCCAGCCAAACCGGGGCATCAGCGCGCCCCCAACTAAGAGCGGCCAGGCGACCCTGGGCAAAAGAAAGCGGCTGCGACGCAACGCTGCGTGCAGCCGTAGATTCGGTGTGGGGCATAATCAACCATCCTGAACAAACGGCAACGTCATAAGGCAAGCAAGATGACGACGTAAGCGACAAACGTTACCATGCCCGGCGTAATGCTTCCGCCTCTTTTACCTCCACCCTCATTTGGTGCCATTATGAAACCACACCGCGATACCCGCGCTCGTAATCTGGTCTTTTTTGTTGCTGTCATCAGCGCCCTGGTGGTCGGTTTCTGGCTCGCAAAATAGGCTCAAGCCTCACCGAGTAGCCCCAGGCTGGCCGCTGGCGCTTGGCGACGTAATCCCCGCGAGAGTGCATGACCTATCACGCCAATCAGCACAGCACCGCCAATGGGGAGGAAAATCCATAGTCCCAGATGAAAGCGCGGGGTTAGATCCAACAAAAAGATGTACAGCGCAGCCGTGGTTAGTTCGGCCAGCACCGCGCCCATCAACCCACTGGCCAAGCCCAATAACGCGTATTCAGCGCCCTGCACCCTTGAAATCATTTTACTGCCTGCACCAAATACGCGTAATAGGCCGCTTTCATGGGCACGCACCGGTAAGCTTGCGGTCAGTGCGGCATACAGTACGCTTACCCCTGCCAACAGGACCAATGCAAGCACTAACTCCACCGCCCGCGTAACCTGGCCGAGTACATCCCGCACCTGGCCCAAAATGGCATCAACATTCAGTAAGGAAACCCCCGGGAATTCGGTAATCAGTTCCCGGATCAACCCCTGCTCCGCTTCAGGCAGATGAAAGGCGGTAATGTAGCTATGGCCAAACTGTTCCAGCACTCCTGGCGGAAAAATGACGAAGAAGTTAGGCTGAAAACTATCCCAATTCAGGCTTCGCAGGCTGGTAATTTGGGTGGTGATTTCATCGCTACCCACCGAGAAGGTCACCTCATCACCGATGCTTAAGCCAAGCCTTTCAGCGAGCCCATCCTCCATGGAGATGGGCACTGGCGCCGCTTGCTGCGTTGCCTCAACGGCGCTCATCCAGCCTTGGCCTTCACTGCCCTCTTCATTACCCTCCTCACTGTTAGCGTCGCCTCCCAACTGGGCTGGCGAGAACCACTCACCGGCCACCACAGCATTGCCTTCGGGCACTTCAGATTGCCACGTCAGGTTGAGCTCTCGGCGCAGCGAGTTATCACCGCGGGCATCAGGCGGCACGGCATCTCCAGGCGGCTGACCATTAATCGCAATCACTCGCCCACGCACCATTGGGTAGAGGGTGCTTTGGGTTTCTACCCGTGGCGAAACTGCCGCATCGAAAGGATCACGTTCGGAAGGCTGAATATTAATGGCAAAGTAGTTAGGGGTATTGTCAGGCAATTGATCCTGCCAAGTGCTAAGCAGATCTCCCCGCACCAGTACAATCATCGCCATGGCAAAGAAAGTCACCGAAAAGGCCAGTAACTGGCCTAGGCCCGCTTGGCGACGCCGTGCTAGCTGGCGGCCGCCTAAGCGGAGCGCCTGAGACCACTCACTACGCCCGGAAAATCGCTGCACAACGCGCAACAAACCGCTAAGCAGCAGCGCACTAATCATCCACAGCACACCTAGCAGAGCCGCCCCACCTATCAACAGCGCAATAGCCAGCGGCAGGCTACCCGAGTAGAGCCACAGCAGCCCGCCAAACACTAGGCTTGCCACACCCACCACCAGCCAGGCCGAAGGCGGCAGCGGATCTAATTCGCGACGCAGAACTTTTAATGCGCTCACTCGTTTGATACGCAGCAGGGTTGGCCCAGCAAACCCCACCAGCACGGCAAGAGCCGTAAATACGCCTAATCCCAACGGCATAAGACCAGGCGGCGGTAGCGTCATGGGTAAGAAACTCACCAACAGCCAGATAAGAACCGCTTGGCCAATCAGCCCAAGCAGCGCCCCAATCACTGCGGCTACCAGCGCCAAACCTATTAGCTGAAGCGAAAAAATCGTCACTAGTTGCCGCTGGCTGGCGCCAAAGCAGCGCAACAGTGCGGCGGTATCCAGGTGGCGCTCCACATAACGGCGAGTCGACATCGCCACTGCCACGCCCGCCAACAGTACCGCTGCTAAACCGGCCAGCCCCAGATAACTCTCTGCACGCTGCAAGGCATTGCCAAGCTGGGGGCGATCAACGCGGACATCCCGTACCTCTACCCCATCGCGGCGTAGCTCAGCAAGCAGGCCTTGCACTTGATCAAGCGCTTCCGGCGGGCCTGCTGCCAAGATTTCAAACTCAATCCGCGAGCCTTCTTGAACAAGGCCGGTGGCTTCGACATCGGCGGTATTGATCATCAAGCGTGGATTAAAATTGCTGAAGCCACCGGATTGGTCCGCTTCGCGCTCAATGATTCCTGTTATCTCAAGTTCGGTCTGGCCCACTTGGACCCGGTCACCCAACTCTATCTCGACCAGTTCTATCAAGCGTGGATCCGCCCATGCTTCACCAGGGGCTGGGCCAGACGCTATTTGTTCAGTGCCATTGCCAAAATCGACGGAAGAGGCGCCGTAGTGGGGGTAGACCTCATCCACGGCTTTTAAGCTAGCCGGTTGAAAACGCCCGTCGCGGCTGATCATCGATACCAGGTCGACTTGATCACTCAATACAAAACCGGCATTTTCAAGGCGTTCTCGCAGCTCTTCTGAAAACGGATCACGCTGCTCTAACACCAAGTCGCCCCCCAGCATCTGCCCCGCCTGACGCTCTAGGCCGCGCTCTAAGCGATCAAGGAAAAACGCAATCATGGTGGAAGCCGCGACCGCCAATACCAGGGCGATAAATAGCGCACGTACATCAGCCGCACGCAGGTCTCGCTTGAGGCTGCGCATGGCCAAACGCCAGTTCACATCATTCATTGCATGCCCTCGTCAACCGCAGCCGCGGTGGGGTCAAACGCTTCTAATTTTCCATGGTCTAATCGCAGGCAGCGGTCACAGCGCCGTGCCAGGGCATGGTCGTGAGTCACTAAAATCAGCGTGGTGCCTGCCTCACGGTTTAGGGTGAAAAGCAGATCAATGATTTGCGCACCGGTGTCAGGGTCCAAATTACCGGTGGGCTCATCGGCAAATACTAGCTCGGGGTCGGTCACGAAGGCGCGGGCAACGGCGACGCGCTGCTGCTCCCCCCCCGAAAGCTGTTTGGGTAAGTGATTGACTCGCTCGCCAAGCCCAACACGCTCCAACCACTGAGCAGCGGTTTGGGTCTCCCCTGCACGCGGTGAGAGTTCGAGGGGTAGCATGACGTTCTCAAGCGCGCTCAAGGTGGGCAGCAGTTGGAAGTTCTGGAACACAAAGCCCACTCGCCCAGCGCGTAGCGCAGCTCGTCCATCTTCATCCAAGCGGCTCAGTGCATGACCGAAAAGCGTTAGCTCGCCATCGCTTGGGGTATCCAGGCCAGCCAGTAGCCCTAGTAGGGTTGATTTTCCCGCGCCGCTCTTGCCTAGAATCGCCACACTTTCACCTGCCGCCACGCTTAGCGATAGGTCGTGTAAGATAGTTAGTGAGCGTTCACCGCTCGTCACTTTTTTTGACAGCTTGTCGGCATGCAGAACAGGATGCCTAACGGCGCCTTGTGGAACATCGCTTAACACTTGGTTGTCGTTATCAGGCTGGCGTTCACTGCGGGGTGACTCGCTCGACATTGATAGTTCCGTAGCAGTATCTGCAGTTTTATCTGAGGGGCTTTGATTTGAAGAGCCTGAGTTTGAAGGGCTTTGATCTGAAGGGTTTTGATTTAAGGAGTAAGACATGAAGCGTGGCATCCCTGTGGCATGGCATGGACTGAACCGCATGGTAACCGGATGGCTGGTATTGCTGATAGTCACCTTTACCTCAGCGTCTATCAACGCAGCGCCTGCCAACACCGACCAGTCACCCAGCCTATTAGTGATGGGCGATAGCTTAAGCGCCGCCTACGGTATTGAGCGTGAAGAAGGTTGGGTGAGCCTGCTGGCCGAACGTTTAGAAGGCGAGGTGAACGTTATTAATGCCAGCATTAGCGGTGAAACCACATCCGGAGGTCTACAAAGGTTCACTGAACTTCTCGGACAGCAACAGCCGGATATTGTTCTACTGGAATTAGGCGGCAATGATGGTTTGCGGGGTTTAGCTCCCAATCAAATGCAGGCGAACTTAGCCAGTATGATCGAGCAGAGCCAAGAAGCAGGCGCAAAAGTTCTTCTCCTGGGAATCGATATACCGCCCAACTATGGCCAAGCGTATCGGGATGCTTTTACCGGGGTTTTCCACTCGTTGTCTGAAGAGTACGACATTTCTCTAGTGCCTTTCTTACTGAAGGATATCGCCCTAAACGACGCGCTAATGCAAAGTGACGGCATTCACCCTACCGCCGATGCGCAGCCGATTATCCTCGACAATGTATGGCCCGAGCTTGAGCCGCTGATTGAGCCATTATTAGAGACAACGCATCAGGCAGCGGTTAATTAGGGTTAACAAAAAACTGTTTATCTACTTTATCGACGGGTGGATAAACAGCCATTTTGAAATAAACGTTAGCGCATAGCTTCTGCCATATGGGCAAACATCAGCAGTGTTGCTGAAAAATAGTCGTCTTGTTTTTGAGGTGCTGGGCTAGGTAGCGTTTCACCACTAACATAAGCTCTAGTTGCATCCACTCCACGTGAAATCGGGTATTCAGCGCGCTCACCATTTACCACATCAACCCAATCGGTTGGCAATAAATAAATCACTATCGGTTGCGCTATTTCGGTCGCGCACTGCTGGTTTATCGCGAGAGTCTTCACTTACCGAGTAATCACTGGCTAGCTACTCTTTTGTGCTTGCTGAAGCCCTAATCCCAGCAAAATGAGCACCAATCCGACCAGGGTTGAAGGCAAAATTGGCTCTCCTACCACGAGATAAAGCAAAAACAGCGACACAGGCGGTGAAAGAAAAATCAGGTTGGAGACTTTGGCGGTGCGCGACACTTGGTGTACCGCCAGCTGCCACAAAATAAACGCCACACCCATTTCAAACAGGCCTACATAAACGCCCGCCCCAAACGCTGGCCAACCATGCCACTGCATACCTGGGCCAAGCAGTAACAAAACCGTCAGCACAGGCAGACCCACACTGAAGTTTTGCCATTGGCCTACCAGAGGCTGTCGCTTATCGCGTGCATTGAGCAGCCAATAAAGTGCCCACAGCAGCGTCGAAGCGAGCGCCAGTACAACCCCTAATGGATCGGCGAAAGAGACATTGAAAACCGAGCCACGTGTAGCGATCACCCAAACGCCTGCGTAAGCGACGAACCCAGCAACGATATCTATTCGAGTCAAGCGTTGACCAAGCAAAGGCACCGCTAAAAACGCCATCGCTAACGCCCAGGTATAATTCAGCGCCATGGCTTCTTGTCCTGGGAGTCGGTCATAGGCGGCGAACAGCACTAAATAATAAGCCACGGGATTCATCAATCCCGCCCACGCAGCTGTTTTCCAACCACTGCATAGCGCCGTGGGCATATTTCCCTGCTTGATGACTAGCGCTCCCATTAATGCCCAGGAAACGAATGCCGCTAGCCACATCAATTCCAAAGGGCTCATCCATGCGAGTGCTACTTTGAAAGCCGTTGCCACTGTCGACCAAAGCGCTACCGCCCCCAGGCCATAGAGGACGGCTTGCTTATCCTGACTCATCGGTCGATATGCCCTAAATCTCGCTCTGGATCCAATTGATCTCGCACGCGTTGCTTGAGAAGTTTTATATCGGGAAAGCCGCCATCACGCTTACGCTCCCAGAGCAGTAGTTCATCACACCATATCTCGAAAGTGCCGCCATGAGAGGGTGATAGCGCGACCTCCGTCAGTTGCTCACCAAAGGTCGATAGAAGTTCTTGGGCATACCAAGCGCTACGCAATAGCCACTGGCATTGAGTGCAGTAGCGGATTTGAATGCGTGACATTGAGAGTTCCTTATCGGTAAATTCCTTTGCAGGATACTATGTCGTTCTCAAAAAACATTTTGTCATCTTAAATTAGCAATCGCCAAGGAACCGTCATGGCTCAACCGGATGTTTCACAGTCTCGCCTTTATGAGTGGCTAACAGGCGATGAAGATAGCCGCATGTGCGATGACATACCTGACAGTGCTTGCAACGAACAGCCGCGCAATTTTTTCCTACACCTATGGGCTTCTTTAGGAAATAAGTTGGCTGACGAGTTATCTAGCGCGCGCTTAGTTTTACCGTGGCTGATGGGCATTATTGGGGCACCGGTGTGGATGGTAGGCTTGCTAGTGCCCATACGTGAGGCGGGTGCGCTACTGCCACAAATTTTTGTGGCGGGTTTTATCCGCTTAAAACCCAAACGGAAATGGGTATGGGTAACAGGTGCGCTGATTCAGGCGCTAGCCGCATTAGTGCTGGCCCTACTTGCGTTGTTCGCCACCGGCTCTTTGGGCGGCGCATTAGTGTTAGCCGCGCTCGTGCTGCTTTCGCTGGCACGGGGCTTATCCTCCATCGCGACCAAAGACGTACTGGGTAAGACTATTTCCAAACGCCGCCGCGGCACGTTGATGGGCTGGAGCGGCAGCGTTGCCGGTGGCGCTACGCTGGCGGCGGGCGCTGTACTCATGCTGCTTGATAGTCGCCCCGGCAATGTCATCGTGGCGCTCTTACTCGTAGTCGCCGCTAGTGGCTGGCTAATGAATGCCTTAGCCGCGGCCCGTATTGTAGAAGCTCCTGGCGCCGTTGAAGGAGGAGAAAACGGCTGGGACAGTATTAAGCTAGGTCTGTCGCTGCTAAAAAATGATCGCACTTTTCTACACTTCAACCTTGCCAGGGCATTACTGCTATCAAGTGCACTCGCCTTGCCTTACATCGCTCTGTTGGGGCAGAACCAAAGTGGCACCGACCTCGGCGGCCTGGGTATTTTGATTGTGGTATCCGGGCTTGCAGCGATGGTGGCAAGCCCGGCCTGGGGCAAGCGCGCCGACCAATCGAGCCGCAGCGTTATGCGCGATGCAGCGGTAGGTACGGCTATTTGCTGTTTATTAGCCGCCAGCGTGGTCTGGCTGCCAGGCGGGTGGGCACAAAGTATTTGGCCCTATGCGGTGGTTTACGCGCTCTTAGTGATTATTCACCATGGCGTACGCTTGGGGCGAAAAACCTACCTCATTGATATGGCGAGTCAAGATAATCGGGCGCTTTACGTTGCGCTCTCTAATACGCTAACAGGCGTATTAATGCTTTTGGTAGGCGGCATTATTGGCGCTCTTGCACAATGGTTTGGTAGCGCCATACTACTGCTAATACTTGCTGCAACCGCTGTGGGGGCTGTATTGAGCGCCCACCAATTACCCGAGGTCGAATGAGACGGTGCGCGTACACGATTGCAATGCGTGACAACGCTCGCCATGATAGAGCCAGATAGCAGCGGTAGATTGGAGCCCTTGCTATGCTGCTGATAATAAATGATTTGAAATCCTGCCCGTTCACAGGCAAAAAAAAGCCACTTTGAACGGCGGGAAGGATTGGAGCTGCAACAGGAACCCCTTGATGAAACGATCTCCATTGATCAGTCCAGAGCTGCTCGAACGCATAATTGACGCCTCGGAAGACGGTATTGTTGTTGCTGAACAGGAAGGCGATGAAAATATCCTCATCTACGTCAATAAAGGCTTTGAGCGCTTAACGGGCTATAGCGCGGATGAAATTCTGTATCGCGACTGTCGTTTTTTACAGAACGAAGACCGCGACCAGGATGCCCTGGTCTCTATCCGAGACGCGCTTAAAAATGGCAGCCCTTCTCGCGAAGTACTGCGTAATTACCGTAAAGACGGCACCATGTTTTGGAATGAATTATCCATTACACCGGTCTACGACGAAGCAGACGAGCTGATGTATTACATTGGCGTACAAAAAGACGTAACGGAACGTGTAGAGGCTCAGCTTGCGCTTGTGGAGTTACAAAAACAGCGAGATAACCGCTAATTATTAACTTTCTCACTAAAAAAACCGATCAATGCTTGAACTTCATCCCTACTGGCGTTATATAGCCGCAAGGCGCTTAATTTGCGCTAGGCGCTTCACTTTGCAATCCACACATGCTTTTTGATCCGTATGTGCTAATAAGTGGAGCCGTTGTTACGCCGGCACGCCGGCTGGGTTGGAGGACATCACATGAGCCGTGATCCCCTAAATCGTGAAACGTTTACCAGTGAAGCAATCGACTCAGACGAGTTCGAAAGTTTAGACGCCGTTAATGATGACCATTACGGTAAAAGCAAGCCTAGCAAAGCAGACAGCTTACGCGCACGACGCCAAGTAGAAGCATGGCTAGAAGAGCGTCGACTTCAGCGAGCCATAGAAGACGACTGGGACGAAGAAGAGTAAGCGTTGAATAGCTTGGCCTTCTCAGCCAATGAGTGGGCCTGGCTAGCCGCGCACCTTAAGCAGCCTAGCCTTTCCTGGCGCAGACCACTATCATCACTCCTTAGCCAGTAGCCTGCTGCTGTCGCTTTTTTCTATCAACAACCTAACGGATCTCCATGGCGCAATACGTTTTCACCATGAATCGGGTTGGCAAAGTAGTGCCGCCCAAAAAGCAAATTCTCAAGGATATCTCATTATCGTTTTTCCCTGGTGCCAAAATCGGCGTATTGGGGCTTAACGGTTCGGGGAAATCCACACTGCTGCGCATCATGGCCGGTGTCGATAAAGAGTTTGAAGGTGAAGCTCGTCCGATGCCCGGCATCAATATTGGCTACCTTCCCCAGGAGCCGGAACTAGACGACGAGAAAAACGTCCGCGACACCGTCGAAGAAGCGCTAGGGGCAATTAAAGAAGCACAAGAGAAGTTAGACGCGGTGTACGCAGCTTACGCCGAGCCAGACGCCGACTTTGATGCCCTGGCAAGCGAGCAGGGGCGGCTGGAAAATATTATCGAGGCGGCCGATGCGCATAACTTAGAACGCAAGTTGGACGTTGCCGCTGAAGCGTTGCGCCTTCCTCCTTGGGATGCCAAAGTCGGCAACCTATCAGGGGGTGAACGCCGCCGGGTGGCACTATGTCGCCTGTTGCTCTCAAGTCCTGACATGCTGCTGCTGGATGAGCCTACCAACCACCTTGATGCAGAATCAGTGGCTTGGCTTGAGCGCTTCTTGCACGACTACAACGGTACCGTAGTGGCGATTACCCACGACCGTTACTTCCTGGATAACGTGGCGGGCTGGATTCTTGAGCTTGACCGTGGTCAGGGTATCCCGTTTGAGGGTAACTACTCTCATTGGCTTGAGCAGAAAGATCAGCGCTTAAACCAAGAAGCCAAGCAGGAAGCCTCGCGCCAAAAAGCCATCAGGCAAGAGCTTGAGTGGGTGCGCAGCAACGCCAAAGGCCGCCAGGCAAAAAGCAAAGCGCGTCTTAACCGCTTTGAAGAAATGCAGTCAGGCGACTTCCAGAAGCGCAATGAAACCAATGAAATCTATATTCCGCCTGGTCCACGCCTAGGCGACAAGGTCATTGAGTTTCATAACGTGACCAAACGCTTCGATGACAAGCTGCTTTATCAAGACCTCTCTTTCACGATTCCCCCGGGTGCGATTGTGGGGATCGTCGGCGGTAACGGCGCAGGTAAGTCGACCCTATTCCAGCTGATTACCGGTAAAGAGCAGCCCGATGCAGGCGAGGTTGTGATTGGCGAAACCGTCGACATCGCCTATGTCGAGCAGTTACGCGATGCGCTGGACAACAAGCAAACTGTCTGGGAAGCCGTATCGGATGGTCAGGACATCCTGAATATTAACGGCTACGAAGTCTCCTCCCGCGCCTATGTGGGTCGATTCAACTTTAAGGGTAACGACCAGCAGAAGCGTTTATCGGAGCTCTCCGGGGGTGAACGTGGTCGCTTACAGCTTGCGCAAACGCTCAAGCAAGGCGCTAACGTGCTGTTGCTTGATGAGCCGTCAAACGATTTGGATATCGAAACCCTGCGGGCACTGGAAGACGCACTACTCGCCTTCCCCGGCTGTGCCATGGTGATTTCGCACGATCGTTGGTTCTTAGACCGTATCGCCACGCACATTATGGCCTTTGAAGGTGACTCTGAAGTGGTCTTGTTTGAAGGCAACTACGCAGAGTACGAAGAAGATCATAAAAAGCGAGTCGGCAACGATACGCCTAAGCGTATGAAGTACAAGCGCATTGATGCCTGATAGCTTGCCTCACACTGACGCGTGATATTGATAGCCAAGGCCCCGCACTGCGGGGCCTTTTTAATTGCGCTGATGTCAGTAAACGCCTAACGTCTGCGATCAGTAAGAAATGAAACGATACACAGAATTAAAAATAGCACGAACAGTATTTGCGCAATGGTCGAAGCAGCCCCGGCAATGCCAGAAAAGCCAACCACTCCCGCGATAATCGCAATGATGAAAAACAGCACTGCATTGCCTAGCATCCTTTGCTCCTTTCCTTGGTTATCGCTTCCCTTAGGGGTTTGCTGCACACTCCATTATGCGGCGTCTATTAGAATTTAAAGGTGATAGGCACTTTTAGAGATGACTTTCGATGCCAGTCGCATGCCCCACTTCACCGGGGCAGGAAAACGAATGCCCCCTGCCTCTAAAGCAAGATGGGCGTGATGCGCCTCATCAACAGCCATTTGGCGTAGGATAGCTCGTGAGCGATAATCGCCGGGGGGTAGCGATTTTTGGTGAGCATCAAGATGTTTGCTTGCCTGTTCTTCCGTCGCGGCAACAACCCCCAAACTGATACGATCACTGACTGCCCCAGTCGCTGCACCGATGCCAAACGAGGCTACATAAAAGTGCGGGTTTAAATAGCTGGGTCGGCTTTGTAACTGCACTAAACGCTCATCACACCAGGCCAGATGATCGATCTCTTCCAGTGCAGACTGCTCAACCTGTTGACGCACATGAGGAAGTTTAGCGGTCACGCTCTGCCCCTGGTAAAGCGCTTGGGCACACACTTCACCGGTATGATTAATCCGCATCAAACCCGCCGCGTGGCGGCGCTCTTGATCATCGAGCACGCCATCGACAACACCCACTGCAGGGCTGGTGCGCTGCGATGCGGCCGCGTGAGGCATTAGCGTACGTAAAACAGTATCAAACTGGTGGATGACGCGATCTGAACGACTCTGTTGACGATCCATGGCAACACTCCGTTGTTTGATGACGGGTGACGATAGCGGTCTACTTAGACTAACCAGCAGGCCACGTGAAAGCGCGTCCACCCATTAAATGCATGTGGATATGGTAGACCGTTTGCCCGCCCATTTCGTTGCAGTTCATAACCACACGATAGCCATCTTCAGCAAAGCCCTGCTCACGAGCAAGCTTGGCGGCAGTAAACTGTAGCCGCCCTACCGTCACAAGATCGGTTTCATCGATATCATTGAGTGTAGCGATATGCTTTTTGGGAATGATCAACTGATGCGTCGGCGCCTGAGGGCCAATATCGTTAAACGCCAACACATGCTCATCTTCATAAACGATATCGGCAGGGATTTCGCGCTTGATGATTTTACAAAACAGACAATCCATATAACTCTCCTTACGGCTTTCAGCCAATGCTGACGGTCACGATTAACGGAAGCGCCGCTGCGCCAGTAGATGCCTGACCAGAGGGGCAAGTATGAGCTCCATGGCCAGCGACATCCGCGCGCCGGGTACCACCAAGGTATGCGGGCGGGTCATAAACGAATCTTTGATCATCGCCAGCAGCCAAGGGAAATCAACCGTGGAGGGATCTCGAAAGCGGATGACCACAAACGACTCAGCGTCGGTGGGAATATCCTGCACTTCAAAGGGGTTGGAGGTATCAACAGTAGGCACCCGCTGAAAATTGATGTGGGTGCGCGAGAACTGCGGTTGGATATAACGGACATAGTCATCCATCCGGCCCAGGATAGTGTCAATAACCGCTTCTTGTGAATAACCACGCAGTTTGGTGTCACGGTCGATTTTTTGAATCCACTCCAGATTCATTGTGGGTGCCACGCCTACCAAAAGATCCACATGGCGGGCAATATCATACTCTTCAGTCACCAGCCCGCCGTGCAGCCCTTCATAGAACAGCAGGTCGGTTCCACAGGGCAGCGATTGCCACTCGGTGAACGTCCCCACCCGGTAGCCCGCTTCAATTTTCTGCTTATCTTCGGCGTGGATATAGTGCCGAAAGGTACCTGAACCGTGTTCGCCATACTCGCTAAACAAGCCTTCCAGGCGGTCCAGTAAGTTAGCCTCTACTGCAAAATGAGAAAGCTCATCTTTGCGCTCGGGCTCCTCCCGGAAGATACGGTGCAAATCATCGCGGGTGTAGCGGTGAAAGGCATCGCCATCAACCACGGCTGCATGCACATCTTCACGCAGAAACATCCGCTCAAAACTGCGCCGAACGGTGGTCGTGCCCGCCCCAGAAGAGCCGGTGACCGCAATGATCGGATACTCCCGTGACATCAGCCGCTCCTCGCATGTGCAAGCGCTTGTTTAACCTGCTCAGGCACCTCAACAGGACGACCCGTAGCAAGATCAATCAGCAGTTGATTAACCCGTGCTGTCGCGACAACCTGCTGGGAATCTGCCTGATAAATGCGCTGATAAACTGTCAACGCTGTACCTTGAGGCTCAGGCACGGCAGTCGCAATGATCAAAGCGTCGGGCCAGCGTGCTTCACTTTGATACGTTATCGCAAGGTCGGCGACGACCGATGGATGCCCGTGCATGTCCCATTCAGGCAGATCCAGCGCCGCAAAGGCCTGAATACGCGCCTCGTGGAGCAGCGATACCACCGCATCGTGCCCCAAGTGGCGGCCGTAGTTCATATCGGTTACCCGCACTGTCAGAGAGTGACGATGAATGACCGCTTCAGCGGGAAAGTCCAGCTTGACACGCTCCATGCCTTTTCCTCGTCAGTGAAGTAGGGAACCTCGGTTTAAACGGCGTATGCATTCAGAGCTAGCTCAGCATCAGGCTTACTTACCTCTCGCGAGCAATCGCTCTGAACGCGATATCACGTCGACACTCAACGCCTTCCCAGTGAATCGCGTGAACGCCTTGGTACGCTTGCTGCTGCGCTTCTGAAACGCTATCACCTAACGCTGTTACGCACAGCACACGACCGCCTGCCGTGGTGATTTCACCCTTGGCATTTTGCGCTGTGCCCGCGTGAAACACTTTGCAACCCGTCTGTTCAGCGTCTGCTAAGCCGTGGATAACATCGCCTTTGCGATAGCTGCCAGGGTAGCCCCCAGCAGCCAATACCACGCCTACCGCCGCACGCGAATCCCATTCGCAACGCTGCCCGGCCAATCGGCCTTCGGCACCCGCCAAGCAAAGCTCCGCCAGGTCAGAAAGCAAGCGCAGCATAATCGGCTGGGTTTCAGGGTCACCGAAGCGGCAGTTGTACTCAATAACGCGAGGGTTACCGGCGCCATCAATCATTAAGCCTGCATACAGGAACCCCGTATAGGCATTGCCCTCGGCAGCCATGCCACGCACGGTGGGCAGAATAACCTGCTCCATAATGCGCGCATCAACCTCAGGGGTAACCACCGGTGCTGGCGAATAAGCCCCCATACCACCCGTATTCGGGCCGGTATCACCATCGTAGGCACGTTTATGGTCTTGGCTAGTCGCCATAGGCACGACATTCTCACCGTCCACCATGACAATAAAGCTCGCCTCTTCACCCTCTAGGAACTCTTCAATCACCACCCGAGCGCCTGCATCGCCAAACGCATTGGCTTCCAGCATATCGCGTATAGCGGCCTCTGCTTCGGCCTCGCTAAGGGCTACGATGACGCCTTTACCCGCAGCCAGTCCATCCGCCTTGATCACTATCGGCGCACCCATTTTTTGCAGATAGGCCAGCGCGGGGGGTACCTCAGTAAAGGTTTGATAGTCCGCTGAAGGGATTTCATGACGAGCCAGGAAATCCTTGGTAAAGGATTTGGAACCTTCCAACTGGGCAGCCGCCTGCGTAGGGCCAAAAATTGTTAACCCTGCTGCTTGAAAACGATCGACCACACCGTCTACTAAAGGCGCCTCAGGGCCTACCACGGTAAGGCCAATCTGCTCATCACGGGCAAAGGCGATCAGACCTTCTAAATCGGTTGCCGCAATCGCCACATTGGTTAACTTAGGCTCCGTGGCGGTGCCTGCGTTTCCAGGCGCGACAAATACTTGTTCAACCTGTTTAGATTGCGCTAATTTCCAAGCCAGGGCGTGCTCACGACCACCGCCGCCTATCATCAAAACCTTCATGTGCATCCTTCTCAAACGGGAGAGCTTTATCGGCGGCATTATGCCACAGCGCAGCGGCGAGTGGGGTCAGGAGGTAGGTTTGTTATCATCGTCGGTGTCGCGGTTATCGCTCTCAGTCTGCGTTGTATCTTCTGACTCATCGGCTTGACCGGGCTGGTTCAGCGTGTTTTGCCAAAAGCGCATATTTTCTTCAGCTAACTCGCGCATAAATTCCAACGGCGTGTTACGCATCGCCTGCTTCCACTGACTTTGCAAACGTTTTTGCTGCTCTAACATCAGTTGAGTGCCCTGTTCTAGGTAGCGCGACAGCGGCAACGGTGATGTCATGTCGTAAACGCGGATTAATTGCGCCAGCAGGTCGTTAGAAAACACTTCTGCTTCGCTGTCCGCTTGCTCCTGCTCGATAATAATAGAGAGCAAAATAGTACGCGTCAGATCTTCCCTGCTTTTGGCATCTTCTACCCGAAATGGCTCTTCTTCGATAATTAAACGGCGCAGGTCTTCCAGCGTTACATAACGACTTTGCTGCGTATCGTACAACCTACGGTTAGCATACTTGCGAATCACGCGCACGGCGCATCTCCTTAAACGCGATAGGGGCTTTTGTTCCCGTTACTGGTATTGTGCCTGCACCACGCGTCCATGCAAGCCACCTTAATAGTTTAGCAAGACGCACTGCGCCTGTTCTGTGACCAATAGACCCTCATTATGAATTTGATTTTGCTTGATCCTAGCGATCTTACCGCCGACGGCCACGTCTACATCACCGACCCACGTCGCCTGACCCATTTGCGCGATGTCCATCGCTCGACCCCCGGCGACCTGCTAACCGTTGGTGTACAGGGTGGTAACATGGGTAAAGCGCTGCTGAAGGAACTGACGCCGGAACGCGCCTATTTCCAACTGGAAGCCCTTGATGAGCCACCGCCGCCGCCACTTCCCGTTCACTTGGTGCTAGCACTCCCCCGCCCACGGATGCTAGCGCGCACGTTGGAGCATGTAACGGCGCTGGGTGTGAAAGAGATCACCTTACTGCATACCAAGCGGGTAGAAAAAAGCTACTGGCAGTCACCCGAGTTACGCGCTGAGAAAATTCATCAACACCTACTATTAGGCCTGGAACAAGCACGCGATACACAGCTACCTACTGTCACGCTGAGCAAAGGCTTTCGTCCATTTCTGGAGCAGCAACTACCTGACTTACTGGGCAACCGACGCGGATTGGTAGCCCACCCTGGCATGCCTGATCCCTGCCCAAGAAATATCAGCGAACCTACCTTGTTATTAGTAGGGCCAGAGGGAGGGTTTATAGCGTGGGAAGTCGAGCAGTTGCTGGCGGCGGGTTGTGAGGGCATGCACCTTGGTCCGCGCATTCTACGCGTCGAAACAGCCGTGACCGCACTGCTGTCACGGCTGTTTTAACTTAGCAAATGCCAGTGTAAGTGGTTAAGATTGATCATCTTCTGGGTCGTGGGGCACAACGGTCGCGTTTTCCCCACAGTCAGGATCTTGCAAGAAGGTTTCACGCACATCTAGCATGCCAAGGTGGCTAATCGTACGGCGGCCCAGCAGTAGCGGGTAGTTCATCTCTTCGCGGTCGCGCAGACTGAATTGCTCTTCATAAATAGTGTCGCCCATACAGACTTCCAGCAGCACCACAGGGCGCTCGTCGCGGCCGCCGGCTCCGCGCACTGCTAATTCTCGATAGAGCGGACGCTCAATTTGATCACTGAAGACCTCACCACTCGCCTGATCTTCAAGCTTTAAACGAAAGCGTACCCACTCTTCATCATCTTGCTCAAACAGCTCAATATCCCGCGCATCCAGCGAGGAGGTTAAGGCGCCGCTATCGAGCTTGGCCTTCACCTCAATATCCCAGGGCTGCAGGGTTGCTTTTTCAACCCAGCCAAATACTTGATCGTCATCGGCCATTGCCACGGAGGCAGAGAGCAAGCCTCCCATCAACACACTGCCTAGTAACTTTTCTAGTAACTTTTTGCCCATTAATTGCATAACATCATCCTTGGTAAATTCGATTTAACCTGATCACTCTAAATGACTGCGTAACTGCTCAAGCAGTGCTTGCGTCGCAAAGCCATCCGGTATTAACCCTTGATCTCGCTGGAAGTTCCGCAACCCCTGGCGTGTATTGGGCCCCATTACGCCATCCGCGCCGCCCACGGAGTAACCAACGCGGTTTAGGCCCCGCTGAAGCTCTTGAACATCGTCACGGGTAAGCGGTTGCTGATCCCGCGGCCAGGCATGCTGTATCCCATCACGCCCGGCGATCGCATCACCCAAAGTTGCAACAGCCAACGCATAACTGGTCGCATTGTTATAGCGTAAAATGGCGCGGAAATTTGCGCCTGCTAGGAAGGCAGGACCATCAGCGCCAGCGGGAATAACCATGGCCGCACTATCAAAGTCTGGCAACTCGCCCTGCCGCGCCTCTACGCCTTGAGAACGCCATTCGGCGCTGCTGCGTCGCTCGGTCTGGGCATAATCAAAGCCTTCTGGCAAACGCACCTCGACTCCCCACGGCTGACCGGCCTGCCAGCCAGCCCGGTCAAGATAGTTAGCCGTTGATGCCATAACGTCGGGGATACTGCCCCAGATATCGCGACGGCCATCGCCATCGCCGTCCACGGCATAGGCTTCAAAACTGCTGGGGATAAACTGGGTATGGCCCATCGCCCCTGCCCAAGAGCCTTTCATCTGCTCGGCGGCGATATCCCCTTCATCGATAATACGCAAGGCAGCGAGTAGTTCCCCGCGAGCGAAGTCACGACGTCGGCCGTCATAAGCCAGTGTGGCAAGGGATTCCAAGGTCGAGAAATCGCCGAAATTACTGCCGTAGTTGCTCTCGATTCCCCAGATAGCGACGATAATTTCGGCAGGGATGCCAAAGCGCTGCTGCATCTGCAGCGCGGTATCCCGGTGGGCCGCGAACTTCTCCCTCCCGGTATTAACCCGTGTAGAAGACACCGCAGTATCAAGGTACTCCCAGATAGCGCGGACAAATTCGGGCTGATAACCGTCGAGCTCGATAACCCGCTCGCGAAAGCGTACGCCATCCAGTGCACTGCTCAGGGTTGCTTCGCTGATTCCCTGATTGGCGGCATACTGACGAAACTCCTGAAGCCACTGCTGAAAGCTTGCATAACTAACCTCAGTAGCGGCCTGAGTATCTACTTCTGTCATCAATTGAGAGTCGGCGAGCGCAACACTGCCTGCAAAAGGAGTGCTTAACGCGGCAATGAACGAGGCACATACTAAAGGGCGGAATGGTCGCCCAGCAGAGAAATTACGAGACATCATTTATATCCTTAGGCAGTCCTTGGCATGCCTGGGATGATGGCCTAGAAAAGTCGTAGATGCCAGCCTTCACGGCTGGTCATCAATGAAGGTTACTTTGTAACGATAGTCAATATAGGCGGCTTGGCTGTTGTAACCGCTTCTTGGTAAGGAATTAACCATTGCGCCCACTGTTCGGGTTCAACATAAGGCGCCTTAAACGCGAGAGCATTGACACGCCATGGTTGGTGGCGTGCTAAACCAGGGGGGAAATTTTCGAGCGGTTTCAACCAGTGTGCAACATACAGCCCTTGTGGGTCGTAATGGCCTGCCTGCTTAAGCACATTAAAATAGCGATCCTGTCGTGGATCCCGCCCTACCCCGGCAATATAACGCCAATTACCCCAGTTACTGGCAACATCGTAATCAACCAAGCAGTGCTCAAACCATAAAGCGCCTAATCGCCAATCCACTTTTAAGTCTTTCACCAAAAAGCTGGCCACGTTTTGCCGGGCGCGATTGGATAACCAGCCAGTGTGGCGCAGCTCTAACATCGCGGCATCGACAAACGGCAGCCCGGTGGTAGCATTTCGCCAGGCATCAAAAGCGGCACAGGGCGTGGCTGGTTGACGAGAGCCAAACATCTTCGCCCCTTCCAGCTCAGCGACACGGATAAAATACTCCCTCCACAGTAGCTCAAAGGTAATCCAATAACTCGACTCAGTGCTGCCGTGCTCCGCTTCCCACGCCTTCACCGTTGCATACACTTGGCGCGCCGATAGACAGCCGCGGGCGAGCCAGGGGGAAACGCGAGTTGAAAAATTCGCGCCCAGTAAGCCATTGCGGGTTTTCTTATACGTCTCTGCGCCCTGTTGACGCCAAATGTAATCGTTAAGGCGCATATGTGCCGCCGATTCACCGCCCCGATACGCATAACCCTGACGGCTATCGGGCTGCCAAGTGGCGCTCTGTTCACAAACGGCTTTTAGGGGTGGAAACCCTCTGGGGGCTTCAGGCCAGGGGGGCAGCGTTACCGGTGCGCAGCGATTCTCAGGCACCGTACATTCTTGCTCTACGCTGCGCCTGAAAGCAGAAAAGCTTTCGGGTAATGCCGCCTGCTCGAAAGGCAGTGCGTGGCGTTCAAAAAGACGTCCACTTTCCATACACGTAACGGTTGTTTCACTAGGCAGCGCTTCTACAACCGCTTGGATATGAGCATTTTCTTCAACCCCAGGATGCTCGGCAACGCGTATTTGTCGGGCATTAAGCGAGGCAGACAACTCGATGACAACGTTACTCGGCTTACCAATGCGTACCAACAAGTCACTGCCGCGTTGTAAAAGCTCACCGCGCAATTCCATCAAACTTTGCCATAAAAAGCGTAATCGGGCTGGCCCGATTCGCGGCGTCGATTCGCCCTCTATAAGAGGCGCCAACCACTGCTCATCCACGACAAAGAGACAAAGCAGGTAGCTAGGACGAGCGGTAAAGTGAAAAAGAGGATTATCCGCAATACGCAGGTCGTCTTGCAGCCAGACAATATCGATCGTGCTGTTCATGCTTGTGCCTCCTTGGGGTGCTTTGATGCCAAGCGCTTTGACTGCTTAGCACTACGACGGCAGCGTTCGCTGCAGTAGCACACCTCGTCCCAGCAGCGCGCCCATTTTTTCCGCCAAAAGAAAGGACGCTCGCATTGAACGCAGGTTTTTTGCGACAAATGTTGTTTGCGGTGCATTGAACATTACTCACGCGCAGCATGTAGGACGCCTCAAAACATAGACACATTATCCTATACGGTATAATTATTGTACATGCTAAGTTTTTACCAGTGTGTATAAAAATAACGGGGTTTATTAAACAGAGGATATGAAAAAGCCACCGCGGGTGGCTCAATGGCGGTTATTCACTGGCGGTGACAGGATTGGTGCCGTCAGCTTTAATCGGGGTCTGTTTCCCTTGGCTGGCGCTTGGCATTTTCCTGCGTTTCCAGGCCACTTTTTAATTCGTGGGTCAATGGGTCGTAGTTAGGGCGCAATTCATCTTTGACCGTTCCACTCCAAAGCTTGGAACCGACAAAGTAACCAGCTCGCCCAATAACATGGGCCGCTACGGGTGCGGTCATCAAAATAAACACAATAATGGCAAACGAACGGGCCACAATGCCTACTTCTGCAAAGTGCATAGCGGCAGCCAGCATAACCAAAATCACGCCTAACGCCGCCGCTTTGGTGGTCGCGTGCATCCGTGTTAGCAAATCAGGCAACCGCAGCAGGCCTACCGAGGCAAGCAGTATAAATAGCGCGCCCGCGATGATGAGCGTGCCTTTTATGAAATCAATCATCCCGAGGGCCTCCCCTTTCCAAAAAGCGTGCAAACGCTATCGCCGCCAAGAACCCCATCAAGGCAATCACAATGGCGGCATCCAGGAAGCTGGCAACATCCGACTTGATCGCATACACCCCAACCAACCCAACAACAGTGGTTGAAAAAAGCTCCAATGCGACCACGCGGTCGGGCAGACTCGGGCCACGAACGACACGAACAAAGGTCAGGATAAGCGCCAGGCTCATGATGACTTGGCTGATCAGAATAACCGTATCCATTAGCGAAACAGCTCCAGGGCCCGGTGCTCCATCTCTTTTAAATTACGCCGCAACTCCTCTTCATTGTCTAAAAACATCGCATGGATATACAACACCTTACGGTCATCAGACACATCCAGGCTAAGCGTTCCCGGCGTTAATGAAATCAGATTGGCCACCATGGTAATTTCCATTTCGGTGTGGGCGGAAAGCGGCATAGCGATAACCCCCGGCTTCATATGCCAAGGTGGCGTCACGATATCGAAAGCGACACGTAAGTTGGCCTGAATGAGTTCTTTTAGAAAAAAGCCGATAAAACCGATCAAGCGCGGCACGCGAGCAGGATAACCTTTCAGGGCATCCAGCTGAGGCTCAATTAGCACCAGAGTGATATAGCCGAAGATTAAGCCGACAAGGAGATTCAGCCCACTGAAATCACCGCTCAACAGTACCCAGGCTAATCCTAACAGCAGGTTCCAAATAGCACCGGTCATGGCAACTCCTCCCCGGCGTCAGCCTTAGGTTCTTCATCGTTGGCGGCAGCTGAATCCAGCAGCACATCTTCGGCACTGGCTGAAGCGCCCAGCACTGCTTCAATATACCCGCGAGGCTCAAGCAACTGATCACCAATGCCGGTCATTACCCACATAATCGGTTCGGCAAACACACCAATCAGTAACGATGACAGAGCCAGCACCATTACTGGCAAATACATCATCCACAGACTTGGCTTTAACAGCCGCCCATCGTCACCGGTCGGCGTGGCCGTTTCGGGTACCAGATTATCTTCCGGTAGCGATTTCCAGAATATTTCATTCCAAATTTTGACCATGGAGTAGAGCGTCATTAGCCCCACCGCCAGCGCAATACCAGTGGCCACATAGGCCTCAACTTCCAGACCCGCGCGAACAATCACAAACTTGGCAAAAAAACCTGATAGCGGCGGCACACCGGCCAACGAGAAGGCAGAGATAAAGAAAGCAATGGCTAACCAAGGACGCTCACGATAAAGCCCCCCCATTTTTTTAAGCTGGTACGTGCCCTGCAAACGATGGGTAATACCGCTAATCAAGAACAGATTGGTCTTCACCACCATATTATGCACGATGGCAAACACACCCCCGGCAATCGCCAATGGTGTATAAAGCGCCAAACCTAAGATCATATAGCCAATTTGGCTGACAATATGAAACGACAGAATGCGCCTGAACTCATACTGGGCCGCCGCCCCCAGCACGCCCGTTACCATGGTAAATACTGCGCCCCAGAGCATAATGTCCTGAAGATAGCCCATGGTTTGATCGAATATCAGCGTGAAAACACGGAACATCGCATAAACGCCGACCTTAGTGAGTAGCCCGGCAAATAGCGCTGAAACAGCGACTGGTGGCGTGTGATAAGACGCAGGTAACCAAAAGAACAGCGGGAAGGCCGCCGCCTTGATCCCGAACGCCACCATAAACATGACCGCTAACACTTCGACCATGCCAGTGTGCTCCGCCTCATCCATGCGCAGCGCAATGTCAGCCATGTTGAGCGTTCCCACCATCCCATAAAGCAGCCCCACCGCCGTTAGGAAGATCACCGACGCTAACAGGTTCAGCGTGACATACTTAATCGCCCCCTCCATCTGGGCGCGCTCGCCGCCCAGAATCAGCAGCGCAAACGAGGCCACCAGCATTACTTCAAACCACACATAAAGATTGAAGATATCGCCGGTCAAAAATGCACCGGTTACCCCGGCAAGCAACAGGTGCATCAAGGGGTAATAGCCAAATTTTTCATGGCCACGGCCAGTGGTTGCCAATGAGTAAATCCCCATTGCCAAGCCGATAATCGCGGTCATCAAGACCATGACGGCACTGAGCAGGTCGGCGATTAAGGTGATCCCAAACGGGGCTGGCCAGCTGCCCATCTGCATCGTTACGTAGCCATCTGACAACGTCGATACAAACAGCCACAGGCTGACTATCAGCAGCGCGACATTGCCAGCCACCGCCATGAATCGCTGCATGGGTCGCGAGCGCCAAAACAGCAACGAGATAGCCCCTGACAACAAGGGCAGGAGGACGGGAAGAGCAACTTCAGGCCTCACGTATCAGTATCCTTCATCTTATCGAGATCATCGGCCTTAACGACTTCATAGGCACGTCGAATCAATACCACTGCAAACGCCAGTACCCCGAAGGCAATCACGATCGCTGTTAGCACAACCGCTTGGGGCAAAGGGTCAGCTACGCCGCTAGGCGGCTGCATCATACCTTCCGCAATCAGCGGCGGGGCACCACGGGTCATGCCCGCCGTGGTGAAAATCAGCAAATTGGCAGCGTTGGAAAGCAGCATCAAACCAATCACCAGTTTGACGATAGAGCGACGCAGCATCATAAAAATGGCCGTCGCATACAGCAGACCAATTGCCACTGCCATCAATGGTTCCATGCGGTGCCTCCTGTGAATTCAGGGTTCATCCTTATCCACCTCCATCAGCGTCATGACCATGCCCGTCACGGAGCCCAGCACGGCAAAGTAAACGCCGATATCAAAAATCAGCGGCGTGGAGGCTTTAAAATCAATCACCGGAATAGTCCACCACTGGGCAGTCAAAAAAGGCTGACCCATAAACCAAGCGGGCACCACCGAGATCATCCCCAGCAGCAGGCCGATGCCTATCAGGTCACGGGGATCAACCATCCGCAGCACTTCTTTGGTCGCGCTCACCCCAAAGGCAAATAGGTAAAGCGTAAAGGCCCCAGCGGCTACCAAACCGGCAATAAAACCACCGCCCGGCTCATCGTGCCCCCTGAGCAGCAGAAAAACAGAAAACAGCAATTGCAGCGGCATCAACAGCCGTGCCGCCGTATTGAGAATAATCGTGCCTGACTTAACCATCGTAAGGCTCCTTGGTGGTCACTTTACTGCTCTCCCCGCTCTTGCCATTGCTGTTCTCTCCATGACGCAGCTTAAGCATGGCAATTACACCAATCGCTGCGAGTGCCAGCACGAACATCTCACCCAGGGTGTCCAGAGCGCGATAATCAACCAAAATAACGTTGACGATATTGCGGCCGTAAGCCAGCGGAGCACTGTTCTCAATCATGTACGTCGAAATCGGTTCAAACTGCTGAATACTCCACGCAGTCATAATCAATAAGCAGATCAAAATGCCCATCATCGCGGCTACCACACCATCTCTTATGCGCTCTAGACTGGTGGAAAGATTTGAAAACCTCGGCAGCCGAAACAGCACCAGCACCAATAAAATCACCGTTAAAGTTTCCACCAGTAACTGAGTAATCGCTAAGTCCGGCGCGCTGAAAAGAATAAAAATTAACGCAATAGAGAAACCCATTACCCCAACCGACACGACGGCCCCAAGGCGCGAGCGAGTCGTTGTGGCAAATAGAGCGCCCATTGCCATCGTGCCCGCCACCACCACCTCGTGGAAACGGACATCAAGATCAAAAGCGAATATTGGCGAATGGCGTAACAAGATTGAATTCCCAATCAGCGCAATAAGCGTGATCAACATCACCAGAATGTAGTTACGCATATAGCCGTTTTGCAGCAGCCGTGTTTGCCACTCAGAGAACTGCACAATGCCGTTCATCATGCTTTCATAGCCCGCTTCGGGACCATGGCGCATGATCGGAGCCAGTAATGAAAGCTTGGCTCGCACACTATCCCAACGCTTAAACAGCAAAAAGCCAACGCCCAGGCTGATGATCGACATTATCAACGCCACATTGATGCCGTACCAAAGTGACAGTGTCACCTCCATCGTTTCTCCAGAAACAGAAGTGGCAGCTGACGTTAATAAGGCATTAGCGCCTAGCAAGGCTGGCATTAAGCCCAACAGTAGCGACCCTACTGCCAGTAACGCAGGGCCCACTAACATGCTTAGCGGCGCTTCATGAGGCTCAAGGGGGGTATGGTGACGCTTACCATAAAAGGGCCGTAACGCAATGATAAAGGCCACCGCGATGGTCAAAATGGAAGCGACAAAAGCGAATAATACCAACAGCATACGGAAGCTACCGGCGCCTAGCACAGACTCAAGCATTAGCTCCTTACCGATAAAGCCAAACAGCGGCGGAACCCCTGCAAGTGAAAGCGCCGCTACCAATGCGATCATCGCCGTTACTGGCATTAACGAGCGCAGCCCGCCCATCTGCGTCACGTCTTTGGTACCGGTTTCATGATCAAGAATACCGGCGACCATAAACAGCGCGCCCTTGTACAGGGAGTGCGCTAGCAGAAAAGTGACAAAAGCGGTCATCGCATATTCAGTGCCAATACCCAACAACATTGTCAGCGTACCCAACGCCATGATGGTCGAGTAAGCGAGCAGCTTTTTGATATTCGTATGGTGAATCGCTAGGAACGCGCCGGTCAGCATTGTCGTCGCCCCAACAACGGACAAAATACCGACCCACATCGCCGTTCCACCAAGCTCTGGGTGTAAGCGAGCCAGTAGATAAATGCCCGCTTTCACCATCGTGGCGGAGTGAAGGTAGGCAGAGACCGGCGTAGGTGCGGCCATGGCGTTGGGCAGCCAGAAGTGGAACGGAAACTGAGCCGATTTGGTAAACGCCCCAAGCAGCAAACAGATCAGCATGGGTGTGTAGAGTGCATGCTCACGCAGGTCGGCTTCCTGGCTAAGGATCTCCGCCAGCGACCAGCTATCGCTCGCAATCCCCAACAATACCAGGCCCGCCATTAATGCTAAGCCACCGGCCACCGTGACGAACAGGCCCTGACGGGCAGACTTACGTGCTTCAATATCGGCGTGATTAAAACCGATCAGTAAATAGGAGGTAATACTGGTCAGTTCCCAGAAAATAAACAGTGTAAATAGCCCGTCCGCTAACACCAGCCCTAGCATTGAGACCATAAAGGCGACGAGTGCAATATGAAAACGTGCGATATCGGGATGATCTTTTAAGTAACCACCGGCATACACCAGCACGCAGGCGCCCATGACGGTGATCAATAGCCCAAATAGAAGTGACAAACCATCCAGCAGGAAAGTAAGGCTGATACCCAGGGAAGGCACCCACTGCCACTCCAACAGCAAGCTGCCGTTCTCAATGATTTCAGGGGCTTGTAGTAACAGCCAGGCCGCTAACCCTGCTGGGAAAAGCGCCAGTACAAGACTGGTGCGATGCCCAAACCAACGATGCAGTAGCGGTGACGACGCGGCCAGCAAAAACCCCATTAAAACGGCAAGTTGCATCTGGCGAAATCTCCTGAAAAATGAAAGGCTCACCTTGGAGGTTGAGGCGAATACCCAGGCATCATGCCCTGTCACTGGCATGCCAGCGTTGAAGTAGTGTGATTCTAAAGTTGTACACCTTATAACAGATGGTTTTGACTGACCAGTCAAACGCTTAAACGCAAACAGCCGCTGGCGAACAAAAACTCGTCTGCGGCTGTTGTCAAGAAATGACTATAGCAAATAAGGTGTTACACGTTAGGCAATAGACAACCAACCCGCTAATTCATTATTGATAACTCTTAGTAGCGCTTCGATATGGTCGTCGCGATCATTCAGGCAAGGAATGTAGCTAAACGTCTCTCCGCCCGCTTCCATAAAGCTATCGCGAATCTCCTCTTCGATCTCTTCCAGGGTTTCGACACAATCTGACGAGAAAGCCGGCGACATAATCGCAATATGTTTATGCCCCTGCTTGGCAAGCTCCGCTACATGCTTGACGGTTTGCGGGCCAACCCACTTTTCAGGGCCAAACTGTGACTGGAAGGCGGTATCGACCTCCTCTTTGCTGAAACCAAGCTTCTCACGCAGCAAACGAGTGGTTTTCTGGCACTGGCAGTGGTAAGGGTCTCCCTCCATCAAGTAACGCTCGGGCACCCCATGGTAGCTCGCGACAAGCTTGGTGGGCCGGGTCGCAAAACCGTCATAGGCTTCTTGTACCGAGTTAGCCAACGCCTGAACATAGGCAGGATGGTCGAAATACGCGGGCACTGTGCGAATGTATGGCTGCCACTTCATTTTCATCAACGTACGAAATGCTTCGTCGTTAGCCGTTGCCGTTGTAGGAGAACCGTACTGAGGGTAGAGGGGGAAAAAGACGATTTTTTCACAGCCCTTCTCTTTCATTCGGGTCAACACGCTTTTAGTAGAAGGGTTGCCATAGCGCATGCAAAAATCGACTTCGACATCGTCACCATAGAGTGCTTTCAGCCGCGCCGTCATTTTTTCGGTTTGAGCCCGGGTCGTGGTTAACAACGGACTCTCATTTTTTTCGTTATTCCAAATACTACGATACGCCTTACCCGACGAAAAAGGACGCTTAGTCAAAATAATCAACTGCAGCAGTGGCTGCCATTTCCAACCGGCATAGTCGACCACGCGCTTATCGGACAGGAACTCATTCAAGTAGCGACGCATTGACCAGTAGTCGGTGGCATCCGGTGTTCCCAAGTTCGCGAGCACAACACCGACCTTGGCACGCGGCACCGACGGGTGATCACTAGGTGCATGGGCCAACCGACCCTCGGCCGGTTGATCCTTGACGACATTTTCGGTCATTACACTTGCTCCTGGAAAATAACGGTGTCACTGATCACTAATACAATTTATGAATACCAGAGGGCTAAATCCTATCACTTTTCGGCAAAGCGGCGGCATAAAGTTATACTATTGACATCATTTGTATAACTACAGGCCAACTCATGTCTAAGCCTCTGCTTCTAGTACTCGGCGACCAGCTCTCTTTTTCACTCACAACGCTGCAAGAAGCCCCCACCAATGCGGTCGTTGCTCTGTGCGAAGTCGCTGAAGAAGCACGCTATGTGCCTCATCATATTCACAAAATCGCCCTTTTTTTGGCCGCCATGCGTCACTTTGCCCAGGCACTGCGTGATAAGGGTTTCCAAGTCCATTACAGCGCCCTGGATGATGCCGATAATTGCCACTCCCTCATTGAGGAAGCCGAGCGTATAGCCGCACAGTATGGCTGCGACGAGATACGCGTTGCGCGGCCTGGAGAGTGGCGGCTGTGGAAGACGATGCACCAGCGTGAAGACGCCACGATTCCCTGGCGGCTTCTTGAAGATGAGCGTTTTTTTACGACGCCCAGCGATTTTAGCCAGTGGGCAAGTGGCCGCAAACAGTTAAGACTTGAGTATTTTTACCGTGAACAGCGCAAGCGGACCGGATTCCTGATGGAGGGCGATGAGCCTGCTGGCGGCAAGTGGAATTTTGATCACGATAATCGCCAGCCCATCAAGTCAGCGCTTGAGTTTCCTGAGCTGCCACAACACCGCCAAGACAAGCTTACCCAAGACGCTCTGGCCGATGCGGAACGCCACTTTAGTGATCATATGGGCACACTGACGAACTTTAACCTTCCGGTGACCCGTAAGCAGGCATTAGTGGATCTTAAGCACTTTATGCAGCATGGATTGGCTCAGTTTGGCCGCTATCAGGATGCCATCAGCGATTCCGCACCCTATTTGTATCACTCGCGACTCTCTGCCGCGATGAACATCGGCCTACTGTCTCCTCATGAGGTTTGCGAAGCCGCAGAGCAGTGTTATTACACCGGTGAAGCCCCGATTAATGCGGTTGAAGGATTTATCCGTCAAATTCTTGGCTGGCGCGAATACGTGCGCGGGCTCTACTGGACACAGATGCCCAGCTACAAAAGCGCCAACCCACTAGGCTTTAAGCGCGAACTACCAGCCTTTTATTGGGACGCAGACACCGATATGCGGTGCCTAAATCGCGCCGTTCAAATGACCATCGACAATAGTTACGCCCATCATATTCAACGGCTAATGGTCACTGGCAACTTTGCCCTCCTCTGTGGCGTCAAACCGGAAGCTCTGTGCGATTGGTACTTAGCGGTTTATGCCGATGCCAGCGAGTGGGTGGAACTGCCTAATACCTTGGGCATGGTACTCCATGCCGATGGTGGCTTAATGGGCTCCAAGCCCTACTGTGCCTCGGGTAAATATATCGACAAAATGTCAGATCACTGCCAGCACTGCCGCTACTCGCCAAAACAGGTCATCGGCCCCAACGCCTGCCCTTTCAATAGCCTTTACTGGCATTTCCTTGAAGCCAATGCGGAGCGATTAAATAAAAACCCACGCATGAAGCTAATCTACGGCTCCCTGAGGCGCATGACCGATGAGAAGCGTGAAGCTATTCGCCAGCAGGCTGAAAACTTTTTATCACAACTGGAGACATCACCAGGCTACGGGCAATCCTGCCACACGGCAGGCTATGCAATATCCACAACCGAACGCCAATAAGGAATAACAATGAGCCGCTACTCACCACTGAAGGCATCGCTCCCTGTTACGCTGTTTCATGACGGCCACTGCCCTTTTTGTCAGCAAGAAGTGGCATGGCTTAAAAAGCATCGTCACCAGGAACGCATCGCACTGGTAGATATCCAGGCCAGTGACTTTAACGCTCAGGCGTACGGGCAGGAATTTAATGCGATGATGGGCCAACTACATCTACAAGATAGCCAAGGAGAGTGGTATATCGGGATGGATGCCAGCCGTGCCCTCTATGCAGTGTTGGGCTACCGGCGACTGGTGAAGATTTCATGCTTACCGGGTGTACGCGGCGTGATGAATGCCGGTTACCGTTATTTTGCCCGTCGTCGAATACGAATCGGGCGGTGGTGGGAAAAGCGTAAAGCTAAGAGTTAACGATTTATACGTGAAGCGTTTGGGTTAGCGCGTAAACTTAAAATACTAACGGCATACGCGATGTAAGCGGCTCGCTGTAATGAGCGTCACGACCAATTACTTCATCGTGCGGCACGTGCTGTACTAAGTAAGCGCGGTGAATGCCAGCCCGTTTGAGTTCCATATAGGCATCATCCAGCGAGCGAAATAGCATTGGCTTAGAACGCTGCATCAGCATATGGCGCTCGCCTTCAACATCTTCCAGCTCAACCTGATAAAAACGGCTACCCGAATGGGTAATCACGCGAATTTCAAAGTTGTCGTGGCTGGCGACAAACTGCTTAAGATCCTTCAGTTCCATGGTTCCCTCCTGTTATTTGTCTATGTCATCAAGTATGGCATCAGGGCACAGCATGACTGCACCCTATGACGTTCCTGTTGCCCTGTTGTTGCAGTGTTGTGACATCCATTAAAAGATAGACTCACAATAGTGGGTTATTCAACAACTGATTTCTTAACCACTAATTTTCAACTGCATTCGAGGGCAATAGCGCAAGAGAGTTCCTGACCGAAGCGTCAAGAAGTCGTTATTTTACTGGTATTCAGAAGGGTCGATGGCTTTGCCAAGTGAATTACGGTCAATCCAGTTGCCGCCTTTGGTCTCTTTGTAGCGAAACACGACCTTATCCCCCACCTTAACGGGCAGCTCTCCATCTTCGGTTTGATAGCTGTACTTTTCTCCCTCCACGACCAAATGGTAGCGATAAAGATCTGGCATACCTAACCACTCTTTGAAAGGCCCTTCACGCTCAAGTGCTTCAAGCTCACCGCGACCTTCTAGCTTAGGAAGACGCTGCCGATTACCGCGCCGAAATCCACCTGCCATTTGCTACTCCCGTTTATTTGCATATCATGGGTGGGGCATTATACGAGCTCGCTCCCCATCCTCAAGTGACTCATCACAAAGCTGGCTTTGAAGCCGGTCTTCCCAAACCAGCCTGTAAAAACCTAGTCGCCGAATGCTTGACCGTAGCTATCCGGGGCCAAATCCTCGAAGCGGGTATATTTACCGATAAACGCCATGTGAACGGTGCCGATCGGGCCGTTACGCTGCTTACCAATAATTAACTCCGCGATACCTTGGTTATCGGGGTTATCTGGATTATAGACTTCATCGCGATAAACGAAGGCAATGACGTCCGCGTCCTGCTCAATGGCGCCCGACTCACGCAAATCCGACATGACTGGCCGTTTATTCGGACGCTGCTCCAACGAGCGGTTCAACTGGGAAAGTGCCACGACTGGACAATTAAACTCTTTCGCCAAGCCCTTCAACGAGCGCGAGATTTCAGAAATTTCACCGGTACGGTTTTCATTGAAGCCGGGGATCTGCATTAACTGAAGGTAATCGATCATCACCAGTGCAATATTGCCATGCTCACGCACCACCCGACGCAACCGTGAGCGCATCTCATTTGGCGATAAGGCCGCGGTATCATCGATAAACAGCTGTTTGTCTTTGAGCAGATTGACGGCGGAGGTTAAGCGCGGCCAATCCTCATCTTCCAACTGCCCGGTACGTACGCGGGTTTGGTCAATCCTACCCAGCGATGAGAGCATCCTCAGCATCAGGGATTCGGCGGGCATCTCCATAGAGAAGACCATGACCGGCTTGTCGCTGGAAATAACCGCATGCTCAACCAGGTTCATCGCGAAGGTGGTTTTACCCATGGAGGGACGACCTGCAATCACCACCATATCCGACGGCTGGAGACCAGTGGTCATCTCATCCAAGTCACGGAAACCGGTGGAAAGCCCGGTCATTTCACCTTTCAGGTTAAACAGCTCATCAATGCGATCAACGGCTTTGGTCAGCAAATCGCTCATACCGATAGGACCGCCGGTTTTAGGACGCTCCTCGGCAATCTGGAACACTAACCGTTCCGCTTCATTGAGCAATTCATCCGCCGGACGCCCTTGAGGGGAAAAAGCGCTATCGGCGATTTGGTTAGCAGCCCGGATCAATTTACGCAGCGTTGCCCGCTCACGCACGATATCGGCGTAGGCGCGAATATTACTGGCAGAGGGCGTGTTACGCGCAAGCTCGGCTAAAAACGCTAACCCACCGACCGTATCCAAGTGATCCCGCGCTTCCAGCGCTTCGGAAAGCGTTACCACGTCCAATGGCTGACCGGATTCAGCCAGATGAATCATCACGTTGAACACTAAACGGTGCTCATAACGGTAGAAATCATCCGCCACCAAGCGCTCTGAGACGTTATCCCAGGCTTGGTTATCCAGCATTAGCCCGCCTAATACCGACTGCTCCGCCTCCAGAGAGTGCGGCGGCAGTTTTAGCGCTGCCGTTTCTTTATCAGCAGAAGGCTGGTCCTGCATAGCGAGCTCCTTTAAATACTACAGCGTAGCCAATAATGAAGAGGGGTATCTTAGCCGGAGCGAGGACGTTCGACCACCGACATCACAGCCAATCTAGACATTGTCTGAAAAACGCCAAACCGTAATAGACCAGGCGGATTTATGACACTATCCAGCACTACCGTCTTGCAGCACAGGCGTCAGAAATAACAAAAGGCGCGGGTTTCCCCGCGCCTTTTGAGGCGTTCGTGCCAGTACAGTGAGTGACCAAGCACTAAATACTTACTTGGCACTTATCTCGTACTTAAGTAGCACTTACTTAATTACTCTGCAACTACTACTACACGTACAGTCGTATTCACTTCAGCGTGCAAGTGAATAGCAATGTCGTATTCGCCAGTTTGGCGAATCGGCCCTGTCGGCATACGCACTTCGCTCTTGGCAATATCGATGCCAGCAGAGGAAATGGCGTCAGCCAGGTCACGCGGACCAATAGAACCGAACAGCTTGCCTTCGTCGCCTGCTTTGGAAACCAAAGACAGCTCGATGTCGTTTAGCTGCTCAGCGCGCACTTCGGCTTCTGCCTTGCGCTCAGCGGCTTGCGCTTCGAGCTCAGCACGCTGTGCTTCAAACGCTTCGATGTTGTCTTTGGTGGCCGGTACGGCTAAGCCGTAAGGCACCAAGTAGTTACGACCATAACCAGGCTTCACGGTGACTTTGTCACCCAGGCCGCCCAGCTTACCAATGTTGTCGAGCAGAATGACTTCCATCTCGTAAACCTCTTGTCAGTTGCTGCGGGCAAGGCGTGCGCGAACGTTCGCGAATGTATCAATCAGCCCCAACAGCAGCACAATGAGAATCGTGGGCCAGGTCGTGATTAGCAGCACATAAAATGCTACCAGCCACAGCCCGTTCATCCCCTTTATTCCAATAAACCCATGCACTAACGCAACGCCAGCTACCAACAGCGGAATCCAACCAAGCATCGCCAGCGCGTGTGCGCCCAGCAGCATGCCTATCACTCCAATGACGACCAATACGGCCAGCTCTTTGGGTGTTAAGCGTAGTGCATGAAACTCTTCGCGAAAGCCACCTGGGTTATACAACCCAGCTTGCCAACTACGCGCAAGCGCTAAACACACTATTGCTGCCAACAGTACGACGAGCCCAGTCACCCCACCCACCACTAACGCGGCGATGGTTTGGGTATCGTAGCCCTGATTGGCGAATTCCGTGAGCATGCGGTCCACTTCTTCTGAACCTTCCCGCAACTGCTCAAGCATTAACTCTGTGCCGCCTGGTGGGCTGAAGATGCCAAGCTGAACCATGACAGCGGCGACCAACGTCCCCACAATCAACGTTTCACCCCAACGCATCCTCTCGCGCAGGATAACGGCCATCAGCGTTACCAGCAGTATGCTAGCAAGCGGAATGACGTCTCCCTGTGCCCACCACCAGCCAGCCGGCAGTGCTGCAGCGATAATGACTGGCAGCGCAGGTGCAAAACCTTTGCGTAGCGTCATCAACGCGGCGATGGCTGCCCCTAACCAGAACAGCCAAGGCACTAGCGTTGCCAGGGCCGCCCCGCCTGCTGCGTAAGGCGTGCCCCGCATTAGCCATCGGGCTAGTGCCAGCATCACGTTAAACGCTTACTGGTGGCTATCGGAGTAGGGCAGCAGTGCCAGATAACGCGAGCGCTTGATAGCAGTCGCCAACTGACGCTGATAGCGTGCTTTGGTGCCGGTAATACGGCTTGGAACGATCTTGCCGGTTTCGGTGATGTAAGCCTTCAGCGTGTCCAGATCTTTGTAATCGATCTGCTTGATGCCTTCAGCGGTGAAGCGGCAAAACTTACGGCGACGGAAAAAACGTGCCATGGACTAGCTCCTTAAAACGTGCAGTGAATAAAATCAGGCAGTTTCTTCTTCTTCAGCGCGCGGTTTTTCTTCGCGACGCGGACGTTTTTCTTCTGCCGGCTTCATCATCGGGGAAGCTTCAGTAACCGCTTCTTTGCAGCGAACAACCAGGCTGCGGATAATGGCGTCGTTGTAACGGAAGATATTCTCGATTTCATCGAGAGTTTCGCCGTTACATTCGACATTCATCAGCACGTAGTGGGCTTTGTGGATCTTGTTGATCGGGTAAGCCAAGTGACGACGACCCCAATCTTCTAGACGGTGCACAGTGCCGCTGTTTTCAGTAACGATGCTGGTGTAGCGCTCAACCATCGCCGGCACCTGCTCGCTTTGATCCGGGTGGACCATAAACACGATTTCGTAATGACGCATAGGATCTCCTTGCGGTTTGACAGCTTCCGTTGTGTGCTACTGCTAAAGGCAGTAAACGACGACAAGGAAGCAAGGAGTTAACTGAAGTGCTCCGCCACCGCATTAAACGGCTACCGGGGCATCAAACAGAACTTTTATTTCAACAACTGTTTTTTAACGACAGTTTCAATTACTAATTCTCACAGCTAACGCCCGCTTGCAGACAAACGGGCGCGTGTATCTTAGTAGTACGGCGGTTAACTTGCAAGCTGGCGCTGTCGGACAGCTTCAAACAAGCAGATACCGGTAGCTACTGACACATTGAGGCTAGAAACCTCCCCTGCCATCGGTAACTTGGCAAGGTTATCGCACGCTTCGCGCGTTAACCGCCGCATACCCTTGCCTTCTGCTCCCATCACCAGGGCAGTAGGCCCCGTCATGTCAATATCAAATACGCTGGCCTCAGCCTCACCTGCCGTGCCGGTTATCCAGACACCGGCATCTTTTAGCTTGGCAAGCGTACGCGCCAAATTCGTCACTTGATAAACCGGCACCACCTCGGCGGCACCACAGGCAACTTTGCGCACGGTGGCATTGAGCGGTGCGGCCTTATCCTTCGCCACGATCACCCCGTGCGCACCGGCGGCATCCGCGCTGCGCAGGCAGGCACCGAAGTTATGCACATCCGTCACGCCATCCAAAATCAGCAACAGTGGCGGTGTATTCGAGGGCCAAGCACGCAGCTTAAGCCAGAGCGACTCTTCGCCCTCGGGAGTTAGCGGCGGACAAAACGCGACTACCCCTTGGTGGGCAGCCCCCTGGGTTAGCTGATCAAGCAAATCGCGGGGTTGCTCTTTCACACGAGCGCCATGCGACTGAGCGTGGGCGACCAACTCTTTCAAGCGGCTCCCCGCCCCCTGCTGCACCCACAACTCACGGGGTGCCTCACCTCTATCTAGCAGGCTTTGCAGTGCATGAACGCCATAAACCTGATCTAGCCCATCAGGGGTCTTGGGACCCCGCCGTGAAGACGCTGACTTCATGCTCAGCCCTTATTCGGTGATGGTTTGCGTGGGCCGTTCCGTGTGCGGCGTGGACCGCGACGCGTAGTGGGTTTCTCGCTACCGGATGGTTTATCACCAGAGGCTTTGGCACTACCTGTTTTCGCACCACCTGTTTTCGCACCAGCGCCCCCTTCCCCACCGCGGCTCTTACGCGGCTGGCGGCGTGGGCGGGGTTTTTCATCCCCCAGGCCGAAGTCAATCTTACGATCGTCCATATCGACCCGCGCCACTTGAACGGTAAGGCCATCGCCCAAGCGGTAAGTGGTGCCGGTACGCTCACCTTTCAGGCGGTGCTTCTCAGCTTCGTAGTGATAGTAATCCGAAGGCAGCGACGTCACATGCACCAAGCCTTCTACGTAGAACTCATCCAGACGAACAAAGAGGCCGAACTGAGTGACCGAAGCGATAGTACCTTCGAACATTTCGCCCAGCTTGTCGGACATGAACTCGCACTTCAGCCAGCTCTCGACATCACGGGTGGCTTCGTCGGCGCGACGCTCCGTCATCGAGCAGTGTTCACCCAGCTCGAGCATCTGCTCGAAGGTATATGGGCACCACTTGCTCGGCGGCTCAACCGGAGATCCCTCAACGCGCAGCACCGTATTGGTCTGGCGCGGACCGCGAATCACCGAACGAATAGCGCGGTGAACCAGCAGATCAGGATAGCGGCGGATCGGCGAGGTAAAGTGGGCGTAGGCCTGGTAGGCCAAGCCGAAGTGACCTTCGTTTTGCGGCGAATAGACCGCCTGATTCATTGAGCGCAGCATGACCGTCTGAATGATATCGAAGTCAGGGCGGTCGGCAATCGTTTCACGAAGTGCCTGGTAATCCTGCGGAGTGGGCATATCGCCGCCGCCGACTGCAAGGCCTAACTCGTTCAAGAACAGGCGGAGTTTATCAAGCCGCTCAGGTGTCGGCCGTTCGTGAATACGGTAAAGCGCCGGCAGGTCATGCTTATCCAGGAAGCGCGCGGTCGCCACATTGGCTGCCAACATGCACTCTTCAATTAACTTGTGCGCGTTGTTACGGCTACGCGGAACGATTTTCTCGATTTTACGCTCATCATTAAAGATGATCGCCGTTTCAGTGGTATCAAAATCAATCGCACCACGCTCAGCGCGCGCTTCGCGCAACAAGTAGTAAAGCTCTTCCAGATTCTTCAGCGGCTTTACTAGCTCGCTGTGCTCTGTCCGTAGCGCCTCGCCCTCTTCGCTCTTCTCATCAAGAATTGCCGCCACCTTGTTATAGGTAAGGCGAGCGTGAGAGTTCATGACGGCTTCGTAGAAGCGGTAGCGGCTAATCGCACCGGTTTGCGAAATATTCATCTCGCACACCAGCACCAGACGATCCACGTGGGGATTCAGCGAACAGAGCCCGTTGGACAATAGTTCCGGCAGCATGGGAACCACTTGACCAGGGAAGTAGACCGAGTTACCCCGCGTGCGGCCTTCATTATCCAACGGCGTGCCGGGACGCACATAGTGGGAAACGTCCGCGATCGCGACGAGCAGTTTCCAACTGCCGGATTTGGTTTTCCACGCGCACACCGCATCATCGAAGTCTTTGGCAGACTCATCGTCGATGGTAACCAGCGGTATATCACGCAGGTCAACGCGGTGCTGCTTGTCTTCTTCCAGCACTTCAGCTGAAATGCCAGAAATTTGGTCGAGCACTTCAGGCGGAAACTCTGCAGGAATATCGTAACTGCGAATCGCAATATCAATTTCCATGCCGGGATCCATACGCTCACCCAACACTTCAATCACCTCGCCTACCGGCTGTACACGGGTGGCTGGCTGCTGAACGATCTTGGCCGAGATCACCTGGCCATCTTTAGCGCCACCACAGGCGCTATGCGGAATAATCACTTCCTGAGTAATGCGCGGATTTTCCGGTATTAGAATGCCAAACTCAGGGGTATTGCTACGGTAAACACCAACGATGGTTTGGGTGTTACGTGCAATCACTTCGGCAATCGTCGCCTCATCACGGCCACGGCGATCACGACCGCTAACGCGTGCCAACACATGGTCGCCGTGAAAAACACGCCGCATTTGGCGCGGCGGCAATACCAAGTCCGGCTTTTTGCCATCATCCCGCAAGAGGAAGCCAAACCCATCGCGGTGCCCCAGCACTTTGCCTTTGATCAGATCGAGCTTGTCGATTAACGCATAGGCGCCCCGACGATCACGCAGCACTTGCCCATCGCGCTCCATCGCCGCCAAACGGCGACGGACAGCTTCGATCAGCTCTTCGTCTTCCAGACCCAGCAGGCGGCTCATATTTTCATGGGTAATCGGCTTGCCATACGTTTCTAAGGCAGCAAGCAAATACTCCCGGCTCGGCGCTGGGTTACCATATTTATGCGCCTCGCGCTCGGCGTGCGGATCATCACTTAACGTCCAATACTTCATACGAGCAACATCCTTGATGGCGTCATTTGCGAGAGGCATAAAAAAAGCGCATACGCAGTGCGTTGCGGGCGGGATATTTCAGTGTTTGAAAAGCTGAAATGAATAGGATTTTGTTTAGTCATAGGCGCAGTATAGCGCTGCACGTTCAATCACCCAACCGTCTTAGACGTTGTTTATACAATTAGCTTTATAAAAAGCGCATAAGGGGTCTTGCATTTAACCATCACCCCGGTATTATACGCGCCACTTGCCCAGATGGCGGAATTGGTAGACGCGCTAGCTTCAGGTGCTAGTGTCCGTATGGACGTGGAGGTTCAAGTCCTCTTCTGGGCACCAAACTGCTTTTATACTATCTTTTTGTATACGCAGTTCAGTGCTAAGCAAGTACAGGCAATAAGCCAGTCAACGTAAGTAGCAACAAGTTTGTGTTCGCCCAGGTGGCGGAATTGGTAGACGCGCTAGCTTCAGGTGCTAGTGTCTGTATGGACGTGGAGGTTCAAGTCCTCTCCTGGGCACCATATGAGCACAAACGATAGTAGATAATTTAAGCGTTAGATGATGCGCCCAGGTGGCGGAATTGGTAGACGCGCTAGCTTCAGGTGCTAGTGTCCGTATGGACGTGGAGGTTCAAGTCCTCTCCTGGGCACCATGAGTTACATGGGCCAGTCCGCATCATTATTAGTTTTTCTCTTTTAATCCTCTCCGTTTTACTCGCTTTTCTTAAAGCACCGCACCTTTCTCAAGTACCGTACCTTTCTAAAAGCACCTCCTCTTTACTGAAAACGCCCTGGGCGTCGTGCCACTTCTTCAAGTGCCCATCCTTGTATACGCAACTCTCCCTCCAGCACTGACTCTACTTCGGTCGTTAACTCTGGGAAGAAGTTAAGCCCCGTCCGCGCTTCTACGTCATCAATCGTTACCAAGTAATCATCCAGCGGCTCATTTCCGCGGACATCCTGCGGCATAATAAACGCCAGCGCTAACGGTGCTTCGTTGTGTGGCGCGACAATAATTTTATAAAATGCCGAGGGCACTTCGACCAGCCCTACCCGATTAAACACGTTATCCATAAAGCGTTCGGGGTATATGGGTCCTGTGATCACCTGCAAACGATCAAAGCGTGGCGCAAAGTGATCCATCACCGCCGCTTCTAAACGCTGCCACAGCTGACGATTCAACTGAGGTCGTTGCGGCGTCATATTGCTCATCAAGAAAGTATCGACTTGAGCGCTGCGTCCGTGCACGGCAGCAATCGCATAATTGGGCGCCAGATGGCCTCGGTCGTAACCACTGCCTGCGTAGCTATCCGTGCCTACCGGCCACAGTGTGCGCCAATCGGCTTGAAAATTTGGCCGGGAACCAATGCTTGAATCGTCTACCGCTTCTACCTGATAGCTTACCCAGAGCGGATTAACCCGCACATCAGACCAGCCAACTAAATAGCCATCGTTACGTAGTACTCGGTGAATCGTAGTGGGACGAAACTCCTCCCAGGTAGGCACTCCCATCCACGTATAAGCATCTTTATGCTGGCGCTCTTGGAATTCCCACAGCCCCGTACCAACGGCAACAAACAGTACGGCAATACCCAAGCGTCGACCCTGCCGACGCCAGCTCGAAAGCGATGTTCCCAACACTCTTACTCCCTGGTTAGCGCTGACGTGCGCCTATCGTTTTATTTCGCTTAAAGCTACTACCACCGTGGCGATAAAAGCGGTCCCAATTACCAGCCTAGTGAAAACATCGTTTCAAGATCGTGGCGAGAGTGCACCTGCATAGCATTCAGGGTTTCTGTATCGCTGATACCTTCTACGGCATTTAAGCGCTCCGTTACCAGCTCAGCCAAGCTTTCAAAATCGCGAGTACGGGCAATCGCCACCAAGTCGTAGCGGCCACAGGTAGAATAAACTTCACTAATGCCTTCTACATCAGCTAAGCGTTCGGCCACGGCTTTCACTTGGCCTTTATCGGTATTGATTAAAATGACTGCGTTTTGCATAGCGTGCCCCTCAAGAGAAAATAATGGCAACAAAATGTCGTCTTTAAGCTGCGCAGAGTATAGCAGCGACTAGGAAGCGAGCGCAGCACCCAGCAACAGCGTGACCAATTGTCGCTGTACATCTCAAGGCATTCGCACAAGCTTTGCACATCCGCTAGCATGTAAAAGAGAACTCCGACTTATAAGTTTATTCGGAGCACTAATAGAGGTGGATCACCACCCGACAACCGTGACCAAACGTCAGACCGTGACGATAAGGAGAAATCATGGCTAATAAGAGCCGTCGTGACTTCATGCGCAACAGCATGTTAGGGCTAGCTGCCCTTCCGCTGGGTGCAGGTATTCTTTCCAAGACTGCTTTCGCTCAAGAGCTGCCGCGTCTTGATCCTTCCTCAAGCAACGCTCAAGCGCTTAACTACGTCGAAGACGCCAGTGAAGCAAGCGATCACCCTGCTTATGAAGAGGGCGAGCGCTGCGATAACTGCATGTTCTTCAATGCAGAGACACAAGGTTGCCAGTTGTTTCCTGAGAACAGTGTTGAGCCTGCGGGCTGGTGTCAGTCTTGGACTGCACAAGCCTAAACAGCTGCCGTTTAACGCGGATACTGCTGTACTAATGACTACCCCGCGCTTTGCGCGGGGTAGTCGTTTTTTAAAGGCTACTTTAAAAAGCTGGCTTACGCATTAAGAAGCATGGTTGTCATCTTCAACCGGCCAGTGAAAACGTCGCGTCACTTGCCCCTCCTCCATTGAGACCAGATGTACGGGGAAACCCCATAGCTGCTGTAAATGGCGAATGACCGGATAAACGCTGCGCCCCAGCGGGCGGCGATTATCCTGCACGTGATGAAGCGTCAAAGAGCGGTCCCCACGAATCGCTGCCTCGACCACTTGAATATTGGGCTCGCGAACAGAGAGCGCATACTGCGTCGCGAGCGCTTCACGAACCTGACGATAGCCCTGTTCGTTATGTATCGCCGCTACTTCAAGGGCCTCTAACTGATCATCATCCACCACTAAAAACAGCTTATGGTCGCGCATCACCTTCGGCGACAGAAACTGCTGAATAAAAGACTCGTCCTTAAAGTTGCGCATCGCAAACTCCACCGTTTCCCGCCACGGTGTGCCCGCCACATCTGGAAACCACTCACGATCCTCGTCGGTAGGGTTTTCGCAGATGCGCTTGATATCCATAAAAATCGCGAAACCAAGCGCATAAGGGTTAATCCCACTAAAGTGAGGGCTATCAAAGGCTGGCTGATTAATTACAGCGGCGTGAGACTGCAAAAACTCCAGCATCAGCCCTTCATCGACATTGCCGTCGTCGTAGAGTCGATTCATTAACGTGTAGTGCCAGAAGCACGCCCAGCCCTCATTCATCACCTGCGTTTGCCGCTGGGGATAAAAATACTGCGCCAGCTTGCGCACAATTCGCACAATCTCACGCTGCCAAGGCGCCAGCAACGGGGCGTTTTTCTCAATAAAGTAGAGCAGATTTTCCTGCGGCTCTGAAGGGTAAAGCCCGCCGCTATGTAAGCCTAACGGGTCATCGCCATTGGCATTGTGCAAACTACCCGGCAGCGAAGACTCCCCAGTGGGTGGTTCGGGAATGGTTCGCCAGAGCATATTAACCTGGGTTTGTAGATAGGCTTCCCGCTCATCCTGGCGCTTCGCTTCCTCTTCTGCAGAAATCGGTGAGGGGCGTTTGTAGCGGTCAACACCGTAGTTTTGCAGCGCATGGCAAGCATCCAGCAGCTGCTCGACAGCCTGCACGCCGTGGCGCTCTTCGCACTGGGCGATATACTTACGTGCAAACACCAAGTAATCGACAATAGAAGAGGCATCCGTCCAAGTACGGAACAGGTAGTTACCTTTAAAAAAGGAGTTATGACCGTAGCAGGCGTGGGCCATCACCAACACCTGCATCATCAGCGTGTTCTCTTCCATTAAGTAGGCAATACAAGGGTCAGAGTTAATGACCAGCTCATAAGCCAGGCCCATCTGGCCACGCTTGTAAGCCCCTTCAACGGCTAGAAACTGCTTTCCGAATGACCAGTGGTGGTAGCCCACCGGCATGCCCACGCTGGCGTAGGCATCCATCATTTGCTCCGTGGTGATCACTTCTATCTGATTGGGATAAGTATCCAGACGATACTCATCAGCGAGCCTTGCCAGCTCCGCATCGAAGCGCTCCAGCAGGTTGAAGTTCCAATCGGAGCCGGTGGCAATCGGCTTGCGCTTGCGGGTCGCACTCATAGCCCACTCCTCTATTACACGGTCATACGGTCACTAGCCTCTATACACGGTCACTAAGACTGACTTAAGCGACGCTTGAACAGTTCGCGAAAGACCGGATAAATATCGCCCGCCTCTATAATTTGCCGCATGGCAAAGCGTTCGGGAAATTCTTTGACCACACTTGCATACTCATGCCACAGCGATTGATGGTCGTGAGGCGTAATCTCAACGTAAGCGTAGTATTGCAACTGTGGCATTAGCTGTTTGATCAGCAAGTCGCGGCAAATATTCGAGTCGTCATCCCAATTATCGCCATCGGAGGCTTGGGCCACATATAAATTCCACTGCCCCACTGGATAACGCTTTTCAATGATCTTATTGACCAGATTCAGCGCACTAGAAACAATCGTACCGCCGGTTTCGCGTGAGTAAAAAAACTCCTCCTCGCTAACTTCCCGAGCAGCGGTGTGGTGACGCACAAACACCAGTTCGACTTTTTCGTAGTGTTTCTCCAAAAACAGGTACAACAGTAAGAAAAAGCGCTTAGCGATATCTTTATGGTTCTGGGTCATCGACCCCGAAACGTCCATGACACAAAACATGACCGCTTGATTAGAAGGCTGCGGCTGGGCGCTTAACTGGTGGTAGCGCAGGTCATAGGTATCAATGAACGGCACGCCAGCAATACGTTTTTCCAGGCGTTCGATTTCAGTTTTCAGCTCGGCAATACGGGCCGGATTACGCAATACCGGGTCTTTACGCTCTTCGGCTTCCAGGGCCTCATGAGCTTCCTTAAGCGCCCGTTTAATCGGCGCGCGCATGGCAATGCGCCGAGCGTAGGCTTCGCGCATCGAACGGGTAATGCTGATCCGGGAAGGCACGCCATCTTTAGACAATCCCGCCCGCACCATTTTGACCTCTTCCAGCGACTTCAATGGTTTGCGCTGCAAGTGGGGTAACTCAAGCCCGTCAAACACAAATTCCAGAAACTCCTCGCGGCTGAGGGTGAAGGCGAACTCATCCACCCCTTCCCCCTGATTAGAGGCGCCGCCTTCTCCCGCACCACTGCCACCGCCCTGCCCGCTAGGCCGTCGTATTTTGTCGCCCGCTACAAACTCCTTGTTGCCTGGCGAGACGATATTGCGTGCCCCGCCCGGACCATGCTGAAACACTGGCTCAGAGATATCCTTCGCCGGAATAGATATTTTTTCACCGCGCTCCATATCAGTAATGGAGCGGCGATTAACGGCCTCTTCAACCGAACGCTTGATATGCTTGCGATAGCGCTCTAAAAAGCGCTGACGGTTCACCGCGCTTTTATGTTTAGCGTTAGGCCTTCGATCAATAAAGTAGGTCATACGACCTCCTTAGACGCTTTTCTTAAGCACTGTTTTAACAACAGCCCTTAACTATCTGTCCCTTACTGGGACTTACGCACGCGCAGGTACCACTCGGACAGTAATCGAACCTGTTTTTCGGTGTAGCCGCGCTCAACCATCCGCGCCACAAAGTCTTCATGCTTCTTCTGGTCTGACCGGGAGGCCTTGGCATTGAACGAAATCACCGGCAGTAGCTCTTCGGTGTTGGCGAACATTTTGTGTTCGATAACGCCTTTTAGCTTTTCATACGACTGCCAGCTCGGATTCATGCCGTTATTTTGCGCCCGTGCCCGCAGCACAAAATTGACCACCTCATGGCGGAAGTCTTTCGGGTTGGAGATTCCTGCCGGTTTCTCGATTTTCTCCAGCTCTTCGTTCAGCGATTGGCGATTCAACAGCTCGCCGGTTTCATGATCACGGTATTCCTGATCCTGTATCCAGAAATCAGCGTAGGTTACGTAGCGGTCGAAAATGTTTTGACCATATTCGCTGTAGGATTCGAGGTAAGCGGTTTGAATCTCCTTACCAATAAAGTCCACGTAGCGGGGCGCCATATACTCTTTGATGAAACCCAAGTAGCGTTCAAAGACTTCTGAGGGCAGCTGTTCACGCTCCAGTGCCTGCTCCAGCACATAAAGTAGATGCACCGGGTTGGCAGCCACTTCGGTGCTATCAAAGTTGAATACCTTAGAAAGAATCTTGAAGGCGAAACGAGTGGAGAGCCCTTGCATGCCTTCGTCAACGCCAGCCGCGTCGCGATACTCCTGAATCGACTTGGCACGCGGATCGGTGTCTTTCAGGTTTTCACCGTCGTACACGCGCATCTTGGAATAGATATTGGAGTTTTCAGGTGCCTTGAGCCGTGACAACACCGAAAACTGCGCCAGCATGCGCAGCGTATCCGGCGCGCAGGGCGCGGCATTTAGTGAAGAATCCTCTAGTAGTTTTTGATAGATTTTGATCTCTTCGGTGACTCGCAGGCAATAAGGCACTTTGACGATATAGACCCGGTCAAGAAATGCCTCGTTGTTACGATTGTTGCGGAACGCCTGCCATTCAGACTCGTTAGAGTGCGCCAGGATCACCCCATCAAAGGGTATTGCTCCCATGCCTTCGGTGGGATTGTAGTTGCCCTCCTGCGTTGCGGTGAGCAGTGGATGCAGCACCTTGATCGGCGCTTTGAACATCTCCACAAACTCCATCAACCCCTGGTTGGCACGGCATAAGCCACCAGAGAAGCTGTAGGCATCTGGGTCGTCCTGGGAGTAAAGCTCCAACTGGCGGATATCGACCTTACCCACCAGCGAGGAGATATCCTGGTTATTCTCATCGCCCGGCTCGGTTTTCGAAATGGCAATTTGATTCAACCGTGAGGGGTACAAACGCACCACCCTAAACTGGGAAATATCACCGCCATACTCTTTGAGCCGCTTCGCCGCCCAGGGCGACATCACGCTGCGCAGATAACGCTGAGGAATACCGTACTCTTTCTCTAACAGCTCGCCATCCTCCTCGGGAGAGAATAAACCAAGTGGCGACTCGTAAACTGGCGAGCCCTTAATGGCATAGAACGGGATGCGTTCCATCAGTAACTTCAAGCGCTCTGCCAGTGATGACTTACCGCCACCCACTGGCCCCAGCAGGTAGAGGATCTGCTTGCGCTCTTCAAGCCCTTGGGCAGCATGGCGGAAATAGGCAACGATTTGCTCGATAGCCTCCTCCATACCGTGGAACTCTGCAAAGGCAGGGTAGCGGCGAATCACTTTGTTGGAAAAAATGCGTGACAGACGCGGGTCTTTCGCCGTGTCGATCACTTCAGGCTCGCCTATGGCTTCCAGCATGCGCTCGGCGGCGCTGGCATAAACCTTCGAGTCACGGCGACAAAGCGCCAAGTACTCCTCAAGGCTCATGTCTTCTTGCTGAACGCGGGCAAATCGGTCTTGAACGTGATCAAAGATACTCATGGAACTCTCCTGTGGCCTAACCCCAGGCAGTCACCGCCAAGCCAAGTGTTTCGCAACGGTGTGCCAAACGAGGTGTCGCTTTTTTTAGCGTAGTCAGCATTAGCAAAAAGTGATGACTAAAACCTTCAACGCAGCGGCGATACAGTTAAGAGAATTATTCAGGGGATTAGTTGCGTTAAATAAAGCAACGGGCGACGAAAGGGAGTGCACTAGAGCAGTTACGCCGCTGCCAGGGCAACGGCGTAACTAGATGGCAGGTACTAAACAGCGGCAAAAGAGGTGCTGTTTTCGCGCTTAACGCTCAAGCACGGCACGAATATCCGCTAATAACTCATCAAGTAATTCAACGGTGGTGTTCCAGGCACATACAAATCGGGCACCGCCAGCGCCAATAAAGGTATAGAAGGTCCAGCCTTTGGCTTTCAACGCTTCAATTGCCGGGAGTGGCAATTCAACGAAAACGCTGTTGGCCTGGGTAGGGAACATAAGAGAGACACCCGGCAACGCCTGCAGGCCTTCTGAGAGGTAGCTCGCCATGGCATTGGCGTGTTGGGCATTGGTTAACCAGGCGCCGCTTTCTAACAACCCTAACCACGGCGCTGAGATAAAGCGCATTTTCGATGCCAGCTGGCCTGCCTGCTTGCAGCGGTAGGAGAAATCTTCGGCTAACTCACGGTTAAAAAACAGGATCGCTTCGCCAAACGCTAGACCGTTCTTGGTACCTGAAAAACACAGCGCATCCACGCCCACCTGCCAGGTCAGTTCGGCAGGGGTGGCATTTAGACTTGCACAGGCGTTGGCAAAGCGGGCACCGTCCATATGCAACCGCAGGTCATGTTTATCAGCAATGGCGCGAATCGCCATCAGCTCTTCGCGGGAATAAAGCGTGCCCACTTCGGTCGCTTGGGTCAGCGAGACCACTTTGGGTTTGGGGTAGTGAATATCGCTGCGCTTGGTGACCAGCGCCTCGATACCTTCCGGGGTAAGCTTGCCATTGGCGCCGGGTGAGGTCAGCAGTTTTGCGCCGTTGGAGAAGAACTCCGGGCCACCACACTCGTCGGTTTCGATATGCGCCAGCTCATGACAAATAACGCTGTGGTAGCTACGTCCCATCGCTGAAAGGGCCAGTGAGTTAGCAGCGGTGCCGTTGAAAACGAAGAAGACGTCACAGTCATAGTCAAACATTTCGCGGAAGCGATCTGCGGCACGGGCCGTCCAGGTATCGTTACCGTAAGCCAAATCATCGCTGCGGTTGGCTTCTAATAGATATTCCATCGCCTCCGGGCAAATACCGGAGGTGTTATCACTGGCTAAAAAACGCGGGCTACACTCCGAGGTCATGACAGTTGTCCTTATATCTGGCGATCTTACGGCACAGGCTGGGTGCCACCAGTGCCTTTAATGCCTAGCTATGCTTAATAGCCAGGCCAAGAAATCCCTTAATAACAGGACATTCAGTCTATCGCCATTAATGGGTAAACGTCACCCGCTCTACTAGCTTGTCTAGAACTATATCAAATACATCGGTGTCGAGAGCATGCTTCCGAGACGGCGCTGTAAACCCATCCATGGGCGCTACTTTCGCCATCTGACCGCCATGGATGGCGGAAATGCCGTCATTGTCAGGAACATTTTCCGGCCATGGCGAAAGACCCTCTCTTCAACCTGCCCTCACACCTAGTGAAAGTTTTGACCCGATTACAGGATAGCGGCCAGACGTGTGCCCTGCTCAATCGCCCGTTTGGCATCCAGTTCGCTGGCTTCATCGGCACCGCCAATAATGTGCACCGCTACTTTTGCCTGCTCCAGCGGCGCCAGTAACTCCCGCACCGACTCTTGCCCGGCGCACACCACCACGCTGTCTACCGCCAACACTTGGTCAACGCCCTCGAGGCGAATATGCAGCCCTTGGTCGTCGATTTTCAGGTACTCGCAGCCCGTTAGCGTGGTGACCCCACGGGCTTTAAGCGAGGCGCGGTGCACCCAGCCCGTGGTTTTACCCAGGTTTTTACCCGGTTTGGAGCTTTTACGCTGCAGCATCACGATCTCGCGGGGAACGTCTGGCGGTGTCGGTGTTTTTAAACCGCCGCGTTCGCCCACTGCTAAATCAACGCCCCATTCGTCGCACCAGTCAGCAATATCCAACGCGGGGTGTCCTTGGTGTGCCAGCAGCTCAGAGACATCAAACCCAATTCCCCCCGCGCCGATCACGGCTACTTTACGCCCGACCCTCTCGGGCGACTCAATCGCCTCGGCGTAGCTCAGTACCTTTGAATGGTCGTGGCCCGGCAGGCTTAGTTCGCGGGGTCGAACGCCGGTGGATAGCACCACTTCATCAAAATCGGCAAGCGTTTCTGCGGTTGCCGTGGTGTTCAAGCGCACCTCTACCGAATACTTCTCTAGCATTACGCGGTAGTAGCGCAAGGTTTCGTTGAACTCCTCCTTACCGGGGATTCTCCGCGCGTAGTTAAACTGCCCGCCGAGTTCACTGCGCTGTTCAAACAGCACCACGTTATGCCCCCGGCTAGCGGCCGTCACAGCCGTTGCCAGCCCCGCCGGACCGCCGCCAACCACCGCGACTCTTTTACTCGTTTGCGCAGGCTCTATTACCAGCTCAGTTTCATGACAGGCGCGAGGATTAACCAAACAGGAGGTCAGCTTGCCGGCAAAGGTGTGATCCAGGCAGGCTTGGTTACAGGCGATGCAGGTATTGATCTCGTCTGCTAAACCTTCCTGGGCTTTACGCACCCAGGCGGGATCAGCCAGAAAAGGCCGCGCCATGGAAACCATGTCGGCGTGGCCCTCTGCCAGCACCCGCTCGGCGACCTCGGGCATGTTGATGCGGTTAGTGGTGATCAATGGAATCGAGAGCGCCGACTTGATGCGCTTAGTCACCTCGGTAAAGGCCGCTCGTGGCACGCTGGTCACAATCGTGGGCACCCGCGCTTCGTGCCAACCGATGCCGGTATTAATGACATTAGCACCAGCAGCTTCAATCGCTTGCCCAAGGGTAACCACCTCTTCCCAGGTACTGCCCTCTTCGACCAGATCAATCATCGAGAGGCGGAAAATAATCACGAAACGTTCACCTACCGCCTCGCGTACACGACGCACAATCTCCACGGCAAAGCGCATGCGGTTTTCAAACGCCCCACCCCACTCGTCCTCGCGCTGATTGGTGCGTCGGCAAATAAACTGATTAATCAGATAGCCTTCAGACCCCATCACCTCCACGCCGTCATAGCCTGCCTGCTGGGCCAGACTCGCGCAGCGCACGTAGTCGGCAATTTGCTGCTCCACCTCGTCGCTACTTAGCGCCCGTGGCATAAACGGATTGATCGGGGCCTGTATCGCCGAAGGTGCTACGAGATCCGGTGAGTAGGCGTAGCGTCCGGCGTGCAGAATCTGCATACACAGGTGGCCGCCTTCAGCGTGCACCGCATCAACCACTTGGCGGTGCTCCGGCAGTTGCGCTTCGTCAACAAGCGCATTGGCCCCCTGAAAAACCGCGCCTTCTGCATTGGGGGCGATACCGCCAGTGACAATCAGGCTAACCCCCTCCCGCGCCCGCTCGGCATAGAAAGCGGCTAGCCGTTCAAAGCCATTCGGCGCCTCTTCCAAATTGGTGTGCATCGAGCCCATTAAGACGCGGTTAGGCAGCGTCAAATGACCAATCGTTAGCGGTCGGAAAAGATGCGGATAGGCGGGCGTCTGGGTCATCACGGGTCTCCTGAATCTTATTAGTAGCGTTGCAAGGCAAATTCAAACAAGCGTATGACATCCTGAGCATCACGTATAGCCCTTAGATCTAGTCCTTCAATCTAGCCCCTCGATCTTTTGCCAACCGCTTGCCCAGCGCGCGAATCCGCGTCACATTACCCGGCTAACGATAAGGAACAGTTGCTATGCCCTTGATTTACTTTTTGCCGCCGCTCGCCACTGTATTGATATGGTCGGGCAATATGACCATTAATCAGCTTAGCGTAGGCGCCATTGCGCCCAGTAGTATCGCCTTTTTACGCTGGTTATTAGCACTCGCGGTGATGACACCTTTTGTGCTGCCTGCGGTGTTGCGTCACCGTGACGAGATTCGTCGCCAATGGCCGAAGCTTGCGCTACTCGGGTTACTCGGCATGGGCCTATGGCAGGGGCTTGCCTATGTGGCGGCAGAAACCACCACCGCCACCAATATGGGCATTCTTGCCGCCATGGTGCCGTTGCTAACGGTGCTACTTAGCGCGCTTATTCTCCGCGAACCACCGACCTTAGGCGGTGTTTTGGGCGGGGTGCTGGCGTTTGTGGGCGTCACCGTATTGCTAGGGCGTGGCAATCCGCTTTCGCTACTGCAACTCCAGGTCGCCCTGGGCGATGCGCTGATGGTGGTCGCAGCAACCTGCTACGCGCTATATGGCGTGATGCTCAAGCGCTGGTCAATGAACTTACCGCCTTGGGTGATGCTCTATGCTCAAGTTTGCTTTGCCGTCCTGTTCTTGTTGCCGCCCTATTTAATGGGGCCAATGACGCCGATTGATGGGCAGAATATCGGGCTGATTCTCTATGCAGGCATTCCCGCCTCAGTCATCACCACGTTTCTATGGATGCGGGCGGTGCGTCAAATCGGTGCCAATCAATCGAGTATTTTTATCAACCTGATGCCGCTATTTAGCGCAGTCATTGCCATGATCTTTTTAGGCGAGCGAGTGGCTGGTTTCCACTTTGCAGGTGGGCTACTCATCCTTGCCGGGGTGATCATGGCGCAAACACTAACACGGCCGTTAACCCGCGAGTTAACACCAGATAAGCCGAGCAACGCCCAATAATGCTAGAATGGGCGTTTACTTCTGACGTTGGGAAGCCCTGATATGTCCCTGGAAGAACTGCATCTTAATCTGCGCAACCTAATGAGCGATGACTACGATCAGCTCAAGGCATTGATGGACGCTGTCTATCACGATATCGGTGGAGCTTGGCCGAAGCGCACGATCGACAAATTAATTCAGGAATTCCCTGATGGTCAAATCGCCATTGAGGACGATGGACTGTTAGTGGGCGTGGCGCTCACCGTGCAGGTGGATTACGACGAATTTTCCAACCCGCATAAGTACGATGACCTGATCGGCCACCGCGAGATCATCCTCAATGATGAGGATGGCGACGCCATGTACGGCTTGGATGTGCTGATTCACCCGGACTACCGTGGTTATCGCTTGGGCCGCCGCCTTTACGAAGCGCGTAAAGAGTTGTGCCGCTCGATGAACCTGCGCGCAATACTGGCCGGTGGGCGTATTCCCGAGTATCACCAGCACGCTGATGAACTCACGCCCGCTCAGTACATTGATAAAGTCTCGCGCAAAGAGATTTACGATCCGATTCTCTCTTTCCAGCAGGCTAATGACTTCCAGGTCAAGCGCCTGCTGCGTAAGTACCTGCCGGAAGATGAGCAGTCGCGGGGTTACGCCACTCTGCTAGAGTGGAACAATATTTTGTTTGAGCCTGCTGCCAGCGTGCTCGACAACAAGCCTACCCAAGTACGTGTAGGTGCTGTGCAGTGGCAAATGCGTGAGTTCTCCTCGGTGGAAGCCGCGCTTCAGCAGATTGAGTACTTTGTTGATGCGCTGTCTGACTACCAGAGCGATTTTGCGGTATTCCCAGAACTGTTTTATGCGCCCTTGATGGGCCTTCAAGACCGCGCCGCCCAGCAGGATCAAATGGGCGCCATTCGCTTTTTGGCGGGTTTCACCGAGCGCTTTAAAGCGGAACTCTCGCGCATGGCGGTCTCCTACAACATCAACATTGTGGGTGGTTCGATGATTGAGGTCGGTGAGGATGACCGCCTCTACAACATCGCGTACCTATTCCACCGCGACGGCAGCGTTGAGCGCCAGGCCAAGTTGCACATAACACCTCAAGAGCGCCGCGATTGGGTCATTGAGGGTGGTGATGAGCTGCAGGTGTTCGATACCGACGCTGGGCGCGTGGGCATCCTGATCTGCTACGACGTGGAATTCCCAGAGCTTGGTCGCCTGCTGGCCGACCAGGACATGGACATCCTGTTCGTACCCTTCTGGACCGATACCAAAAACGGCTATCTGCGCGTGCGCCACTGCGCCCAGGCGCGGGCAATTGAAAACGAGTGCTACGTAGTGCTGTGCGGCAGCGTCGGCAACTTGCCCTCGATTGAAAACCTGGATATCCAGTACGCGCAATCCGCGGTGTTCTCACCTTCTGATTTCGCCTTTCCCCACGATGCGGTACTTGCTGAAACCACGCCGAATACCGAGATGATCTTCTTCTCAGACTTGGACTTGACCCGTTTGACGGTAGTGCGTGCCGAAGGCTCGGTGACCAACCTGAAAGACCGCCGCAAGGATCTATTTGATCTACGCTGGCGCGACTGGTCGTGGAAATCGGGTGCTAACCTGGAAGAGTGAAGTAAACCGTGAGAAAACTCACCAACGCCATCCATAAATACAAAACGCCGCCCAATTTGGGCGGCGTTTTGTGTTCGCGCCAGATTTCGCTAATGTCATTGCGAGCCAAGCGAAGCAATCTAGAGTTAATTGTCTCCGCGGCATAGATTGCTTCGTCGCGAGCTCCTCACAATGAAAGTTAGGGCTTCGCGCAGCTCAATCAGGCCAAACAAGATGCGCGGGTACGCGGCCTTTGGCATCAAACAGAATACCTTCATCGCGCAACTTTCGGTGCTGACGCTCGGCGCCACCATGGTCGGCAAGCTTTAAGGATGCTGCAATCACGCGATGCCAAGGCAATTGATGGCCATCCGGCAGGTGGCGCATCGCCGAACCCACCATGCGCGGAGTAGCGCCTTCGGTCATCGCCGCAATGCGGCCGTAGGTAGTCACACGGCCCGGCGGAATTTGATCGACAATCGTGTAAATCTGTTCGAGTAATTCGGGCCGGGGCATGTGGAATTCCTTCTAACGCAAGAGGAGGCTTAAAGCCCCTCAACCAATTGGTCAATCGCCTGAAAAGCTTCTTTGAGCGCAGCGTCGCGATGCTGCTCACCCATGTTCAAACCTTCAGCATAGACCACCTGGGTATCTTTAATCCCCATCAAGCCGAGCATGGCTTTGAGGTGCGGCGTTTGGCTATCCATTTCGGTCCCTGCGTACTGGCCGCCACGGGCTGCCAGAATAATCGCCCGCTTGCCTTCTACCAAACCTTGAGGGCCGTTTTCGGTATAACGGAATGTTTCTCCAGCCCGCAGCACACGGTCAAACCATGCTTTCAACTGCGAAGGAATACCCAGGTTATACATCGGCACCGCAATCACCAGCACATCATTAGCACGCAACTCTGCCAGCAGCGTTTCCGAATGAGCAGCCAACTCGTGTTGCTCGGCGCTGCGTTCTGCAGCCGCCACTTGCCAGGCGCCCAGCTCGTTGATATCCAGATGTGGCAGCGTGTTTTTCACCACATCACGCTGGGTGACATCGATACCGTCGCGAGCGTTAGCTTGCTCGATAAAGCGATGAGCCAGCGCATTGGATTGGCCGTTTTCCGCCAGGATAGAAGAGGTGATTACCAGGGCACGCGTCGTCATTGTAAGCTCCAAGGATCATTAGGTTGATGAATTGGAAGCTATTCTACGGCGCTTTCCGATAAGCAAAAGCGCAACGTTTTCCGACTTGTATTCGATTAAATCGAATTATGCGAGTGTGCTCTGTTTTATTCACATACTTTTCACACATTCACCGATCAAGCCAGCGGGCAGTCGCAGCCAACATGGCTCTTCATCCCATCGAGTTGCAAAGCCACTGCCAGACCAACCCTGCTTCATCGCTAACGTGGCGGCGGCTTGGCCGTACCAGCCAAAAGCGCTCGTCGCTAGGCACACTAATAGTAAAGGGCGCCACTAAATCGCCACGTTGCTCCATTAAACGCCGGTGAGTAAGCGCAATGCCGCCACCTTGGCTGGCAAGTGCCAACGTCATGACCTGGTTATCGCAGGTGAGCGACCAACACTGCGCCTCTACATGGGCAGCACCCGCTTCCTGCAACCAGCCCGGCCACCCCACTCCAAACCCCACGGCGTGCAGCAGCGTGTGCCCGGCCAGATCACTCGGCGCAGCGAGCGTCTCTGCCAAGGCCTGGGAGCACACCGGCAGCAAATGCTCTTCCCCTAGCGGCTGCATTTCAACGCCGGTCCACTCCCCTTTGCCATAGCGAATCTCGATATCAGCCCCTTCAGGGCCAAAGTCATCAGGCCAGATAGCGCTGACCAAACGAATCGCCACCTGCGGGTGGGCGCGGTGGAAGGCAATCAGACGCGGCGCCAGCCACGACTGCTGAATGGCAGGCGTGGCACGCAGTGTGACCGGTTGCTCGGTTGTGCTACCAAAAACCTCCAAGGTTCCTTCGCTGATTCGGACAAAGGCGTCATGAATACTCGGCAGCCACGCTTGCCCCGCTGGGGTTAACGTTAAACTGCGGGCATGGCGCACAAACAACTTCTGCCCGACACGGTCTTCCAGCAATCGAACGCGCTGACTGATCGCCGCCTGGGTTACTCCAAGCTCATTGCCTGCGGCAGTGAAGCTCAAGGTACGCGCTGCGGATTCAAAGGCTTGCAGCCATAACAATGGCGGTAACTGACTCATGAAAAAGAGACCTATAAATAAAATGATGTCTTAGGGGCCAGATTAATCGTTTGTCACTGGCGCTGCTACTCCTCATCCTGGTTAACACTTAAGCACACCCCTAACGCACAGCCATCTGGCTCTGCCGCAAAGGGAGCGATTCGGAGTCATCATGAATAGCGCAGTACAAACGACAACGATACCAACAACGAATAACGCTCAAGCCCCAGACATGGGCGAATTAACCCCCTACCAAACCGGCCCCGCACTCACTCAGGCAATGCTCACCCAACAAGGTGTTGCACTTGAGTGGCAAGATGGCGAGCAAACCACCCTGCCCCTGCTCTGGCTACGCGATCACTGTGCCTGCCACGCTTGCCGTCATCCGCAGACCCGTGAACGGCTTTACCTGCCGCTTGAAGCGATTTCCGAGCCGCCAACCGTGGCGCTACTGGATGGCCACCTGCATTTGAACTGGCAGGACGGTCACGTTAGTGCATTTCACAGTGGCTGGCTTTATCAGCGTCGCCCAGAGGCGAGCCTTACCTCAGCCGTCCCCAATGCCAAACCGTGGGTCGATAACTTCGCGCCTGAGCGCATAAATCATAGCGACTTCCTCACGCCCCAAGGCGAAAAAGCCTGGTTAACCGCTATGCTGCGCGATGGCCTGGCACTGATCACCGACGGCCCTTTGGTAGAAGAAGAAGTCAGCCGGCTGGCTGAGCGTATTGGCCCACTGCGCGCCACCAATTTTGGTGCCCGCTTTGATGTGCGCTCTAAGCCCAACCCCAATAACGCGGCGTATACCGCGGTAGGATTGCCGCTGCATGTCGATTTGCCCAACTGGCAACAACCGCCCGATATTCAGTTGCTCTACTGCCTGCAAAACGAAGCCAGCGGTGGTGAATCGCTATTTGCCGACGGCGCCCGCGTAGTAGAAGCCCTGCGCCAACAAAACCCAGCAGCGCTCGCCATACTCAGCGAAACGCCCATCGACTTTCGCTTTCAGGATGAGAGCCACGATATTTCCATGCGAGCGCCGGTGGTCACGCTGGACAGCGCAGGTAACCTGGTCGAGATGCGCTTGAACAACTGGATTCGCGACGCACTTCATTTACCGGTAGAGCAAATGGATGCTTGGTATAGCGCCTATGCCCTATTGTGGAAGTTATTTCACAGCGAAGCGCACCAGCTGGAGTTCACCCTCCGCCCTGGGCAGATGATTGCGTTTGATAACCGCCGCGTACTGCACGGACGCCGCGAATTCGACCCCAATAGTGGCGCTCGTCATTTACAAGGCACCTATCTAGACCGCGATATGCTGGCCTCACGCCTTCGCGTGCTAGCCCGCAACGTTTAGCGGCTTTCGAGTTTAAGCACCTATCTAGCAACAGCGTTTATCTGACAAGAACACTTATCTGACAAGACCCCCTAGCAAGGAGATCGTATGACACATTTTAAACCTCTCGCCTCGGGCATTGCCCTTGCCACCACTGCACTATTGGCCACGACCGTACAAGCCGATGATCAAACCCTCGATTTCGGCGTACCCTCTTGGCCCGGCATTACGGTTAAAACCGCTATTGCTGAGCAGCTATTGAATCCGCTCGGCTACGAGACCAGCGTCCAGGAAATCGGCCTGCAGGTGATTTATCAGGGTATTGAAAGCGGCGATATAGACGTCTTCCTGGGGGCTTGGCTGCCTGCCCAACGCGAGATGTTCAATCCCCGCAAAGAATCGGGCGTGCTCATTGATGTGGCGAACAATGTTGATGGCGCACAAATGACTCTGGCGGTTCCCGAATACCTCTTTGATGACGGCCTGCAAAGCTTTGCCGACCTTGATGACTACCGCGACCAGCTGGATGGCGAGATTCATGGTTTTGGTGCCGGTTCAGCGGCCAGCGAAATTCTTAACAACGCCATTGATAACGACACCTGGGGACTCGGCGACTGGCAATTAGTCGATACCAGCGAAGTCGCCATGCTTTCCGCCGCACGCAATGCGATCTCCCGGGAAGAGCCGATTGTCTGGGTGGGCTGGACGCCTCACTGGATGAACCTTGAACTGCCGATGCGCTACCTGGAAGATCCCGAAGATCTTTTCGGCGAGAACAACGGCGAAAGCGACGTATTGACCCTTCTGCGCAGTGACTATGCCGAGGCCAATCCCAACGTCGTGGCGTTCTTTGAGCAATTCACCTTCTCCGCCGAAGAGCAGAGCTGGATGATTCAGGCATTTGGCCAGGAAGAGCGCGATCTTACTGAGGTCGCCGAGCAGTGGATCAATGATCACCCCGAGCGCATTGAAGCCATGCTGGCTGACGTGACCACCACCGACGGTGAGCCCGCCTGGCCGGTGATTGAAGCAGAACTCAACAACTAATCGTTCGCCTAATAAGCGCCTTCATCCCATCGCACGGCTAGCGTATGCTAGCGCTTTTTTAGTCGATGGGAGTGGGCATGTCGCGAACATTGAGCAAGGGCGTTGGCCTGCTGGTAGCCGTCGTGCTGTTAGGTGCTATGTGGCATTTGCTACAGCGCTACGACCTACTAACCCAGGCGCGCCTGAGCGAGCTGATCGATACCATCCGCCAGTGGCGTAACGCGCCCTGGATGTTTGCGGCGGTGATGGCCGTTTACGCTGGCGCGCTGTTGGTGATGTTTCCGCTTAGCCTACTGGTGGTAGTGACAGGCTTACTGTTTGGCCCAGCATGGGGGCTGGCGTACGCCACGCTCGGTACATTGACTTCATCGGTAGTGTCTTATTGGGTGGGGCACTGGCTAGGTCGAGAGGCGCTGATGCACTATGGCGGCCGTCATTTGCGTGGCCTTTCGGGCTATTTATCCAAGCGTGGCATTCGCACCATGACGGTCATCAACCTGCTGCCCCTCGCCCCGTTCACGCTGACGAATATGCTGGCAGGCGCTTTCCACCTTAAGTTCCGCGATTATATGATCGGCTCCACCCTCGGCATTGTGCCAGGGCTCGCAGCGGTGATTCTTTTGGGTAGCCAGTTAGGCGCCCTTTTCACTGCGGCCTCCACAAAAGAACTCGTGTTGGCAGGCGTAGGGCTTGCCGCTGGCGTTGGTCTGCTTGTCGGGCTTAAGTACTATACCAGTCAGCGTCAAGATGCCAACCGGCGCCAAGCAGCCAAAAAACGGCCTCAGCGTGAAGGGGAGTGATACTTAGCGAGCACTTCGGCGTAAAAGGTGGCTACCGCGGTGGCAAAGTTGGCAATATCAAACTCTTCAGCAAAGTGGCTGGCCTGTTTACCCAACTGCTGGCGTAGCTCTTCACTATCTTTTAGCTCGACGACTTTTTGCCCCCACGCTTGACGATTTTGCGGCGTTTTGAAGCCGTTCACCCCCTGGCGCACCACATCATCAATACCACTTGAACGCACCGCCACCACGGGCAAGCCCGCCGACATCGCCTCTAAAATGACCATCCCCTGGGTCTCCGATGTAGAAGCGAATACAAATATATCGCCTAGGTGATAGTAAAGCGCCATTTGATCAGGCGGCACCGCGCCCACTAACGTTACCCGTGCAGCCAGTTTTAAGGTATCGATTTGGTGTTGAATGGCCTCGCGATCTGGCCCATCACCGATGAGCAGCAGATGAAAATCCTCGTGCCCTTGGTTCTGCAGCTCGGCAAGTGCTTCCAGCATAAAGCCAATATTTTTCTCTTTGCTTATCCGCGAGACGCTAATCAATATTTTGCGCGCGGGATCAATCGCTAGCCGCTCACGCAGCGCTTCTAACTCCCCCGCCTCGACATGCGCGAAACGCTCCACATCAATTCCCGTGGGTTGCACCAGCGAGGGCGTTTTAACCCCGATCATGCGGAGATACTCCTCTGCGGAGTAGGTAGGCACGATTACCCCTTGGCAGCGGTTAGAAAAGTGCTTAATCAGAGAGTGCGAGATCAAATTCCGAAAAAGCGCACCGGGTAACGGTACAAAGTGGGCATAGTGCTCCAGGCGAGTGTGATACGTGTAGACCACCGGCACCTTAAGCCGACACCCCATAAACAGCCCCATGGAACCAAGCCAGAAAGGATGATGAACATGAATCAAATCGGGCTTAAAGGCACGCAGGCAGCGGCGAAAGCGCACACTGAACGGGTTGGTTAAACGGAACTCCCTCTTTTCACCAAACGCCATCAAAGTCGGGATACGTTTGATCGCTTTATCGTCCTGCCATGCGTCACGATAACGGGGCACTAGCAGTTGAATCGAGTGCCCTAAATCACGTAAACCATTGCGCAAACGGTCCACCGACACCGATACGCCAGACACAAACGGAAAGTAATTATTGGATACCATCGCCACTCGAAGTGACTTACCCAGGAAAGGCGTCGGATCAATATCAAAATCGGGATAATAATGGCGGTCTTCAAAAATCAGCCGATATAAACGCAGCGCTAACAGCGTCAGCAAACCAACAATCAGTAAAAAGCGGGTATAGCTGACGTAAAAGAAGGCGTAAATCGTTGATCCAACGCTACTCACTACCCGCCACCAACCGGGGCTATCCACATTTAAACGCACCGGTGCAATGGCGACATCCTCACCTTCTATGTCGACGATAACGTAGTGATGAAAGCTGCTGTCGGCATCAATCAGAATACCGCCCGCACCGCCCGTGGTGACGTAATCCACCCCATTAATCGTCTGCTCTGAAAAGAGCGTTAGGTTAGCGGAGAATACCGTATCAACATCATACTCCTCCGCCAGCGCCATAATGCCTTCGGCCAGCCGGGGGTCATTGAGATAATTGTCGGCTTCAAACAGCGGCGCATCGCTCACTACGTTGTGCAGCGGCAAACCAATAAACAAAAACCGATGCTGCGCTTCAGATGCAGCCAGTTCCCTGGAAAGCCAATCAAGCTGCCAGGAAGTGGACGACTTGCCCGTACCGTCCAGGAAGATGAAGTGGCTATCGCCCGCAACGAAGGAGTAGAAATGCGGGCCAAAATATTCATAAAACAGGTAACTACCAAAGTCACTGTCTTCTTTATCACCATAGGTTAGCAAGTAAGGCACATTGAGCTGTTCCAAGCTGTGATAGATCGCCTGATAGCTCTCTTGTCGCCCGCCATTAACGGCGTTACCCGCCGAGATAAGAAAATCGATGCCGCCCTGGTTGATGAGCGGCACAATTTCATTTTGAAAGACGCTCACCGAGTTATTGATATTACCGACCACCGCAAAGCGGTAGTCGGTTCGCTCCGTCAATACCTCGCGAATATCCGCCACCTGAAGCGTATGGACTGACTCAAACTCAGGCTCCGCCACGTATAACCAAATTTGGTGCGCAATGAGCACACCCACCAAGGTAAGATTGAGAAAGAAAAACAGCCGCAACCATCGCTGGCGGGAAAGATGAAAAACGGAGCGTCGTGGCATTTAAAAGCGCTTTTTCCATGGTAAATGCAGAATGAACCGGTACTGCAGCGGCTCAAGCCTTAAAACGCCCTAACTATACAGCAACCCCGCGTTCAGGTGATGCCCCAGGTTAACCAGCGTCGCACCCGTTTAGGGTGGCCAATAAACGCCGCGGCCCGGCCTGATGACGATGCTCCCCCAGCCATATGCCCTGCCAGGTGCCCAGCGCTAGGCGACCGTCACGCACGGCCAAGGTGAGCTGAGTGCCCAGCAGGCTGGCGGCCACGTGGGCTGGCATATCATCAGGGCCTTCCAGCGTATGGCGAAAATAGGGCAAGTCTTCCGGCACCAGGCGGCGCAGAAAGGCATCTAAGTCGTGGCGCACATCGGGGTCAGTGTTCTCGTTAAGCGTTAACGAGGCGGAGGTGTGCATCAACTGAAGGTGCAGCGTGCCAATATGAACATCGTTTAAACACGGCAGCGCCCTGGCTACGTCATCGGTAATAAGATGGAAACCGCGCGTCATCTCGGGTAAATGAATTTCTTGTTGGCACCACATAAACACTCCTGTGTTTGCTATCTCATTAGCGACACGGCATCAGCGTGTCCTTCTTATATGGCAAAATGACGACAGAATGTAACGTCTGATAGTACACAACATAGCCGATCGCCAAAGACTCATCGCCAAGGAGCGCTTAAATGAAACATTTGCTAGGAAGCAGCGTCATCAGTATGGCTTTACTTACCGGTTGCACCGGCATTCCCGAGGGAACCGAGCCGGTTAGTGACTTTGCATTAGATCGCTACCTGGGCCAATGGTACGAGATAGCGCGCCTGGACCACTCATTTGAGCGTGGCCTTGATTGCGTCACCGCCACTTATAGCCTGCGCGATGACGACGGCGTACGCGTCATCAACCGTGGCTACAACCTGGAAGAGCAAGCGTGGGATGAAGCCGAAGGCCGCGCCTACTTTATTGATGATAAAAATGTGGGCCGTTTGAAAGTGAGCTTTTTTGGCCCCTTTTACGGCGGCTATAACATTCTTGAACTTGACGATGACTACCAGTGGGCGTTGGTAGCGGGACCTAACCGAGACTACCTATGGATACTCTCGCGTACACCGGAAATGGATAGCGCGACGGAGTCCCGCCTGCGCCAGCGTGCAGCGGAGCTGGACTTTCCTACCGATGAACTGATCGATGTCGCCCAGGGCGAAGCCTGCCCTAATCGCTAGTCAGGAAGACTCCGGCAGCGCCGACACCCGCCCCGCCATCTCCTGCTGAACAAAGGCAATAAAAGCACGCAGCCGGGCGGGCACATGCCTGCGCTGCTCATAGACCGCATAGAAATCCGCTCGTACACTCTGCCAGCCAGGCAGCAGTTCAACTAACGCGCCACTGGCAAGGTGCTCGTTTACATCCCACCAAGAGCGCAGCATCACGCCATGGCCGTCCAACGCCAAACGGGTAATCACCTCACCATCATTGCTGGCTAACCGGCCACTGACTTTTACCGTTTGCTCCTTTTTGGACGGCTCGCTGCGTTCAAAGCGCCACAGCGGAAAATCACTGTCGTTCTCACGAATGACTAGGCAAGCATGCTGCTGCAAACCAGCCGGTGTCTGAAGGGGCGACGAGTGAGCGATATAGCCAGGCGATGCGCAGAGTATGCGTCGATTCGCTAAAATGCGTCGCGCGACTAAACGCGACTCTGGGGGTTCACCCACACGAATGCCGATATCAAAGCCGTGATCGCTTAGGTTGAGCGGAAAGTTGGTGAGCTCTAGCCAGCCCTCCACCTCAGGATGCTCAGCACAAAAACGCGATAGTAACGGCGCAATATGGCGGCGGCCAAAGCCAAACGTGGCATTAACACGCAACCGACCACTAAGGGCTTGGTTGGAACGCTCACCCAGGGAGCTCTCCAATTCGGCAAGCTCATCCAAAATGAGCGTGCCACGGGCAAGGTAGCGCTCGCCCTCCGCCGTCAGCGTCAACCGCCGAGTGGTACGGGCGGCCAATTCGACCCCCAAACGCGCTTCTAAAAGTTTCAGCCGCTTACTCACGGCGGAGAGCGATAGCCCCAATTCACGGGCGGTTGCCGTTAAGCTGCCCGCCCGTGCCAGGTGTTGAAAAAACGCCAAATCATCCAGTTGTGCCATACACCCCTTAGCCACTCTTCACTTTTACGCAACAATAGCTTGAATAGTAGCCTGATTATCTCCACCAAAATAGCCGCTACACTTTACTCAGTATTTGCCAGACCCAGTACTTACCAGCAATTGTCAGCCACTAACAAGAGAAGGAAGCACCATGGCTCATCGTATCGCCATTATCGCCGGCGACGGCATTGGTACCGAAGTCATGCCTGAAGGCATTCGTGCCCTCGAGGCAACCGCCAAGCGTTTTAATATCGACCTTGAGTTCACTACTTTTGAGTTTGGTAGCTGCGACTACTACCTCGAACACGGCAAGATGCTGCCGGATGATTGGTTTGAGCAGTTAAAAGGCTTCGATGCACTGTTTTATGGCGCAGTTGGCTGGCCCGATAAAGTACCCGACCATATTTCCCTATGGGGCTCGCTGCTGCAGTTCCGCCGCCAGTTTGATCAGTACATCAACCTGCGCCCCTGCAAGCTGATGCCCGGCATTAAAAGCCCGTTGGCAGGCCGCGAACCCGGCGATATCGATTTCTATGTAGTGCGTGAGAACACCGAAGGCGAGTACTCAAGCGTTGGCGGCAAAATGTTTGAAGGCACTGACCGTGAAGTGGTGATTCAAGACACGGTCATGACCCGCACCGGCGTGGACCGCGTCCTGAAGTACGCCTTTGAACTGGCTCAAACCCGCCCGCGCAAAAAGCTTACTTCTGCCACCAAGTCCAACGGCATTTCCATCACCATGCCGTACTGGGATGAGCGCGTCGTCGAAATGGCGAAGGGCTACCCTGAGATCGCGGTGGATAAATTCCATATCGATATTCTGACCGCCAATTTCGTCCTTCACCCAGACTGGTTCGATGTGGTCGTGGGCAGCAACCTATTCGGCGACATCCTTTCCGACTTGGGCCCTGCCTGCACCGGCACAATCGGCATTGCCCCATCAGCCAACATCAACCCAGAAGGCCACTTTCCCAGCCTGTTTGAGCCGGTACACGGCAGCGCACCGGATATCGCTGGCAAAGGCATCGCCAACCCTATCGGCCAGATCTGGTCCGGTGCCATGATGCTTGAGCACCTTGGCTACAAGGAAGCCGGTGATGCGCTGGTAAGCGCCATTGAGGAAGTGTTGAGCACAGGCGACAGCCAAGTCCTCACCCGCGATGTGGGTGGCCAAGGCACAACGGAAAGCTTAGGCAAGGCAATTGCTGACGCTATTACGCGCTGACGTTCATCTGCTATAGCGATTGTCTGCCCGGCTGAGCCCAACTGGGCAGACAATGTATGTTTTTTACACGCCTATGTTCTACATTTGTCCTGAAGGTGAAGAAAACGTCAGTTTCTCTTCGCTCATAACAACATCAACAAACAAACTCAGGACAATGCTATGAAACTTGGACGCCGTCAGTTTCTCTCGGCAACGGCCGCTCTAGCCGCAGTCGGCACCACCCCCCAGCTGTTTGCCATGCAGGCCTCGCCAGGGCCCGCTCCCGCTCGCTACCCCATTGATGCCTGGAAAGTTGAGGATCAGCGCTTCAGTGACTACATGATTTTTAATAGCCCGCTGGAGCGCCACTGGAGTGGCGGACTATGGACAGAGGGGCCGGCCTGGAATGCCGTGGGCCGTTACGTTGTGTTCAGCGATATCCCCCGAGCCAAGCAGATGCGTTGGGACGAAGCGACTGGTCAGGTCAGCGTTTTAAGAGACAACGTTGGCCACTCTAACGGTAATACCTTTGATCACCAGGGCCGGCTAATTGCTTGCGAGCACTACCCTTCTCGGGTGTTACGCTACGAATGGGATGGCAGCACCACGGTGCTTGCCGAGCGCTATCAAGGCAAGCCACTCAATGCTCCCAATGACGTGGTGGCGCTCCCGTCGGGTGGTGTGATCTTTACCGATCCCGGATACGGCGCCCACTTCGACTACGAGGGCAAGAAGCGTGATCTGGAACTTGAAACCGCCATCTATTACGTCGATGACAGCCTTGATGAACCTATCATGCTGACCGACGATATTTTTAAACCCAACGGTATTGTACTAACACCGGATGGCAAGGGTTTCTACGCCAGTGACAGTGCCCCCACTCACTTCGAAGAGCCTGCGCGAATCATTCGCTGGACGCTTGGCGAAGATGGCAAAAGTGTCAGTGATCGCCAAGTGATCGTTACCAGCGAAGATACCATTTTCGACGGCATGACCTGCGACATGGATGGCAATATCTGGTCGAGCGCCAACGGTGGCGAAGGTATCGATGGCGTCGTGGTTTTCTCGCCGGAAGGCACGCTGCTGGGGCGGGTTTTGCTGCCTGAAGTCTGTTCCAATGTATGTTTTGCTGGTGCGAATCGTAACCGGTTATTTATGACCGCCAGCCAATCCGTTTACACCATTTACACCGCGGCTCGCGGCGCCTAGCAGTGTCGATATCACCCATAAAAAAGCCTCGCTGGACAATGCCAGCGAGGCTTTTACGTTATGAGCTACCACTTCATCAGCTGGCTAGTTTAGCCGCTGTCTTGGCGACTAGCTCACCCTGGAAACGAGCAATTTTGAGCTCGCGCTCATCGGGCTGGCGAGAGCCATCGCCGCCAGCAAGGGTTGCAGCGCCGTAGGGCGTGCCGCCGCTCACTTTGGAAATATCGAACTGCTCTTCAAGGCCATAACCAATCGGTACAATGATCATGCCGTGGTGGGCCAACGTGGTCCATGTAGAGGTAATGGTCATTTCATCACCACCGCCCGTACCGGTAGACGTAAACACGCTGGCAACTTTGCCGCGAAGTGCGCCGTTAGCCCATAGGCCACCGGTTTGATCCAGGAAAGTACGCATTTGCCCGGTCATATTGCCGAAGCGGGTTGGAGTACCGAAGATAATCGCATCGTAATCAGCAAGTTCTTGCGGCGTAGCTTCCGGCGTATCGTAATCCTGCTTGCCGCCTGCGTTTTTAAAGGCTTCCGCGGGCATGGTTTCAGGCACGCGCTTAACGGTGACTTCAACGCCGCTGACGCTTTTTGCGCCCTCTGCAACGGCGTGCGCCATCGTATCGATATGACCGTACATGGAATAATAAAGTACCAGAACCTTTGTCATGGATATCTCCTTAGCGATGTGTGGCTTATAGCTAACTTAGCAGTGCGTTGGGCTTTCTCAATAAACTGTACCTACAACATAGCGCACTCAAACGTAGATAAAAGCGAATGTTTTCGTCCGCGGGCATCGATTTCATCGACGAACGCCAGCTTGCACTTTACGCAAACCCCCACTAGCTTTGGTCTTGCCTACCTAAACGTATCCAAGGAGTCTGGAATGACGATTTTTGAAGCCCTGCGCAAGGATCATGATATTCAGCGTGATCTGCTTGCCCGCTTGATTGAGACTCATGGAGATAGCGACGAGCGCGACTCACTCTACAAGCAAGTAAAAAAAGAGCTGCATGGTCATGCTGCAGCCGAAGAGCGCGCTTTCTACATTCCGCTGATGGAAATGGATCTGACCCAGGAGAAAGCTCGTCACAGCGTGGCCGAACATCATGAAATTGATGAGCTTATAGAACTTCTCGATGAAACCGACTATAGCGCCACTAATTGGCTGACCCATGCGAAACAGCTACAGCATTTAGTGACTCATCACCTTGATGAAGAAGAGCAGGAAGTGTTCCAGTTGGCAGGCCGAGGTCTACCAGACAAACAAAAAACCTCCCTTGCCAGTGAGTATCAGCAGGAAATGGAGCGCCAGCGCTCAGCGTAACCCGACACACAGCTTGAAAAAGCGCTCATGCATCGCATGGGCGTTTTTTTTGATGCCAGTTCCCTTATGCTTTTCACGAATACGCTGGGCTTTTACATGCGAACGACCTAGTGTCTTGTGACAAACAGTTAGCGTGGTGATGCTAGGCTCACTTTTTATAACGACAACGACACTAAAAACAGAGACTAAGGAGCTGACAATGCTAGACCAATGGCTCGACTGGTCGCTTGACGGGCAGCTCCCGGACAAAAAGCAAGGCGTTTTCCCAAGCGGTCGCTACCACTTGTATGCACCGGGCGTTTTGGAGCTCACACCAAATACAGCAAGCAACGCGGCTCACGCGTGCATTTTTTCAGCGGCTATCCACGGTAATGAAACCGCGCCCGTTGAACTGATCGGTGAATGGCTCAGCCGCCTGGAAGCCGGTAGCGCCATACTTGGCGCGCCCGTGCTGGTCATCCTTGGGAACCTACCCGCGCTTAAAGCACAGCAGCGTTTCATCACCACTAATCTGAACCGGCTGTTTAAGCGTGAATTACACACTGAAGGCGAAGAACCGGAACGCGCCCGAATATTAATGGCCGCCGTGGATGACTTTTACGACCGCCATTCAGGGCTACCCAAACTGCACTACGACCTACACACCGCCATCCGGGATAGCCGTTATCCCCGCTTCGTTGTCGAACCTTTTGACGACTCCTCTACCGACGCTGAGCAATGGGACTGGCTCGCCGCTGCGGGTATGCAGGCGGTGCTACACCAACATCAGCACAGCTGGACATTCTCCCACTACAGCAAGCACTATCACGCCGCCCAGGCCTTCACGTTTGAATTGGGCCGCGTGGCGCCCTTCGGTCAAAACGATATGGCGTCTCTAAAACCTATGGGTGCCCTGCTCACAGCGTTAAGTGAAGGGCACTCTCCGGCCCACCAGCCAGCCTCGCAAATGCAGTTTTTTAAGGTACAGCATGAGCTGATTCGCCACTCAGATGACTTTCAGCTCTGTTTTGCCGAAGACACGGCCAACTTCAACCGTTTTGAGCCTGGCACGCTGCTGGCGCAAGATGGAGAAGCTGGAGAGTTCCGAGTGGGTGATACGCCCCTTCACGTGGTCTTCCCTAACGCCAATGTAGAAGTGGGTGCCCGTGCGGCACTGTTGGTGGCACCGGTTACGTAGGGTTAAGCGTTAAGGCGCTCCTAAAGACCCTCCTAACGTTAGAGAGATTGACAATAATAATGGTGAGGCGACAACAGGCTGCTCGGCGTTGATACAACTAACGTCGAATGTTTAATGTGATAAGTAGGGCGCGCATTATGCGTCCAGCCTGATAGAATCGCCCCTTTTTTCGCGCCAGCCGCATCACAGCCCGTTATTGATAAACTACCGCTGATAACCCGTTGCTGCGGCAACTCTGTACTGGAGCCAATGTTATGGCCGCTACGCCTACTCCCCTTGAAGTGCGTAATATTAAAAAACGCTTTGGCGATACGGAAGTTCTGAAAGGTCTCTCACTGCAAGCCCAAAAGGGCGACGTGATTACCATGATTGGTGCCTCTGGGTCGGGTAAGAGTACATTTTTGCGTTGTATGAACTTGCTTGAACAACCCGACGATGGCGACCTGATTGTCCACGGCGAGCCGGTTCGCTTTAAAACCACCAAGCACGGCCGCGAACCTGAAGATTGGAAGCAGGTAGTACAGATGCGCGCCAAGCTATCCATGGTGTTCCAGAGCTTTAATCTGTGGGCACACATGACGCTGCTGGAAAACATCATTGAAGCGCCGATCCATGTGCTGAAAAAGCCCAAAAAAGAGGCCTTGGAACACGCCCACGCCTTGCTCGATCGCGTGGGTTTAAGCGCCCGTGCCAACGCCTACCCGGCACAGATGTCCGGCGGCCAGCAGCAGCGTGGCGCCATCGCGCGCGCACTGGCGATGGATCCGGAAGTCATGCTATTTGACGAACCCACCTCTGCCCTCGACCCAGAGTTGGTAGGTGATGTGTTGAAGGTCATGCACGGGCTGGCCGAAGAGGGTCGCACCATGGTGGTAGTGACACACGAGATGAGCTTCGCCCGCGATGTCTCCAGCCAAGTGATCTATCTTCACCAGGGCCTAGTGGAAGAAGCGGGACCGCCGGATCAAGTGCTAGGCAACCCGCAATCACCGCGCCTGCAGCAGTTCCTGGCACCTAAATACTGAACCGCGAGGCTCACCATGATTGATTTGCAAGGCTATGGGCCCCGGCTATTAGAAGGGGCTGGCGTCACTGTTCAGTTGGCGGTGCTATCGTTAATTTTAGCGATTATTTTAGGGCTACTGACCGCCAGCGCAAAGATGTCGCGCAGCTGGTTAGCTCATCGTCTTGCCACGCTTTACACCACACTTATTCGCGGTGTGCCCGATCTGGTGTTGATGATGCTGTTTTTTTTCGGCGGCCAAATTGGCGTCAACATGATCACCGACTGGCTTTACTACTCGTTCGATATCGATATTTTTATCAATATTAATGCCTTCGTAGCGGGCGTTGTCACCATTGGGCTAATTTTCGGGGCCTATATGGGGGAAACCTTTCGCGGCGCTTTTATGGCGGTCGATAACGGGCAAATCGAAGCAGGTAAAGCCTATGGCATGAGCGATGGGCTGGTTTTTCGTCGCGTCCGTTTTCCGCAGATGATGCGCCATGCGCTGCCCGGCCTTTCCAACAACTGGATGGTATTGCTCAAAACCACAGCACTGGTCTCGGTAATCGGGCTTTCTGATATGGTGCGTGTCGCCTCAGAAGCCTCTAAAGCGACGCGCGAACCTTTCACTTTCATGATTATTGTCGCGCTTATCTATCTGCTCATCGCCAGCGTTTCGGAGTGGATCTTCGCTCGTCTGCAAAAACGCTACAACATTGGCTATGGGGAGGCAGACTAATGACCGCTTTCATGACATGGCTAGAAAATCAGCTTGCCGAGAACAGTATTTTCACGCTGCAAACGCTTTCCTACTATGGCGATGGGCTGACCACCACGGTGCAACTGGTCTTTTTATCGCTGGTCATTGGCTTAATCGCCGCCGTCCCCCTTGCCATTGGGCGTGGTTCAAAACATGCCTGGATTAAGTGGCCTATTTTTGCTTACACCTATGTTTTTCGTGGCACACCGTTACTCATCCAACTCTACCTGATTTATTACGGCGTGGTGTTTGTGGACGGAATCCAAGAAACCTGGCTATGGGTGATACTTGAAGAACCATTCGTTCCAGCACTCATTGCATTTACCCTCAACACCGCCGCCTATACGACCGAGATTTTTCGCGGCGCGATTAAGTCTACCTCGAAAGGTGAAATTGAAGCGGCTCGCGCCTATGGCATGTCACCTCAGCAGACCATGCGGCGCATTATTATCCCCAGCGCTTTTCGTCGCGCCCTACCGGCCTACGGCAACGAAGTTATTTTCATGCTACATGCCAGCGCTATTGCCAGCGTAGTGACGATTATGGATCTGACCGGCGCGGCGCGCTTTGTCTATGCGCGTTTTTATGCACCTTTTGACGCATTCTTGTTTGTGGCAGCGATATACCTGTGTTTAACCTTCACCATCCTGTATTTCTTTCGTTATCTAGAGAAAAAGTTGCTCGCACATCTACAGCCACAGAACTCCTAGTGTGAAACAAACGTTGGTTTACGAATCATTAAGCGCTTTTCGTCAACGCCGAGTTAGGATAAGTTATTAATGATCATCACAAAGCAACCTGTGACTAACGTGGTCAACGCCATCATTACGCGGTGCTTGCTTAGATGAACTCTGCTTCCAAGGAGATACATAATGAAAAAACTGCTGTCTGTCTCACTGCTAGGCTTAGCCGTTGCAGCAAGCGCCGCCCAGGCGCAAGAAGACCAAGTACGTATCGGGGTTGATGTGCCTTACGAGCCGATGGAATATCGCACGCCGGATGGCGAGCTGACCGGCTTTGATATCGACCTGGGCAACGCCCTCTGCGAGCGTATCGGCGTTGAATGTGAATGGGTGGTACAGGGCTGGGACGGCATTATCCCGGGCCTCATGGCACGCAAATACGACGCTATTATGTCCTCCATGACGATCAATGATGACCGTCGCGAGCAAGTGCTGTTCTCTGACCCCTACATCACCCCGCCGTCCGCCTGGTTTGCTCCTGAAGGCACCGACCTTGATGCAACCAATGAAGAGTCGCTCGCCGGCATGACCATCGGCGTTCAGCGCGGCACTCTGCAGGACAATTACGTCACCGACATGTACGGAGATGTCGCCGACATCAACCGCTACTCTACCGCCGATGACATGGTGCTGGACATGGAATCCGAGCGTTTGGACATCCTGTTCCTCGACTACCCAGTCGGTAAGTCCACGTTACTGGATAGCGAAGAAGGCAACTACGTTGTTGTCGGCGAGATGCTAACCGAACCTAAAGAGTATTTTGGTGATGGCTTTGGTATCGCTTTCCGTCAACGCGACGAAGGACTCGCCGAGCAGTTCAACGAAGCCCTGGCTGAAGTGAAAGAAGACGGCACTTACGACGAGATCTACACCCGTTATTTCGGTGGGCAAGAGTAAGCATCACAGCACGCCTTAATGTCCATCACCCCGGCAATTGCCGGGGTGATGCGTTTCTATCTAATGCTGAAAATTCAGTGAACTAGGTAAAGCTACCTCTGTCTGTGTATCATCGCGCATGTCCAACACGGAGGTTTTATGGTTCACCCGACTATCCCACATGCAGGCACGCTACCTCGCCCCTCTTCTCACTGGACAGGCTGGGGCCAGTGGCTGGCATTGTTCACCATGACCATTGACCACCTCACTCGCTACATATTACCCGGCGACTGGGATTTGAGCTGGGCCGGGTCTTCCATTGGCCGTATCGCCTTTCCGCTGTTTGCCGCCATGGTGGCTTGGCACGGGCTGTTTAATACCCGCAATCCGCTACGCTACTCGCGGCGGATTTTGATTATCGGTTTGGTCGCCCAGCTTCCCTATATGATGATGCCGCGGACGTCAGACGCCTTCATTCTGAATGTCTGTTTTACTCTCGCCAGCGGCTTGGCCCTGGGCGCGCTCGTGCGCCAAGGTTGGCAGCACTACCAGCAGCAAACCCTCACCATGCCCTGGCTGTTAGCTGGTGCCGCACTAGGCGTTACGGTGTGGTATCTGCTGGGGTTCTGGGTCGAGTATGGCCACAATGGGCTGTTGCTGATTCCGCTATTGATGTTTGCCATGCATGCCTTGAGCCAAGCGGACAGTGACTTTCAGTCGCGCCTGTGGGCCGGGTTAGCAGCGTTTCCGGCACTTTGGATTGCCGGTCAAATGAATGCGTCTGACATGGCCAAGTCATTTACCGTAGGCACTTGTGTGGTGGTGCTGATACTTGCCGCAGGGGCCGCCCAACGCATTCCTGCCATTAACTTGGCGATGCCGCGGCGTCTATGGTTAGCGTGGTATCCCGGCCACTTTGCATTAATCGCGCTATGGCTATTGCTGAGCGGACAGATAGCCTAAAAGATTCTTTCAACGCCGCTTTAATGCATGGCATCCCGCATCCAGGGCTTAAAGCGGCGTAGGCGTGCTCGCCCTTCCGTTTTGGCGCGGTACATCGCAATATCGGCCTGCTTAAGCAATTCTTCATCGTCACAATCAGCGGCCATAAAGCAGGTGTATCCCATGCTGGGTGTTACCTCCACCCAGCGGCTTTCAAGCCGATAAGGTTCAGAGAGTGCCTGCTGAACAGCGCACATATAAACTTCAGCAGCGGCTTCCATATCTACCTCTGCCTCTTCTTCAAGCAGTGCCAGCAGGACAAACTCGTCGCCGCTAAGCCGTGCGGCCATGTCGCCTTCGCGCAGACAGCCTTCTAGGCGGCGGGCTACTTGCACCAGCAAATCATCCCCGGTGGCGTGCCCCCAGGTATCGTTAATCAGCTTGAAGCGATCTAAATCTAAAAACATCAACAAACCGCCCTGCTGTTCAGTTTGCTTCTCATTGCAGAGGGCAGCTAATCGCTCAATAAACAGGCGACGATTGGGCAAATCAGTGAGTGAGTCATAGTAGGCTTGGCGGTAAATAATCGCGTCGGCGCGCTTACGCTCAGTAAAATCTTCGATAATCGCTACCCCGCCAACCATCTCGTTACCCGCGCTATGTACGCCATTGAAGAAGGCACGCAGGGGCGTTCCCGCGCTAGCCTTGGGCAGATAGTAGGTTCCTTCGTAATAGCCAGTGCCTTTGGCCAGTGCGTTGCGCACAGCCTTTGCCACTCTGCTATCCGCCGAATGGGATAGCATGCGATAGCCGAGCAGCTGCGCACGGTTAACACCCAGGATATCCAGCAGTTTGCTATTACAGTCCGTTACTTGGCCATGTTCATCAAAATGCAGCACGCCCAGCGGCGAACGTTGAAAGATAGAGCGGTAGCGGTTTTCGCTTTCTTGCAACTGCACTTCGCGAGCAGACATACTCACCCGCAGGGCAATATTGTCGTGAATAATGCGACTTAGGCGTCGGCTGGTAGTAATAATCAGGCCTAAAAACAGGCTTAGCATGGCGCCAATGAGAATTGCCAGTGATGACCCTAACAACAAAAACTGCACCAGCAAGGGCAGGATAATCGGCAACACAAAGCCAAGCGAAACCCACCATACGGCAGAAAGCGTTGTGATGCCGCCAGCGGCAATACCGGCCAGGACAATCGAAAGCGCGGCTACCTGGCCATGGTTTTCGCCGGTAAACAGAAATACCCCACCAGAACCCCACACGCAGCCAGCCGCAATCGCACCAATGCTGAACCGATGTAACCAGCGGCGGCGCTGCTGTTGCTGCGCGGGTAAGCGGCTAAAATAGTAAGCCAAGGCAAGGCGAGCCAACGACACAAAGGTCAAAACGGCAAGCCAAGTCAGCAGTATCCAGCTCGCCACTACCGGCCACATGGCAGCCACTAACAACATGCCTGCCAACACACTGCTAAGCACGGGCTGCCATAAGTTATCGTACAGAAGGCGTACTTTCTCGCTGTGTAAGCGTTTTACGGTGACATGATGATCGCGCTGGAAACCACTACGCATCCCCGACGCAGTCCTCGTAGTTGAGGATTGAGACATACCGACTACCCGCCTAATGAAAAAGTGCTATTGGTTTCAGCCTAGTAAGCTGATTTTTTTGTGATTCCTTTTTAGCGCATTTAGGCAATTTTAGCGATATAAGTTGCGTACTCGGTCAACTACTGACCCATTAAGTAAGCAAAAAAGCCGCTTGCGGGGCAGGCGGCTTTGGAGCACTACTGTTTGATTGAAAAACTGAGATCTGGAGGGGGAGCATCGGGCAACAAAGCGCTACAGGCGCGAACTTTCTCAAGCAGTTCGGCATGGTTGGGTGCCAGGATATTGACGTGGGCGAGTTTGCGCCCGGCACGTTCTGCTTTGTCATAGCGATGCAGGTGCGTGTTTGTAAGCGCCAGGATCGCCGCATTATCCCCCTCACGACCAATTACATTAATCATGCACGTGGGGGCTATCGCCTGGGTATCGCCCAACGGCAAGCCCTGAATAGCACGCAGATGATTCTCAAACTGGCTGGTCACCGCGCCGTCCATCGTCCAGTGGCCGGAGTTATGTACGCGTGGGGCCATTTCATTGGCCAGCAGGCTGCCATCGCGGGTTTGAAACAGCTCTAACGCCAGCACCCCCACGTAATCCAACTCATCCAACAACGCACGGATATAGCTATCGGCGGTTTGCTGAACGCTAGCATCCAGATCCGGCAGCGGCGCAACGGAATAGCGCAGAATGCCATCCACATGCTGGTTTTCCGCCATAGGGTAGAACACCACCTCGCCATCACGACCGCGCACGGCAATCATCGAGACTTCGCGCACGAAATCGACAAATGCTTCAACGACTAGCTGCGAATGGCCAATAGCGGCCCATGCATCTGCCGCCTGCTCAGGCTGTTTCAATACTGCCTGGCCTTTACCGTCGTAGCCTTCCGTGACCGATTTAGCCACTACCGGGCAGCCCAGCTCGCGGGCGGCGGCTTCAAGCTGCTCGGCACTTTCCACCACACGATAAGCAGGCGTCGGAATTCCCAAGCGGTCAAATAGCGTCTTCTCTTCGACCCGGTTTTGGCACACTTCAATGGCGCGGCTACTCGGGTAAACCGGCTTGTGCTGCTCAATTTCCCGTACCAGTTGCACCGGCAGGTGCTCGAACTCGTAAGTCACCACATCCACCTTGGCTAAAAACTCAGCCAGGTGCTGGTTATTAGGGTCGACAATGACGTCGCCAATGCCTGCACTGGGGTTACCCGTGGTATCTAAAAAAGTGAAGCGATTGCCCAGCGGATAACCCGCTAGCGCCAGCATACGGCCTAGCTGGCCTGCGCCTAGTACACCGATATTCATAGACAGCCTCCTTATTCTGCTTCTGGATCGGGACGCGGATCCGGATTATCGAGTACTTTCTGGGTCTGCTCAGCGCGAAACGCCTCGACCGCACTGCGCACAGTGGCATCTTGTAAGCCAACAATCTGCGCCGCCAGCAAGCCTGCGTTAGTGGCGCCCGCCTTACCAATCGCCAGCGTCCCCACCGCAATGCCGCCCGGCATCTGCGCAATCGAAAGCAGCGAATCCAAGCCTTTAAGCGCCTTAGACTCCACCGGCACGCCGAGCACGGGCAGCGGCGTTTGCGAGGCCACCATGCCGGGCAAGTGAGCAGCACCACCAGCACCCGCCACAATCACTTGTAAGCCGCGCTCGGCCGCACCCTTGGCATAATCGAACAGCAGGTCCGGCGTACGGTGCGCCGAGACCACGCGGGTTTCATAGGCCACGCCCAAACGCTCCAGCATGGAGACAGCGTGCTCCATGACCGGCCAGTCAGACTTAGAACCCATGATCACGCCCACCTTGGGTGTGCTGTTCGACGACATGCAAAACTCCTCGGCCCAACGGCCTATAAAAGCGATACTAAATTGAAAAAGCGGCGTGTACCGGCCCAGGTACACAGCAAAATAGGAAGGCGCCTAGTTTACCAGAGCTAGCGCGTTTGCGGGCTTTGCAGAAATCGTGAAATTTTCATCAAAATAGGCATTGAAATGCGCACGAGTTGGCGGCATTGTGTCCTTGTCATTTCAGACTGTTGGAGCCACATGAGCACGGCACGCGCAACTGCCACTGCGGAACAGCTAGATCCTCCGCGAAGCAGCCCTGACCTCGATGTCAGGGAACTAGAAAAACGTACGCGTTTAATGCGTATTATTACACGTCTGATCGCTGTATCAGACTTAGGAAGCCGAGAAATTGCCCGCCGGGCAGGGCTTCCCGTTCAGAAAATTAGCGACCTGCTCGCCGGAAGGCTTGAGCACCTGGGAGTGGATGAACTTCACGCCCTGCGTCGCACCTTAGAGCTGGAGGCGCCATAGCCAATAGCTAATCAACGCCTCGCTCTCGCGAGGCGTTTTTATTTGCTGGGCTAGTTTTGAGGACTAGTTAGTCTTCGCGCTGCTCTAACGCCTCGGCAGCCTGAATTGCCTCTTTCTTAGAGGTGTGCTCGGAAACAACGACTTCGTTTTCAGGCACTGTTTCATCAATCACCAACCATCCGGTGATGGTTTCTTTAAGATCACTGGCTTCAATGACCGGTTCGATACGAGCTTGTCTAGACATTGTGGTCTCCTTGTCAATGTGGGCAGTTACGCTGTGTCTATGGCTAAAATTGCGCGTTACTGAATCCGTCCATTACCTCTTCACCTGCACTCTCTTCACCCTCGGCTGGGCGGTTAAGCTCACTACAGGGGCACCCTTTATGAACACAATCGCTTCCCCCAGGGTGGCCAGCAGCGCAGACCTTACAACAATAGGCGCGACCTTCTGTGATGACCGCCTGCTCGCTGGAAACGTGATGCTCACAGCCAGGACAGGCACAGACTCCCATGTCCGTCATGATGCCCCCTCCCTCGTTAGCCATGATTGGCGACATATTTAGCGTAGAAGAGAATGCCGAGGTAGGGAAAATTCAGCGTTAAGGTTATCGACAAAATAGAAGTGCCGGTTACGTCACACAGCGCGCTGAAGGAGCATTTAATGCAGAGGAATAAAGATTCCCGCTATCGCTACTAGAGCAACCACCAGCCAAGCAGGCAGTTTCCATACGCTAAGCAGCAAAAAGCCCGTAAGTGCCAGAACAAACTCATAAGGGCCAATAATCGCGCTGGTCCATACCGGCTGATAAAGCGCTGCGCCTAAAATACCCACGACCGCCGCATTGGCACCGCGCATTAGCGCCTGAGCGCTGCCCCACCGACGAAATTGGTTCCAAAACGGCAGCACGCCGACCAGCAGCCAGAACCCTGGGATAAAGATTGCCAGCAGTGCCAACAAAGCGCCCACTACCGCGTTCATGCCGGGCAGAAGTGCTCCCAGGTAAGCCGCAAACGTAAATAGTGGCCCTGGCACCGCCTGGGCAGCGCCATAGCCTGCCAAGAACTCATCCGGTGTTATCCAGCCCGACTGTACTACCTCGGCTTCTAACAGCGGCAGCACCACATGCCCACCACCAAATACCAGCGCACCTGAACGATAAAAAGCATCGATCACGTTAAGCCAAACAGCACCGCCCGCCATCAGTGGCAGTAGAATCAGCAACCCGCCGAATAGCCCCAACGCGACCAAGCCTGCTCGGCGGGAAACCGGAAAATGCAGCGGTGCGCTTTCTGCTATGGCGGCACTATTCCGGCACAGCGTCAGCCCCACTAAACCACCCAATACAATCGCGGCGACCTGTCCCAGCGGGCCGCTTACCACCACCACCGTGAACACAGCGGCCAAGGCGATTCCTACACGGGCTTTATCCGGGCAGAGGTTGCGTGCCATCCCCCACACCGCATGGGCCACGATCGCTACCGCGACCACTTTTAAGCCGTGGATGATACCGCTGGCGATCGGACCATCCAGCACCGCAGCCCCCAATGCGAACAACAGCAGAATAATTGCCGAAGGTAGCGTAAAAGCCAGCCACGCCATGGCCGCGCCCCAAGGACCAGCACGCAGTAAGCCGAGCGCAAACCCCACCTGGCTACTCGCCGGGCCGGGCAGAAACTGGCACAGTGCCACCAAATCAGCGTAGGCACTTTCGCTTAACCACTGACGCCGCTCCACAAAGGCAGTACGAAAATACCCCAGATGTGCCACCGGTCCGCCAAAAGACGTTAATCCCAGCGCTAAGAATGCCCAAAACACCTCGCCTATGCGCCTGCTTGTCTGCGTTTGCTCCACCATCCATCCTCACCGTTTACCCAATAAAAAAGCGCAAGGCTTATATGCTAAGCCTTGCGCTTGACGTCTTGATGACACCCGCCGATAAATCGTTACTCTTGGTCTGTTACCGCACCGGTACTGGCAGAGCTAACGAGACGTGCATATTTGGCGAGCACGCCGCGGGTATAACGGGGTTCTGGCTGCTTCCACGCTGCGCGACGACGCATCAACTCTTCGTCAGACAGATCCACCTCAATGGTATCGGCCTCCGCATCAATGGTGATGGTATCGCCATTCTCTACCAATGCCAGCGGGCCACCGTCGAACGCTTCCGGCGACACATGGCCGACCACAAAACCATGGCTGCCGCCCGAGAAACGGCCATCGGTAATCAGCGCCACGTCATTGCCCAAGCCGCGGCCCATAATCGCCGAGGTAGGCGTGAGCATTTCGCGCATGCCGGGGCCGCCTTTAGGTCCTTCATAGCGAATCACCACCACATCACCTGCGACGACAGTGCCATCGTTAATGCGCGCCTGGGCTTCTTCTTCCGAGCCAAAGACCCGTGCCGAGCCTGAGAAGCGCGTGCCCTCTTTACCGGTAATTTTCGCGACTGCGCCTTCCGGTGCCAAGTTGCCGTAAAGCATGCGCAAATGGCTTTCCGTTTTAATCGGGTTACCGAGGGAAGCGATGATCGGCGGCTCGGCAGGGTAAGGGGCTACATTGGCCAGGTTCTCTTCCAACGTTTTGCCGGTAACGGTCAAGCAGTTGCCGTTGAGCAGGCCTGCGTCCAGCAGCATTTTCATCAGCGGCTGAATACCGCCAATCGCCACCAGCTCGCTCATCATGTAGTGGCCGCTAGGGCGCAAATCGGCGAGTACCGGCACGCGTTTACCGATCTCGGTAAAGTCCGCCAGGGTCAGTTCCACACCAATGGTGCGCGCCATACCAATCAAGTGCAGCACCGCATTGGTAGAACCACCCAACGCGATGGTCACCGTAATCGCGTTCTCGAACGCCTCACGGGTCATGATATCGGAAGGCTTAATATCGTCGGCTAGCAGCGCCAGCACGGCTTCGCCCGCCGCTTTACAGTCATCGCGCTTCTCCTGAGAGATCGCATTCTGCGCGGAGCTGCCCGGCAAGCTCATGCCTAATGCCTCAATCGCAGAGGCCATGGTGTTAGCGGTGTACATACCGCCACAGGAACCAGGGCCAGGGATCGCCGTTTCTTCGATGTTTTTAAGCTCGATCAGGTCGATATCGCCGCGGGAGTGTGCGCCCATCGCCTCGAACACCGAGACGATATCGGTATGTCCTTTGCCGGGCATAATGGTGCCGCCATAGACGAACACGCTGGGACGATTCAAACGCGCCAGCCCCATCAGGCAACCGGGCATATTCTTATCGCAGCCCCCAATGGCCACCAAACCATCAAAGCCTTCACAGCCCGCTACGGTTTCAATGGAGTCGGCAATCACCTCCCGTGATACCAGCGAGTACTTCATACCCTCGGTGCCGTTAGCAATACCATCGGAAATCGTGATGGTATTGAAAATCACACCTTTACCACCGCCAGCATCGGCACCATCGCGGGCAAACTCGGCCAGCTCATTAATGTGGCTGTTGCAGGGCGTCACCATGCTCCAGGTAGAGGCAATGCCCACCTGAGGCTTTTTGAAATCGGCATCCGTAAAGCCCACCGCGCGCAGCATGGCGCGGCTAGCGGCTTTACCTGGGCCATCAACCACAGGCGCAGAGTGGCGGCGGGAGTTTTGCGATGAATCTGACATTAGAAATCTCTCTTAGCGTTGTTCACGGTATCCGCATAGCTTGGCGATGCCACGGCGTTCGCGCAAGGGAAGAGGACGCAAAAAATCATTCCACGACACCTGCTTGCAGCGCCTGAACATAGCGCAGAAGATCATCTGCGCGACCTTCACTGACTAGCTGCTCGGGTGTTTTATAGTCAAATGCGCTAAGCGGCTCGTTGCGAAACCAAAACAGAGCATCATGGAAATCACCATTAATATCCGCCGCTGCACCGAGCACTCGAAGTGCATCACGCAAATAACGTTGAAGTTTTTCTGCCCCTTGGGCACGTGAGATTGTCGTACGATGAACATGCGCTTGGCTGGCCAGCGTTTGGATATCAATGCTCAATGCACTGGCAAATAACTTCGGGTTAATCAACGGGTGGCGCTCTTGTCGAGCAACACCCTTTAAGTCAGCCAAAAACCGCTCGAACGAATCAGGTACCAGATACCGGTTAGGCTCATTCAATGACTCTTTTACATTGCCCACTGCCATTGGCAACCTCCTGCTACGCTTATACAGCCGATATACAACCTATATGCATCATATTTTCATCATAGCAGCTATGAAACTGGACGCTAGGGTTTCAAGCTTAAGAACTAAACTTATGGCACCATACACTTAGCCACTCCGCCCTGGCCGTGAAGGAAACATCCATTAAGGAACCTCGTGCATGTCTGCAAACTCGCTGCTCTCACAAACGCCGTTAACGCCGGGCTTTATGGTCGTGCACGCCAATCGCCTGGAAGACCTGCGCGGTTTGGCGGTGGAGTGGATGCGCCTACACCCGCTCTCGCCGCTGGAGAACGAGACTATTCTGGTGCAGAGCAACGGCATTGGGCAGTGGCTAAAGCTGGCGCTGGCGGAAGACCCGGCCCAGGGCGGTGCGGGCATAGCGGCGGCATTGAACGTCACGCTGCCCGCGCGCTTTCTATGGCAGGCCTACCGTACGGTGTTGACGCACTTAACCCACGACGAGCACGCGGTACCGGAAACGTCGCCGTTTGATCAGTCACGGTTGATATGGCGCTTATTGCGCCTGCTGCCCAGCCTTGCCGAGCAGGAAGCCTTTGCGCCGCTGGCGCGCTTTTTAGAGGTCGATCGCGACCAGCGTAAGCACTACCAACTGGCCGAGCGGCTGGCGGATCTGTTCGATCAGTATCAGGTGTATCGCGCAGACTGGCTGGACGCCTGGGCCAAGGGTAACGACGTGCTGATCACCGCCCGTGGCGAAACTCGCCCGCTGGAAGCGCACCAACTGTGGCAGCCAGCATTATGGCGCGCGCTACGCGACGATGTGGCGATGACGCAAGGCGACGCAGGCCTTAACAGCAGCCGTGCCCAGGTACACAGCCGTTTTCTGGAAGCCGCCGAACAGCTTGAAGGCCAAGCGTGCCCGCACGGATTGCCCCGGCGATTGATCATTTTCGGCATCTCGTCACTGCCGCAGCAAACCCTCGAAGCCCTGGCCGCGCTTTCACGCTGCTGCCAAATAGTGCTCTGCGTGCACAACCCCTGCCAGTACTACTGGGCGGATATCATCGAACACAAAGACCTGCTCCGCGCCAGCCGCTACCGCCAACGACGCAAGGCAGGCATGCCCGACGCCCTGGATGTGCTCGGCACCGGTGATGCCGACGACGCCTTGCACCTGCACGCCCAGCCGCTGCTGGCCGCCTGGGGCAAGCAGGGCCGCGACTACCTGCGCCTGCTCGACGAACACGACGACTCAGGCAACTACCAAACGCTCTTCGAGCAGCAGGCGCTGCGCATTGATATGTTCGAGCCCTTCAGCGGCGAAGAGCGCCACTGCCTGCTCAGCCAACTGCAGGACGATATCCGCGAGCTGCGGCCGGTAGCAGAAACCCAAACTCACTGGCCCGCGCTAGACCCGGCCAGTGACGACTCCATCGTGTTCCATATCGCCCACGGCCCCCAGCGGGAAGTGGAGATTCTTCACGACCAACTGCTGGCGGCCTTCAGCGCCGACCCGGATCTGCGCCCGCGGGATATCATCGTCATGGTGCCGGATATCGACCGCTACGCGCCGCACATTGAAGCCGTGTTCGGCCAGTACCGCTCTGCTTTCGGTGGCTATCACGTGAACGCGCGACCCGACGACCCGCGTTACATTCCCTACACACTTTCGGATCAGGCCAGCCGCCACCGCCTGCCGATGATGATCGCGCTAGAAAAACTGCTGCGCCTGCCGGAACTGCGCCTCTCGGTAAGCGATTTGCTCGACTTGCTGGAAGTCCCCGCACTGCGCGCACGCTTTGGCATCGATGAATATGACCTGCCCACCCTGAGCCGCTGGATCGAGGGTGCTGGCATTCGCTGGGGGCTCAATGCCGAGCAGCGCACCCGGCTGGACCTCCCCGAAGGCCTAACCCAGAACACCTGGGCCTTTGGCCTGCGTCGCCTGCTGCTGGGGTATACCGTAGGCAGTGCCGAGGCGTGGCAAGGCATCGAGCCATTCGACGATATTGGCGGGCTGGAAGCCTCCCTGGCAGGCCCCCTGGCAAATCTGCTGGAAAAGCTGGAAACCACCTGGGAGACCTTCTGCCAGCCCACCGACACCGCCACCTGGGTGGCTCGGCTGCGCGAACTGCTGGAAACCTACTTCCTGACCGACGACGCTCAAGAGAGCGTGATGCTCACCAAGCTGGAAACCGCGCTACAGCAGTTGCTGGACAGCACCGAAGAGGCCGCGCTTTATGATCCCCTGCCGCTCTCCATGGTGCGCGAGCACTGGCTGGGGCAAATCGACGAGCACAGTCTTTCCCAGCGCTTTCTCGCGGGGGCGGTCAACTTCGCCACGCTGATGCCGATGCGCGCCATTCCCTTCAAGCACGTATGCCTGCTGGGCATGAACGACGGCGAGTACCCGCGCTCACAGCCGCCGCTGGATTTTGACCTGATGGGCAGCGACTACCGCCCCGGCGACCGCTCGCGGCGGGAAGACGACCGTTACCTGTTTCTGGAAGCGCTGCTCTCCGCCCGCCAACAGCTCTATATCAGTTGGGTCGGCCGCAGTCAGATCGACAACAACCCCATGCCGCCCTCGGTGCTGGTCGGCCAGTTGCGCGATCACTTGGAAGCGGGCTGGCACACGCAAAAAGGCGAGCCGCTGCTGGAAGCGTTAACCACCGAGCACCCGCTGCAGCCGTTTAGCCGCCGCTACTTCTCTTCCCAGGCCAGCGACTCCCCCGCCCAGGCACGGCTATTCACCTATGCCCACGAGTGGCACGTCCTGCACACCCCCAGTGGCGAAAGCACCCAAGACGCAAAATCACCAGCGCTTAAGGCAGACAGCGAACAGCAGAGCACGCTAACCCTGGCCCAGCTAGGCAGCTTTCTACGCGACCCCGCGAAGGCATTTTTCAACACCCGCCTTGGCGTCTATTTCGAGCAGGAGGAGCTTACCCAACTGGATGTCGAGCCCTTCACCCTGGACGGGTTACAGAACTGGCAGTTGCAGGATCAATTGATCGCCGCCCAACGCCACGCCGTGGATAACGGCCAACCGCGTATGGAAGCACTGCACGCCGCACTGGAACGCTTCAAGGGTCAGGGTGTGCTGGCCGTGGGTGCCTTTGGCGAGCGGATGCGCGAAGCGCTGGCGGAACCGATGGAGGCACTGTTCGGCGCCTACGAAGAGGCGTTACAAGAGTGGCCACACGTGGTAACAGCACCACAGGAAGTGCATGTTGTTGAGAGAACTGAAGAAAAGGTAGCGCTGGAAGATTGGCTGGGGGAACTGCGCCAAGATGAAGCGGGCAACCGCTGCCGCCTGTTACTGCTCAGCAGCAGCCTGGTCAGCCAGGGGCGCGGCCGTGGTCAATACCGCTGGCAACACCTGCTACGGCCCTGGGTTGCGCATCTGGCGGGCAACAGTGAGCGCCCGATGACCACCCAACTACTCTCCAAAGCGGGCCATGTGCGGCTGGAACCACTAGAAGCCGAGAACGCCCGCTACCAGCTACAAAACTTGCTAAGCGCTTGGTGCGATGGCATGCAGGCCCCGCTACCGCTGGCGCCACAGGCCGCTTTCGCCTGGTTGGCGAAGCTAGGCACGCCGGAATCCGAACCGGAGAGCGATGCCTACGCCGCCGCAGAAACCGCCTACGAAGGGGGACGCTTCCAGACCGGCGAAGTCGCCCAAAGCGCCTACCTTTCCCACCAGTGGCCGAGCTTCGAAAGGCTATTCAAAGAGCGAGCCCTTGGTCACGGCTTCGCCACGCTAACCGAAGCGCTCTATTCGCCGCTGCATCGTGCTGTTAAAGGCTGACAAGCCTAATGGCTCTTCCAGCCCAGGGTTAACACCCGCTTCGCCAGCGAAATCATCTCCGGGTCGCCGGTGTGCTTGTCCGGCACATCGGAGAGCTTGATCACCGGCAGCCACTGCTGCCCTTCCGGACGCGCCTCGACCATCTTGATCACCATGTTCATCGGCTCGACGCCCACATCATTGGTGAAGTTGGTGCCGATGCCGAACGCCATGCCAATCCGGTCTTTGCAAAACGCGTGAATATGCTCGACCTTCTCCGGCGTCAGCGCATCGGAAAAGATAATCGTCTTGCTTAGCGGGTTGATCCCCAGGCGCTCGTAATGGGCGATAGTTTGGGAGGCGAAATCAATAGGGTCGCCGCTGTCATGGCGCACGCCATCGAACAGCTTGGCGAACTTCTTATCGAAGCTATCGAAGAAGGCCCGCGAGGTGAACGTATCGGTCAGGGCAATGCCCAGATCACCGCGATACACATCCACCCAATGCTCAAGGGCAAGGCTGTTGGCCATCTTGAAACCGAAGCGGGCGCCGTGGAACATGAACCACTCATGGGCGTGGGTGCCAATCGGCTTAACCCCATGGCGCATGGCCAGCAGCACGTTACTGGTGCCGCTGAACGCCTCGCCACCATTGTGGCAAAGTGCGCCCACCACACGGTCATGAACATCGAACGAGAAGCGCCGACGGGTGCCGAACTCGGCAATCTTCAACCCAAGACGGCGATAGAGTTCGATCTTCTCCTGGGCGCGCTGTTCGATCATCGCATCGGCCTCATGGGTGACCGACACACCACGCAGCCGATACCAAAGCTCGCTGATCAGCGCCATCAACGGCACTTCCCACAGAATGGTGCGGTACCAGGGCCCTTCGATAATCACCGAAAGGTCACTGCCCTGCTGCTCGATAATCACCTCGGCAGGGTCGTAATGAAACCCGGCCAGAAAATCGAGATAGGTAGGATCGAGATAGGGGCACGTCGTTTCGAGATAGCGCTTTTCCTCATCACTCAGGCGCAGCGTCGCCATCTGATCCACTTCGCGGCGCAGCGCAGCACCGAAACCATCAGGAAATTCGTGCTCGCCTCGATTGATAAACGCGTAGCGCGCCTGGGCATAGGGAAAGCGTTTGATCACGGCGTTCTGCATCGTGATCTTGTAAAAGTCATTATCCAGCAGCGATGTCAGCATGAGATCCCATCGTTAGAGTGAACCGAAGCCGCCGGTAGCGTAAACTCATTGCACCAAGAGTGGCTCGGCGACAAGATTATCAGGTGGCGGGGCTCTCATACAGTCTAGGAGCTGTCTTGATGCGTCTTACTCAATCACAGCGTGACACGATTCTTTCGAGCGTACGTGAGTTCATTAAGCCTTCTGTGCAAGTCCAGGTGTTTGGCTCGCGGCTGGATGATACCAAGCGGGGCGGCGATGTTGACCTGCTACTGATCTCCCAGACAGCAATACCACTACTTACCCGTGCCGAACTCAAAATGGCACTTGAAGAGCGCCTCCAACTGCCTGTGGATATAGTGGCCTATGCCTCGACGGCTGAACCCACGCCCTTCCAAGCAATCGCCTTGGCACAGTCACGCCCGATCGATAGTGAGGAAGCAGCATGAGTCATGATGTTCTCAGCGAGCAACAACGCTATCTTGCGCAACTGCTGGAAGCGATCCAACGCTGTGCTTGGTTTCTACAACAGTCACGCAACAAAATTACCTGGCCGATTGACGGTGAGTGGCTGGCAGAACACAAAAAAGATGTGGATTATTTCGAAACCCTTGCCGCCATTAATGAGCGGTTTGCCAAGCTGCAAGACTCGATAGCATCGACTATGCGGCACAGTGCTTTGCTTGCCGGTGAATCCACTGACAGCTTTCTCAAGGTACTGGCTCTATTTGAAAAGCAAGGCGTAATTAACGCGACAAGTGATTGGCAACGCTGCCGCGCCATCCGCAATATCGCGGCACATGACTACTCGACCGACTACGAACAGATAGCCGAACACTTCAATCTGCTGAACGAGCTCGCTGACATACTCTTAGTGACGTCTCAACGTCTTGTGGCCTGGAACGCTGAGCAACTCAGTATCTACCCCGCCAGCCCTGACTTTTCAGCTGAGTTTGACAGCCTTTTCTTATGAGCCAGCCTGAACCACTCAATCCACTAAGCCTCCCGCTCCACGGCAGCCGACTGATAGAGGCCAGCGCTGGTACCGGCAAAACCTTCACCATCGCGCTGCTTTACGTGCGGTTGGTACTCGGCGGGCACAGCATTGACGACGACACGGCGTTTGTACGCCCGCTCACGCCGCCGGAAATTTTAGTCGTCACCTTTACCAACGCCGCCACCCAAGAGCTACGCGAACGTATCCGCAATCGGCTGGTAGAAGCAGCAGACGTATTTCGAGCTGAGGATGTAGAAAGAGGGGCGCCGGGGGCAAGCCGTAGTGGAGGTCATTCAACAGGGCCGGAAAATGTTCCCGACGATTCCGGCATTCCCGCCATCCATGGCGGTCAGATGTCTCAAGTAGCGCCCACGGATGGGTTCACAGCGCCTCCACGTAGGCTTGCCGCCGGGGAAGCCCCGGTTCCACTAGATCCGTTACTCCTAGAACTCCGCGACCAATACGACCCCGCCACCTGGCCCGCCTGCTCACGGCGCTTGGCGCTGGCCGCGGAATGGATGGACGAAGCCGCGGTGTCCACCATCCACAGCTGGTGCTACCGCATGCTGCGCGAACACGCCTTCGACAGCGGCAGCCTGTTCTCCCTCAACCTGGAAAACGACCAGCGCGAACTGGAACAGGAAGTGGTGCGCGACTACTGGCGCAGCTTCTACTACCCGCTGGACAGCAACGCCCTCGGCATTGTCACCCGCTACTGGAAATCACCGGACGACCTTCACGTTCCGCTACAACGGCTACTGCCAGAAAGCGAAGCGCTGGGCGGCGAAAAACCCCAACCCAGCGAGACCCTGGCCGCCACCCAGGCCGAACGCACCGCCCAGCTCAACGAGCTCAAAGCCCCCTGGGCCGCCTGGCTGGACGAACTGGTGCCCGCCCTGGAAGACGCCGCCACGCGCAAAGCCTTCAAAGGCCAAAGCTTCAACGCCAAAAGCCGCGCCAACTGGCTAGGCGCACTGCGCGAGTGGTGCGATACAGATGCCGACCGCCCTGCGCTCACCGACGCCGCCTGGAAACGCATGACGCCCGTCGGCATGGCCGATATCTGGAAAGACGGTGCACCGCCCTGCCCGCAAGCATGGGAAGCGCTGGCACAGCTCCAGCAAGCGCTGGATGCCCTGCCCGAGCCCCGCAACGACCTGCTGATTCACGCCGTACAGTGGTGTCGCGCCCGGTTAGAGCGCGAACAGGAACGCCGCGCCGAGATGGGCCCCAATGACCTGCTCACCCATCTGGATCGCGCCCTGAAAGGCCCCAACAAAGAAGCGCTGGCCGCGCAGATCCAGCGCCAGTTCCCCGTGGCACTGATCGACGAGTTTCAGGATACCGACCCGATCCAGTACCGCATTTTCAACGCCGTGTATGACGTCGCAACGCCCCGGCGCGACAGCGCCATCCTGCTGATTGGCGACCCCAAGCAGGCGATCTACGCCTTTCGCGGCGCGGATATCTTCACCTACCTGCAGGCCCGGTACGACACCGATGGCCGCCACGTCACGCTGGGCACCAACTTCCGTTCCAGCCGCGCCATGGTGGCGGCGGTCAACCACTGTTTCAGCTACGCCGACCAACACGATGCCGGCGCTTTCCTGTTCCGTGCCGATGGCGGCGACAACCCGCTGCCGTTCAACCCCGTCAACGCCAAAGGCACCAAGGAAACGCTGGTACTCAACGGCCAACCGCTACCCGCGATGACCCTGTGGCCACTGGAAAGCGACGAGCCGCTCTCCAAAACCGCCTACCAAACGGAGATGGCCGAGCGCTGCGCTTCGCACATGACAATGCTTGTGGAAGCAGGCCGCCAAAAGCAAGCAGGCTTTGCAAAGGGCGCTGGTGGCGATGACGATAACGGAGAGCAATCACTCACTCCGCTGGCTCCCTCAGACATGGCCGTACTGGTCAACGGCCTGCAGGAAGCGCGAGCGATTCGACTGGCGCTGGCCAGCCGGGGCATCAAGAGCGTCTACCTTTCCGATCACGACAAGGTGTTCAGCTCCCCCATCGCTCCGCAGCTAGCCATTTGGCTGCGCGCCTGCGCCGAGCCCCAGGCCAACTCGCGCCAAGCAGAAGCCAAGCTGCGCGCCGCCCTGGCAACCCCGGTACTTGGGCTGAGCCTTGAAGCACTCGACCACCTCAACCAGAGCGAGCTGGCCTGGGAAGCGCGGGTCGAGCAGTTCAGCGACTACCACCGCCTGTGGCAACGCCAAGGCGTGCTGCCGCTGGTGCGCCGATTGATGGTCGATTTTGATATCGCCGCACGACTGCTGGGCGAGTTCGCCGAGGGTGAGCGTTTGCTAACCGACCTGCTCCACCTGGGCGAAATGCTGCAGCACGCCAGCCAGGAACTGGACGGCGAACACGCGCTGATTCGCTTTCTGGCCGAGGCCATTGCCGACCCGGATAGCCACGGCGACAGCCACAAGCTGCGCCTGGAGAGCGACGCCGATCTGGTCAAGGTAGTGACCATTCACAAATCCAAGGGGCTGGAGTACCCGCTGGTGTTCCTGCCGTTTATCGCCAACCACCGCCCGGTCAGCGACACCGACCTACCGCTGCGCTGGCACGACAGCGACGGCACACTGCAACTCAGCCTGAGCGCCGATGAAGCTACGCTTACCACCGCCGACCGCGAACGCCTGGGTGAAGACCTGCGCAAGCTCTACGTCGCGCTCACCCGCGCCCGTCACGCCACTTGGCTGGGGCTGGCGCCGCTAAAAGGCAGCGAGAACAGCGCCATCGGCCACTTGATCAACGGCGGCAAGGCCATCGCCCCCAGCGCGTTTACCCACGCGCTAGGCGAACTGGTGAAAGGCAGCGATATCGCGCTAAGCGCCGCCCCGGACCCCACCGCGCTGCGCTTCACCCCGGCGCCGGAGCAGCAGGCACTGGGCCACGCCCGCACCCCGCTGCGCCCCGCCCGTGAACAGTGGTGGATCGCCAGCTACTCGGCGCTGCGCACCTCCGGGGCAGTCTCAGAAGCGATGCCAGGGGCGGCGCAGCCAACGCCCACACCGGAACCCACCACGCCCCAGGAAGCCACCACCCTGGAAGTGCTGGATGAACCCCACGACAACGCCATCAACACCGAAGCATTTCACCTGCACCGGTTTCCGCGAGGCCCAGGCCCCGGCACCTTCCTGCATGGATTGCTGGAGTGGGCGGGCCAGCTAGGCTTCAACAAAGCGCTAGAAGACCCCGCCGCCAGAGAAGACATGCTGCGGCGGCGCGTGCAACTGCGCGGCTGGCAGGCATGGCACGACACCCTGGCGGGCTGGCTGGAAGAACTGCTCGCCACACCGCTTCCCCTGCCTCACTCACTGTCACAGGCCCCGTCCCAGTCCCTGACAGAGCCCAGCGAAGGCAGCCAAGTGGCGCTATGTGAACTCGAAAGTTATCAGGTGGAACTGGAGTTCTGGTTTGCCGCGCACCAGGTACAAACGCGCAAGCTGGATGAGCTGGTCAGTGACCACTTACTGCCAGGGGTATCACGCCCCGTACTGGATGCCGACACCCTCAACGGCATGCTCAAGGGCTTTATCGACCTCGCCTTTGAGCATGAAGGCCGCTTCTACGTGCTCGACTGGAAGTCCAACTACCTGGGCAGCGACGACAGCGCCTACACCACTGACGCCCTGCGCGATGCCATGCTCGAAAAACGCTACGACCTGCAAGCGGCGCTGTATATGCTCGCTCTCCACCGGCTATTGAAAGCGCGCCTGCCCGACTACGACCCGCACCAACACCTGGGCGGCTCGATGACGGTATTTCTACGCGGCAGCCGCACCACCGCCCGCGGCGTACACGCCGTGCCCGCGCCGGTCGCGCTGATCGAAGCGCTGGATGCACTCTTTACAGGCTCATCAACAGCGTCAGCAGCAAGCAACCAGGAGGCACTGGCATGAGTAAGCGAGACACGGCTTCCAAGAACGAGTCCATGAATCTTGACCTGTTCGCCGATGACGCGCCGCCCGCTGCACCTGATTCAACCGCATCGGTAACACCACCGACAGAATCAGCCGCCAGTGCTACCCAGCCGCACCCCGCGCTAAGCGACACCACCGCGCTATTCCTACTGTGTGAGCGGTGGGTTTCTCGTGGCTGGCTACGGGATCTGGATCTGGCCCTGGTGCGCTTTCTCGACCGCGAAACCCAAAACGCCCCGCCGCTGCTGTTGCTGGGTGCGGCGTTGGCCAGTCATCAGCTAGGCCGCGGCCATGTGTGCTTGGATATAGCCGCCACCCTGGAAGCCCCGGATTTTGCGCTTTCGCTACCGCCGGAAGGCGACGACCTGAACGACCCGCCGCCGCTACCCAGCCATGTGCTGGCCACGCTAACGCTGCCCGAGTGGCAAGCCGCACTTAATCACCCCACGCTGATCAGCGACGGCCCCGGCAATACGCCGCTGGTGGTAAGCCACAGCATCAACACCAGCAAACTCTACCTGCGCCGCTACTGGCAGTTCGAGCAAACCCTGCACCAAGAAATTGCCGCTCGGCTTAGCGTGGATAGCCCTAAGTATAAATCAGAGGAATCACCGCTACTCAAAAGCGCGCTGGATGCGTTATTCCCCGCTACCGGTACCCTGGATTGGCAAAAAACCGCCTGCGCCCTCGCCGCCCGCAGCCCCTTTGCGATCATCACCGGCGGCCCCGGCACCGGCAAAACCACCACCGTGGTGCGCCTGCTGGCCCTGCTACAAACCCTGCAACTGGCCCAGCCCAACGCCCACCCGCTGCGCATTCGCCTAGCCGCCCCCACAGGTAAAGCCGCCGCACGGCTTAATGAATCCATTGCCGGGCAGGTGAAAGACTTACCCCTTAGCGGGTTGGAATCTTTATTAGCTGAGCAATCAGCCAACTCCACATCGAACGCAATAGAAATTCCGACGGAAGTGACCACGATCCACAGACTACTTGGCGCCCGCGCCGACACCCGCCACTTCCGCCATAACGCCGCCAACCCGTTGGCGCTGGATGTGCTGGTGGTAGATGAAGCCTCGATGGTGGATATCGAAATGATGACGGCGCTGCTCAGCGCCCTGCCCACCAGCGCCAAGCTGGTGCTGCTGGGGGATAAAGACCAGTTGGCATCCGTGGAAGCAGGCGCCGTGCTGGGCGACCTATGCCGCCGTGCCGACGCCGCCCACTACACACCCGCCACGGCGCAGTGGCTGGCCGAACTCACCGACCACCCGCTGCCAGAGGCATTAATCGACCCGGACGGCCAGCCGCTAGACCAAGCCATTACCATGCTGCGGGTAAGCCACCGCTTTACTGAAACAAGCGGCATCGGCCAGCTCGCCCAGGCGATTAACCAGCCGCTAAATGAGGCATTGGGGGAACGGGATAAACACCAAGCCGTGCATGGCGTACTGAATAACGGCTACGCCGACCTGCACCACTTGGTGTTGAAGCCCGACGCACAAAACGAAGACAGCGCCCTGGAGCGCCTGGTGATCACCGGCAGCCCGGAACGATTTCCCAACGCAGGCGAAGGCCGCACCAATTTCAAGGGCGAGCCAATGGCACCGCCCACCGGCTACCAGCACTACCTGAATACCCTAGCGAGTGAACGGCCTGATACCACCTTGGCATTTGAAGAGAACGGTAAAGCTTATGATGCCTGGGCGAAGGAAGTACTTAAGGCTTACAGCCGCTTTCAGCTGCTGTGCGCGCTACGCAAAGGCCCCTGGGGAGTAGAAGGCTTAAACCTGCGCATCGCCAAAACATTGCGCCGTGAAAAGCTGCTGTTCGGCAACGACCACACGCTAGAGAAAGGCTGGTTCGAAGGCCGCCCGGTTCTGGTCACCCAAAATGACTACGGCCTAAAACTGATGAACGGCGATATCGGCATCACCATGGCGGTGCCTGATCCCCGCTCTTCATCAGGAGCACCAGGAAGAACGCTATTAAGAGTCGCCTTTCCGACCAGTGACCCAGACAACCCAATTCACTGGGTACTGCCTTCCCGCCTACACGCGGTAGAAACCGTGTTCGCGATGACGGTACACAAATCCCAAGGCTCGGAGTTTCAGCACACCGCTCTGCTGCTACCGCAAACGCCCAACCCCATCCTCACCCGCGAGCTGGTGTACACCGGCATCACCCGCGCCCGCGAATGGCTGACGCTGATCGAAGCCAAACGCGGGATATTGAATGATGCGGTGGCTAGGGAGGTGATGAGGGTGAGTGAGGTGGAGGGGATTTAACACCTAAATCAGGTGCGCCGTAGGTGTCACCTGGATTTTCTTGTTACACGTCGTATGCTCATTGTTTATGGTGCTTATAAAGACTCTCAGGAACGAAAAAAATATTCCTTTTAGCTCGAGTGCATGCAACGTAAAATTTATTCTTTGTTTGCGGAGCTAATTCATGCAGTTTACATTTTTTATAATGCTGCAACGTTGTAGCGTTTAGAACGACACATACATCTAAAAAGCAATCAAGCCCTTTAGTTGCACCCCAGTTCTCTGTGAATCCATTGTATCGCTTACTATCCCTAAAGAATAATTTCACGATATCTTCATCGAAATAGATTTCTTCAGCTAAAGTCGCAGACTGTACAAACTGAATTATTGTTTCATCATCCCTATGGGATTCAATTTGTATTCCTGTATTCTGATAGACAAAACTACAAGTGGTTGGACTGCAACGATAGCTATGCGATAGTAAATCTGTATCTAATGCATATCCAGCTTGAGTCAGCTTTCTTGTATAAGTATCAATATTTTTATGGATGTTTGAATTGACGTTCCCATCTCGGCTGGTGTCGAAAGTGTGTTGGAAAAAATCACCAACTAAAAGCAAACTTTCGATTTTTGGGGAAAGTTTACATATAAAATTGAAATCGTGGCCGCCAAAGTCCTGAACTTCATCAAAACATACTAAATCAAAATATTTTTCTACCCGCTCTGAAACCTCTTTCATCATGTTGCACTGATCAAGTAGCTTAGCAATTCTGTTGTGGTAGAGCCTGCCATGGCCATCTAAATAAAATTTAGGACTGCTTCTCTTTAACTTGAGCGTGAATGCAGGCGGAATGTTCCAGTTTATTCCTTTTGATTTGATTTTATTGCCTAGCAATGGTTTAAAGCAAAATGCATAAATAAAATTGAAGTAGGTTTTTACTCTTACACCTAAGGGTATGAAGCCAACCTTGTCAATTATTCTTGACTTTATATTTTTATAGTTATTATCTGTATAGGTTACTATTAACGCACGAGAATCTTCACTAATATTATCGATTATATGACTGGTTTTTCCTGATCCAGCAACGGCTAAAACTACTCGTTTATCCATTCTATAGCTCGAGTTAAGTAAGTTGGTGAGATTAGTTCGCCTGCTTTTTTATCTAGCAATTCAAAAGCACAATCCGCTTTGTTTTTTAGCATAAATTCTAAAGCAGTGAGAGTTCTTCTTCCTGGAAGGAAAAGCTCATCACAAATACCTTTATTATCTTGGTAAAAACAAATCTCAAAAGTACTTTTATCGTTATCTTCTTCATAAAATACGCTTATATTGTCATTTAAATAATCATTGTAGTTTTGGGCGCAATTATTCTCATAGTCACCATCATTATCCCTGACGACTGCAACACGAATATTCAAAAGTTTTGCTAAATCAAGATAGCGCTTAAAGCTTGTTCCGCCAACAGAAATTATATGAACATCATCATCTTCTAAAGTCCTTTCTGTGACTGACTCATATAACGCACCAATTAGAATGTATTCTGCATCGCCTTCAACCAGAATAACTTTCGAAGACAATATAAATTCAAGAATATTGTTATCTGGTGCCTTCATAAAAAATTTGGCAGTATCTTCAGGTAAAGCCTCGAGGGTTATAGGGCTTGCACTATTGCTATTGAGTAAGATTGTGTTTCTTAAATCAAGTCTTGTGCTAATCAAGCTGTTATGAGTTGCAATAAATATTTGTTTTGCTTCTGAATTTGAAATTCTATTTATCAGCTTTTTCATATTTGTATGGCTCAAATGGTTTTCTGGCTCTTCAAGCAAAAGTGCATCTATGCTTTGTCCATCACCATTTCTAGTAAGTGCGAATTCTGTTTTTATGAAGCACTGCCGTCCTTTTCCTCTATTCTCAAGAGCAATGTCATCTTCAGTGATTGTTAGATCTGCTTCAAGATTTGATTTACTCCCTGTTCTTACTGAAAACTGATATTTATCGATATCTTTATTGATTATCTCCAAAGCTTCTTCAACAAATTTCTTCTTTTGAAGCCTATACTCATTTCTCAGTGTAATTCTCTGGTTTTGCTCTGCAAGAGATTCATAAACAGTTTTTATATATTCTCTTGTTGCATATTCACTATTAATCTGAGAGCTGTCAATTGACAAATGCCTTAAAAATTTTCGATACCCTGAGTAAGCTTCACCAGAAAATGTACTGAATTTCACACTGTAGTATTCGAATGGAAAGTTGCTTTCGTCCTGAGCAAGTACATCACGAATCTCACTACCTAATTCTTCAATAGGTTCACAAACTAATTTAAGGCCATCTGAATCTACATTATCAGTATTATTTCTTCCATTCAAATCAGGATTATCTTGTTCATTGAGAAATATCTCTACATGGAGTATTGGTAAGTCACTTTCCTTTTTATCACCAGATAGAAATTCTTTGACTGCATCTGTATTGAAGATACTTTCCAATCCAATAGACTCAACTTTATTTTTACTACCGCCAAGCACTAACTCTATAGCAGTTAGAATTGTACTTTTACCTGCTTCGTTATCACCTATTAATATATTTTTTTCTTCATGGAAATTGACTTCACTACTTCTGAACTTTTTGAAGTTTTTTAGTTTTATCTTTTTAATTTGTTTCATGAAATACTACCTATGAATGCTAGAGATGTGATGAATGACGTGTAACGCTTAAATCAGGTGCGCCGTAGGCGTCATCTGAATTTACTTGTTATGTTTAATTCCCAGACCGTTCAATAAAATCATTTATAGATTTGATTTTTTCTTTCAATTCTGGTGTGTAAATTACGTTATTATGACAATTATCTACGTATGCTCTGGCTACTTTTACTTTGTTGGCTGTTCTCGTTTTATCATCCTTCTTTATTTTGTATTTTAGAAGGTTAGACCATCTCCCTATATCTTCTATCTTGTAAAAGTGACCATGAGCACTAGCAATAGAATTTTCTAAAGTTTCAACATCTAGGTAGTTCTCTATTTCTC